>CALDYW010000112.1 GCA_937944395.1 uncultured Paracoccaceae bacterium | reverse complement strand
ATGGAAAGAGCCGGCTTCCTGCCATGTCCGGTCTGCAAATATCCTCGGGGGGTGAATTGCCCCGCAAGGGGCAAGAGGGGGGCAGACAGCCCCCCTTCCCGGCCTGCCGCCCCTTCCCGGCCCGTGCCGGCCGGATGCCGGCCGGATGCCGGCCCGGCGCGGCGTTCCGCGCCGGGTGCGCGTCGCTTTTTCCCTGTTGCGGCGGCCTTCGTTTCGCTAGACAGGCGCGCATCAGGCGCACGGCCCCGAGGCCGGCGGCGCGACCGGTTTTCTGGGAGGCTCACACGCATGAAGGTGCTCGTGCCCGTCAAGCGCGTGATCGACTACAACGTGAAGGTCCGCGTGAGGGCGGACGGATCGGGGGTCGATCTCGCCAACGTCAAGATGTCGATGAACCCCTTCGACGAGATCGCCGTGGAAGAGGCGATCCGGCTGAAGGAGAAGGGCGTGGCGACCGAGATCGTCGCGGTCTCGATCGGGGTGAAGCAGGCGGCCGAGACCCTGCGCACGGCGCTGGCGATGGGCGCGGACCGCGCGATCCTGATCGAGGCGGCGGCCGACGTGCACCAGGACATCGAGCCGCTGGCGGTGGCCAAGCTTCTGGCTGCGGTGGTGCGCGAGGAGGCGCCGGGCCTGGTGCTCTGCGGCAAGCAGGCGATCGACAACGACATGAACGCGACCGGGCAGATGCTGGCCGCGCTGCTCGGCTGGGCGCAGGCGACCTTCGCCTCCAGGCTCGAGGTGGCGGAGGGGTCGGCCGAGGTCACGCGCGAGGTGGACGGCGGGCTTCAGACGATCCGGGTCGGCCTGCCGGCGGTGGTGACGGTGGACCTGCGGCTGAACGAGCCGCGCTATGCGAGCCTGCCCAACATCATGAAGGCGAAGAAGAAGCCGCTGGAGGAGAAGACGCCCGCCGACTACGGGGTGGATGTCGCGCCGCGGCTGACCGTGCTGCGGACGGTGGAGCCGGCCGGGCGCAAGGCGGGCGTTCGGGTGAGTTCGGTGGACGAGCTGATCGGGAAGCTGAGGGACGAGGCGGGGGTGCTCTGATGGCGGTGCTGCTACTGGCGGATGTGACGGGCGGGGCGCTGGGCGCGGATGCGACGGCCAAGGCCCTGACGGCGGTCAGGGGTCTCGGGCCGGTCACCGTTCTGGTCGCGGGCGAGGGGGTCGGCGCCGCCGCGGCCGAGGCGGCGGCGCTTGCGGGCGCGGCGAAGGTGCTCGTCGCCGACGATGCCGCCTACGGCCACGGGCTGGCCGAGCCGCTGGCCGATCTGGTGCGGTCGCTGGCCGCGGGATACGGCCACATCGCCGCGCCGGCGACGGCGGCGGCGAAGAACGTGCTGCCGCGGGTGGCGGCGCTGCTCGATGTCATGGTGATCTCGGACGTGACCGCGGTGGTCGATGCCGAGACCTTCGAGCGCCCGATCTATGCCGGCAACGCGATCCAGACCGTGCGCTCGTCCGATCCGGTGAAGGTGCTGACGGTGCGCACCGCCGCCTTCGAGGCCGCCGGCGCCCAGGCGCCGGCGCCGGTGGAGCCGGTGGCGGCGGCGGGGGATCCCGGCCTGTCGGCCTGGGTGACCGACGCGGTGGCGGCGACCGGGCGGCCGGAACTGACCTCGGCCGGGATCGTCGTCTCGGGCGGGCGCGGTGTGGGCTCGAAGGAGAGCTTCGCGATCATCGAGCAGCTGGCCGACAAGCTGGGCGCGGCGGTGGGGGCCTCGCGCGCCGCGGTCGATTCGGGCTATGCGCCGAACGACTGGCAGGTGGGGCAGACCGGCAAGGTGGTGGCGCCCGAACTCTACGTCGCGGTCGGCATCTCGGGGGCGATCCAGCACCTGGCGGGGATGAAGGATTCCAAGGTGATCGTCGCCATCAACAAGGACGAGGAGGCGCCGATCTTCCAGGTCGCCGATTACGGGCTGGTGGCCGACCTGTTCACCGCGGTGCCCGAGCTGATCGAGAAGCTCTGACGCTTCACCGCCCCGGGCGGCCGGCGTCGGCCGGTCCCGGCGGCGGGGCCGCCCGCCTGCGTCACCGGCGAGCACCGCGGGAGGGGGCGGCCGCAGTCGCCGCGCCGGAACGATGCGGCCGGGCGGGGCCGGGCCGGTCTGTCATGTCGGTGTCATGCGCGATTGCTAGGCGCAGCGGGCATCCGACCGGACAAGGAGTCTCCGATGACCCATCGTCTTCTGCGCCGTCAGGTCCTCGCCCTCGGCGGGGCCGCGCTCGCCGCCCCCGCGGTGCTGCGCGCAACCGATGCGCTCGCCTCGTCGGGCAGCGTCAGGGTTCTGGCCTGGCAGGACTACATCCAGCCGAACATCGCCGAGAAGTTCACGGCCGACACCGGCATCCAGCTCGAGCTGACCACCTTCGGCTCGAACGACGAGGCGCTTTCGACGGTGGCCGCCTCGGGCGGGCGCGGCTTCGACGTGGTGTTCCCCTCGATCACCAACGCGCCCTCCTACATCGACGAGAACGGCGAGTCCTACCTGGCCGAAGTGCCCGCCGGGGTGAACATCGGCGCCGTCATCCCCTCGTTCCTGCGCGACAGCGCCACGCTGGGCGGGGTCCACAACGGCGTGCAGGTCGCGATTCCCTTCTCCTGGGGCACCGAGGGCGTGACGCTGAACCGCGCCGTGCTGCCGATCGCCGACGAGGACCTGTCCTACGGCGACCTGTTCCGGCCCGGGACCGAGGGCAAGGCCGCCTTCCGCCAGAAGTCGGTGATCATGGGCGTCGGTCTCTACCTCGACGCGACCGGCGCGGTGCCCTCGAACCGGATGCTCGACGTCTACAAGTCGGAGGAGGACGCCCGCCGCGTCTGGTCGGCGGTGACCAACTGGATCGTCGAGCGCAAGGCGCATTTCGGCGCCTTCTGGAACAACGCCACCGAGGCGACCGCCGCCTTCAAGGACGCGGGCTGCATCATCGGCCAGACCTGGGACACGACCGGCCTTCTGCTCAACCGCGAGAACGCCGATTTCGTCTATCGCGCGCCGAAGGAAGGCATCATCACCTGGTGCGATTCGATCGCGATCCTGCGCGGGGCGCCGAACCCCGAACAGGCGGTGGCCTTCGTCAACTTCATGCTGCAGCCCGAGGTGGGCGGGATGTATGCCAACAACACCGGCTACAACTCGGCCGTCGCCGGCGCCGCGGACTTCGCCACCGAGGAGTTCAAGCGCCAGTTCAACGAGGTCTATCGCCCCGACGTGCTGAACAACATGTGGTGGTGGCAGGCCGATGTGCCGCACTTCGCGGCGGTGCGCGACGAGTTCGTGGCGATCATCACCAACGCCTGACGGCGCTGCCGCCCCCGGGGGCCCGCCCCCCCGGGGGCGGGTTTCCCGCAGAATCACCCCCCGGGAGGTCCGATGCGCGGCCGCGACGTGGTTCTGGACGGCGTCGAGATCGTCTATCCGAACGGCTTCCGTGCGGTCGAGGCGACCGACCTGCGGGTCGAGGCGGGCGAGTTCTTCTCGATCCTCGGGCCCTCGGGCTGCGGCAAGACGACGATCCTGCGCGCGGTGTCGGGCTTCGTCGAGCCCTCGGCCGGGCGGGTGCTGATCGGCGGCGAGAACCAGGCCGGGCGCGCCCCGCACCTGCGGCCGACGGCGCTGATCTTCCAGTCGCTGGCGCTGTTCCCGCTGATGAGCGTGCGCGACAACGTGGCCTTCGGGCTCGAGGCGCGCGGCGTGCCGCGGGCCGAGCGGCGCCGCCGGGCCGAGGAGCTGCTGGAGCTGGTGGCGCTGTCGGACCAGGCGGGCAAGAAGCCCGGCGAGCTTTCGGGCGGGCAGCGCCAGCGGGTGGCGATCGCCCGGGCGCTGGCGGTGGAACCGGCGGTGCTCTTGCTCGACGAGCCGCTGTCGGCGCTCGACCTCAAGCTGCGCAGCCACATGCGCGCCGAACTGCGCGCGATCCAGAAGCAGACCGGCGTCACCTTCATCTACATCACCCACGACCAGGGCGAGGCGCTGACGATGTCGGACCGGATCGCGGTGATGGACCGCGGCCGGATCGAGCAGGTCGGCACCGGCGACGAGATCTACTCGGCGCCGCTGACGGCATTTGCCGCCTCCTTCGTGGGCGAGGCGAACATCCTGCCGGGGCGGATCGCCGAGGCGGGCGGCGGCGAGGCCAGCATCGACACCGACCTCGGCCGCTTCGTCGGGCGCAACCCGCGCGGGCTGCGGCGCGGGGATGCGGGGCTTCTGTTCGTCCGCCCCGAGGCGATGCGGCTCGGGCCCGCCGACAACGCCCTGGAGGGAACCCTCGCGCGGCGCGACCTCGAGGGGCCCTTCGTCACCTATGTTTTCCGGGCCGGCGGGCGCGAGGTCACGATGCACCTTGCCAATACCGGCGCCGCCCCGGTTCCGGGCGCGGGGGCGCAGCCCCTGGGTTTCGCCGCCCGCGACGCGGTGATCCTGCCCGAGGGGCCCCTGGCCAAGACCGGGCGGGAGCTCGCCGCCTGATGCGCGACCTCGCCCGCCTCTACGGCTGGCCGCTGACCGCGCTCTTCGCCGCGGCGGTGCTGGCCTGGGCGCTGGCGCTGATCCTGCTGCCGCAGGTCACCATGGTCGAGCGCGCGGCGACCGCGCCGCCGCGGGCGATGGCGAGCAACGCCGCGAACCAGCTGGCCAGCGACGCGGCCACCTGCGCCAGCATCCTGCGGGCGCAGCACGCCGCGGCCGGACCCGGATCCGCGGCCGCCGCGGCAGCCGATGGCGGGGGCCTGGCGGTGCCCGCGTTCGGCGGCGGGCTGGCGGTGCCGGCGGCGGGCGGCGGCGGCGTGGCGGTGCCCGCCGAGGGCGCCCCGCCGGTGGCCGAGGCCGGCGCGGGCGGCGGGCTGGCGGTGCCCGGCATGCAGGGGCCGCGCGCCGCCGAGGGGTCGGTCCGGCCCTTCATCCTGCAGTGCGAGCGCGCCGACACCGCCAAGCGCGTCGCCCTGCCCGACCGCAGCTTCGTCACCTTCAGCGCGCAGCACGGGCTGCCCGAACTTGCGGTGCTTGCGAGCGATCCGATCGAGGTTCAGATCGAGACCGCCGAGCGCATCGCCGCGCTGGCGCTCGATCTGCGCGAGCGGCTGCGCGCCGAGGAATCGGCCCGCAGCAACCTGACCTGGGCGAATTTCGCGCAGCTCGGCCAGCCGATCCTGATTCCGATGTCGGAGACCGCCCGCGCCGCCGACGCGGCCCAGCTGCACAACCGCATCTACGGGCTGATCGGCCTGCGCTTCGAGCGCGAGGGCGAGGTCTACAAGCGGCTCGGCCTGATCACGCTGGTGCGCACCCTGTTCTTCGCGGCGCTGACGACGGCGCTGGCGCTGCTGCTGTGCTATCCGATCGCCTACAAGCTCGCGCTGGCCACCCCGCCGCAGGCGGCGGTCTGGCTGTCGCTCGGTCTGGTCGTTCCCTATGCCATCGTCGAGCTGATGCGCATCTACGCCTGGACCGCGATCATCGACAACCAGGGCCTGATCAACTCGGTGCTGATGCGGGCCGGGCTGCTGGCCGAGCCGGTGCAGTTCAAGCGCCAGGCCGGCACCGTGTTCCTGATCATCGTCTATACCTACGTGCTGTTCATGCTGTTCCCGATCGTCAACACGATGAGCACGCTCGACCGGGCGCAGATCGAGGCGGCGCGCGACCTCGGCGCGAAGCCCTGGCGCATCCACTGGCGCGTGATCATCCCGCATTCCAAGCCCGGCATCGCGGTGGGCTGCATCGCCACCTTCATGCTGGCCGCCGGCGCCTTCTCGGTGCCGCGGATCATCTCGTCGGGGCTGCAGGCGGAATGGTTCGCGCAGTCGATCTACAACCGCTTCTTCGAGAGCGGGAACGAGAACGCCGGCGCGGCCTATTCCTTCGCCTTCACGGTCGTCTGCTTCGTCATCGTGGCGCTGTTCATGCGGGCGACGCGGGCGCGGCTCAAGGACTTCGCGAGGGTGCGATGACCGCAGGGCGGGTGCTGAACCTCTACACCGCGGCCTTCATGATGTTCATGTTCGCGCCGCTCCTGCTGATGATCGTGTCCTCGTTCAACGATGTCTCCCCGCCCTCGGTGACCGACTGGCGCGGCTTCACCACCAAATGGTACACCTTCTTCTGGGATGCGCCCGAGACGCTCAGGGCCGACCCGGTGCTGCGCGCGCTCGACCGGCCGCGGCTGTTCGCCTGCACGCGGAACTCGCTGCAGGTGGCGGCCGTGGTGGTGCCGCTGGCGCTGCTGCTCGGTCTGGCCGGAGCGGTATTCCTGACCCGCTGGCGCAGCCGTCTGAACGGGCTGCTGTGGTGGATCCTGCTGTCGCCGATGCTGGCGCCGGGGATCGTGCTCGGCCTCTCGGCGCTGGTGTTCTGGGGCCGGCTCGGGGTGGACGCGGGGCTGTTCACGGTGATGATGGCGCAGCTCACCTTCGTGGCCGGCTATCCGATGCTGATGCTGATGGCGCGGTTGCAGCGCCAGCCGGTGGAACTCGAGGAGGCGGCGCTGGACCTCGGCGCCACGCCCGCGCGGGTGTTCGCGCGCATCACCCTGCCGTTCCTGGCGCCGGCGCTGCTGTCGTCGGGGGTGATCGCCTTCCTCGCCTCGATGGAGAACTACAACACCACCATGTTCGCCCGCGGGCCCGCCTGCACCCTGGCCACCGAGATCGGCGCCATGGCGCGCAACCCCAACGGCCACCCGCCGGTGATCAACGCCATGGGCACGGTGATCATCCTGATGACCGTCGTCGCCGCCACGGCGCACAGCCTGCTGGCCCGGCGCGAGGCGGGGCGGGCGTGATCGTCACCGCGCGCTGCCATCCGGCGCTGGCGGGGCTGCTGCCGCCACCGCGGCCGGCCCGCGCGGCCCTGCCCGACTGGCTGCGCGCGATGCCCGGGCAGGTGGCCGCGGCGAGCCTGGGCGGGGCCGAGGTGCGCACGCTCAAGCACTGTCCGCCCTTCCTCGATGCGATGGGCTGCGGCCTGCTCCTGCCGCTCATGGCCGATCTGACGGTGCAGGACGGCGAGATCGGCTGGGACTGGCCGTTTCCGGCGATCGACGACGCGCCTCTGCCGCGCGCCCCGGTGGCGCTGCACGTGCCCGAGCAGGCGGCAGGGGCGCCCTTCCGCCTCGACGGGCAGGTGATCGTCAAGTTCCTGAACTTCTGGACGCTGGAGGCGCCCGAGGGCTGGCAGCTGCTCTTCACCCATCCGCTGAACCGCGAGGATCTGCCGTTCCGCACCCTCTCGGGCCTGGTCGCGGCCGATGCCTGGGGCCTCGGGCATGTGCATTTCCCTGCGCTCTGGACCGACCGGGACTTCGCCGGGCGGCTGCCCGCGGGAACGCCGGTGGCGCAGGTGATCGCGCTGCCGCGCGCGGCGACCGGGCTGCGCGTGCTGCCGATGACGCCGGCCGAGGTGGCCCAGGCGCGGGCGATCCAGGAGGCGCTGCAGGCCGATCCGGGGCATTACCGGCGCCATTACCGAAGATAGGAGTGGACAGCCGCGGCCTTCTCTGTGACGATTCCGTGACGGAAAGGTGCGGCGGAATGACACGGGCAGTCGCATGGTTCGGGCCGGTCCTGGCGGCGGTGCTGACGCTCGCGGCCGCGGGGCCCCTGCGCGCCGGCGACGCCGCGCCGGAAGCCGCGCGGGACGCTGGCCGCGAGACCCGCGACGCCCGCGAGACCACCGACGCCCGCGACGCCCGCGACGCCCATGCCGCGCGCGAGGCGCAGTGCCGCGCCTGGGCCGCCACCGCCTTCCCCTCGGGCCTCGAGGAGACCTCCTGCCGCTTCGAGTTCGCGCTGCCCTCGCCGTTCCTGTTCGTCTGCGCGCGCGGGCAGGACCGCGGTTTCGACAGCGACCTGCAGCGCGCCGCCTGCGCCGACTTCTTCGCCCGCTCGGCGGCGCGGGCGCGGGCGGGCTATGTCCGGCCGCTGCCGGGCGCTGCGCCCTCCGAGGGCTGAGGGCCGGTCGGCGGCAGGCGCAGCGGCAGCCGCCCGCGCGCGGTCTGCGCAAGCGCGCGCAGCGCCGCCGGCCGAAGCGCGGGATCGGCCAGCATCGCCGCGCGCTCGGCCGCGGCGGGCTCGCCCAGTTCGCAGGCGATGCGGTAGGCGGCAATGCGTCCCTCGCCGCCAAGGTCGCCGGCACGCGCCAGTGCCTCGCGCGCTGCCTGCCAGCGGCCGAGCCGCAGCCTGAGCCGCAGCAGCATCGCCCAGGCGTCGCGCGCCCCGGGCTGAAGCGCCGCCGTCCGCGCGAAGGCGGCCTCCGCACCCGCGAGGTCGCCCGCCGCGAGGCGGGCGCGCCCGGTCTCGAACCAGGCATCGGCATGAACCGGATCGGCCGCCGTTGCACGGGCGAGCCAGGCCAGCCGCTGCGCCGGGGTTCCGCCCTGCGCCTCGATCACCTTCGCGAGGTTGTAGAACACCGGGGCCGGAGCGCCGTTCTGCCGGGCGGCGCGGCGCAGAAGGCGCTCGGCCGCCGCCCAGTCGCGCGCGGCCAGCAGCGCCGGCAGCGCCGCCAGCGCCCGCGGCGCAGAGCCGCGTCCGGTTGCGCCGCTTTCCGCCATGCGCTGCCCGCCCCGTCGCCCCGATCGCGGCCGCCACTCTAGGCCGACGCCGGACCGGAGGGGAAGCCGCTCCGGGCCCTCGCCGGCCTGCGCGCCGCGGCCGTCG
>CALDYW010000111.1 GCA_937944395.1 uncultured Paracoccaceae bacterium | reverse complement strand
TCATTCCGCCCCGCAAGAACGCCAAGCCATGGAAGCCCGACACCCCCGGGGCAATCGCCCGCAACGAAGCTCTGCGCGCATCAGAACGCTTCGGTCGAACCATCTGGCGACGATGGAGCGGGGATCACCGCCGGAGCCGCGCAGAAAACAAGGTGCACTGCGTCAAGGTGCCAGGTCAGCGGCTCTCTGCGCGCGCCTGCGATCGCGAGGTCGCAGAGTTCCACATCTGCCCGGCCGTCCGGAACGGATTCACCTCGACCGGCATCCCCGTCGCGGAAGCCGTGGGAAAAGTCTGTCCGGGGGAAGGAGAAGCCCGCCCATCACCCGAGTGGCGCAACAGAGCCCGGGGTCCGGCCCGGCCGGCCGGGCATCCGGCGGGGCGGGGGCCGCGGCGCGACGGGAGAGCGCAACACCCCCGGGGGGCCGGAGGAGGCGGCGGCCCGGGCTGCCCGCCCGCCCCGTTTCGCCGCTCGTGCCGTGGTGCCGTCGCCCCGGCAGCATCGCCCCTCCGGCATCGCCGTGCGGGGGTGCGGGGGGGCGCGGGGGTGCGGGCGCCTCGGGTCCGGTCCGGAGCGCATCCCCCCCCCCGAGGCGCGCCGTCAGGGCTGCGCGGAAGTCCGACCGCCGATCGTCCACCGGACCCGGCGCGCCGCGAACCTTCGTCCGCATCGCGGCGCTGGCGCAAGGGCGCCGGTTTCGCTAGGATCACGACCAGACCCGGGAACCCAACCCGGGCGGGCGCGAGGCGGTCGAGGCGGTATCCCATGACGGAAATGGTGCATGGCGGCGTCCATGTGCGGTCGGACGACGCGGTGCTGCCGCGCTGGTGGCGCACCATCGACAAATGGACGATGTGGGCGGTCTTCGCGCTGTTCGCGATCGGACTGCTGCTCGGGCTTGCCGCCTCGGTGCCGCTGGCCGAGCGCAACGGGCTGCATCCGTTCTACTATGTCGAACGGCAGATGGCCTTCGGCGCCGTCGCGCTGGGGGTGATGGTCCTGACCTCGATGCTGTCGCCCGGCGTGGTGCGGCGGCTCGCGGTGCTGGGGTTCCTCGCCGCCTTCGTCGCGATCGTCCTGCTGCCGGTGCTCGGCACGGATTTCGGCAAGGGCGCGACGCGGTGGTATTCGCTCGGCTTCGCAAGCGTCCAGCCCAGCGAGTTCCTGAAACCCGCCTTCGTGGTGGTCGCGGCCTGGCTGATGGCCGCGGGGCAGGAAGTGAACGGCCCGCCGGGTCGGGCGATCTCGTTCGGCATCGCCGTGCTCTGTGCGGCCTTCCTTGCGCTGCAGCCCGATTTCGGTCAGGCGGCCCTGCTGCTGTTCGGCTGGGGCGTGATCTATTTCGTGGCCGGCGCGTCGATCCCGCTTCTGGCCACGCTCGCCGGCCTTGCCGCCGGTGCGGGCTGGCTCGCCTACCAGTCCTCCGAGCATTTCGCCCGCCGGATCGACGGCTTCCTCGCCCCCGAGGTCGATCCGCGCACGCAGATCGGCTTTGCCACGAATGCGATCCAGGAGGGCGGCTATTTCGGTGTCGGCGTGGGCGAGGGGCAGGTGAAATGGTCGCTGCCCGATGCCCACACCGACTTCATCATCGCGGTCGCGGCCGAGGAATACGGCCTCGTGCTCGTCTTCCTGATCATCCTGCTCTATCTCGTCGTCGTCGCGCGCTCGCTGTCGCGGCTGATGCGCGAGCGCGACCCGTTCAGCCGCCTCGCGGGCACCGGACTGGTCTGCGTGTTCGGGGTGCAGGCGATGATCAACATGGGCGTCGCGGTGCGGCTGCTGCCGGCCAAGGGCATGACCCTGCCCTTCGTCAGCTACGGCGGCTCGTCGCTGATCGCGGCCGGCCTGCTCGTCGGGATGCTGCTGGCCTTCACCCGGACGCGCCCGCAGGGCAACATCCGCGACATCTTCGGACGCCGGGGCTGATGGCGGCACCGCTGGTGGTGATCGCGGCGGGGGGGACGGGCGGCCACATGTTCCCGGCCCAGGCGCTGGCCGAGGCGATGTTGGCCCGCGGCTGGCGCGTGCGGCTGACAACCGATGACCGCGGTGCCCGCTATGCCGGCGGCTTTCCGGCAGCGGTCGCGGTCGAGACCCTGCCCTCGGCCAGTTTCGCGCGCGGCGGGGTGCTGGCGCGGGTCGCGACGCCGTTCCGGATTCTCGCCGGGGTTGGCCGGGCGGTGTTGCGCTTCCGCGCGCTGCGGCCGGCCGTCGTGGTGGGCTTCGGCGGCTACCCCACGATCCCGGCGCTCGGGGCGGCCTGGATTCTCCGGCTGCCGCGGATGATCCACGAACAGAACGGGGTTCTCGGCCGGGTGAATGCGGTCTTCGCTCCGCGCGTGAGCGCGGTCGCCTGCGGCACCTGGCCGACGCGCCTGCCGGTCGGGCTCGACGCCACCCACACCGGCAATCCGGTCCGCCGGGCGGTGGCCGCGTTCGCCGGCGCGGCCTATGCGCCGCCCGGGGTGGGGCAGGTGACGGTCCTCGTGCTCGGCGGCAGCCAGGGGGCGCGGGTGCTGTCGCAGGCGGTGCCTGCGGCGATGGCGCGACTGCCCGAGGCGCTGCGGGCGCGGCTCTCGGTCGCGCACCAGGCCCGCCCCGAGGATGCCGGCGCCGCCGCGGCCGCCTATGCCGAAGCCGGGATCGCCGCCGAGGTGCAGCCGTTCTTTCCCGACGTCCCCGACCGCATGGCGGCGGCGCAGCTGGTGATCGCGCGGGCCGGCGCCTCGACACTGGCGGAACTCGCGGTGATCGGGCGGCCGGCGATCCTGATCCCCTTCGCCGCCGCCGCGGGCGACCACCAGAGCGCCAACGCCCGCGCGATGACCGAGGCGGGCGCGGCGGTGACGATCGGCGAATCCGCGCTTGAGCCCGAGGGGCTGGCGCGGCAGATAGAGCGCATCCTGGGCGATCCCGAGACCGCCTCGGGCATGGCCCGCGCCGCGCTGGCGGCCGGGCGGCCGGATGCGGCGGACAGGCTGGCGGAGCTGGTCGAAGCCCTTCGGGCAGGGCACAGGAACGGGGGACGCAAGGCATGAACGCGGCGACGAAACTTCCCGGCGAGACGGGGCCGATCCATTTCGTCGGCATCGGGGGCATCGGCATGTCGGGGATCGCCGAAGTGCTGCTGAACCTCGGCTATCCGGTGCAGGGGTCGGACCTGCGGCGCTCGAACATCACCGACCGGCTCGAGAAGCTCGGCGCGCGCATCTTCGAGGGGCAGCGCGCGGCGAACCTGGAGGCGGCCGAAGTGGTGGTGATCTCCTCGGCGATCAAGCGCGGCAACCCCGAGCTCGAGGAGGCGCGGCGGCGCAAGCTGCCGGTGGTGCGCCGGGCCGAGATGCTGGCCGAACTCATGCGGCTGCGCTCGAACGTCGCGGTGGCCGGCACGCACGGCAAGACGACCACCACCACCCTGGTTGCCACGCTGCTCGACCGCGGCGGCTTCGACCCCACCGTGGTCAACGGCGGTCTGATCCACGCCTACGGCTCGAACGCGCGGGTGGGCAGCGGCGAATGGATGGTGGTCGAGGCCGACGAGAGCGACGGCACCTTCACCCGCCTGCCCGCGACCATCGCGATCGTCACCAACATCGACCCCGAGCACATGGAGCACTGGGGCAGCCTCGAGGCGCTGCGCGAGGGTTTCCTGCAGTTCGTGTCGAACATCCCCTTCTACGGACTCGCGGTGCTGTGCACCGACCATCCCGAGGTGCAGGCCCTCGTCGGCCGGGTCACCGACCGGCGCATCGTCACCTTCGGCTTCAACGCGCAGGCCGATGTCCGCGCGGTCAACCTCCGCTACGAGAAGGGGGTCGCGCGGTTCGACATCCTGCTGCAGTCCGAGGAGATCGAGATCGCCGACTGCACCCTGCCGATGCCGGGAGACCACAACGTGTCGAACGCGCTGGCCGCGGTCGCCGTGGCGCGCCACCTCGGCATGAAGGCCGAGGAGATCCGGGCGGCGCTGGCCGGCTTCAAGGGGGTCAACCGCCGCTTCACCCGCGTGGGCGAGGTGAATGGCGTGACCATCATCGACGACTACGGACACCACCCTGTCGAGATCGCCGCCGTGCTGCGCGCGGCGCGCCAGGTGGTGGCCGAGACGCCGCGGGCGCGGGTGATCGCGGTGCACCAGCCGCACCGCTACACGCGGCTGTCTTCGCTCTTCGAGGACTTCTGCACCTGCTTCAACGAGGCCGACGTCGTGGCGATCGCCGAGGTCTATGCCGCGGGCGAGGAGCCGATCGCGGGCGCCTCGCGCGACGATCTGGTGCAGGGGCTGATCGCCCACGGCCATCGCCACGCCCGCGCGATCCTGAACGAGGACGACCTTGCGCGGCTGGTGAAGGAACAGGCGCGCCCGGGCGACATCGTGGTCTGCCTCGGCGCGGGGTCGATCAGCGGCTGGGCGCAGGGGCTGCCCGCGCGGCTGCGCGGAGCCGCGGCATGACCGCGGGCGCCAGCGGCGGCAGGGCAGGGGGGGCTTCCGCCCCCCCCTGCGGGACGGTTCGTGCCGAAGCCGGCCCGTGGCTGCCCCGGCGAGGACAAGACCCGCGGCCCGGTTGTCTCGCGGCCGCCGCCGCCGGGCTGTCGCGGCGGCCGCCGAGCCATCGCGCGCGCCGGGTGGCGGGGCGCCGGGGAGACGGGCCATGAGCGCCTCGCTGGTGCTGGCCTGCCTCTGGGGGGTGGGGGCGACTCTCGTGGCGCTGCTGCCCTCGCGCCGGCAGCACTGGCCGCAGGCCTGGGTGCTGATCGCCCTCGGCATCCCGATCCTCGGCTGGGTCACCTACCAGAACGGCATGCTGGTCGGGCTCGCGGTTCTGGCCGCAGGGATGAGCGTGCTGCGCTGGCCGGTGATCCATCTCTGGCGCCGGCTGCTGCGGCGGGCCGGGTGCGGTGCGGCAGAGTAGGCGGATGCCCCTGCCGGTGCCCGCGCCCCTCACCCTGCCGCCGGTCCGCGGCTCGCTGACGCCGGGCCGGCCGCTGGCCGAGCTGACCTGGCTCAGGGTGGGCGGGCCGGCAGACTGGCTGTTCCAGCCCGCGGACGAGGCCGACCTCGCCGCCTTCCTCGCCGCCCTCGACCCCGCGGTGCCGGTGTTCCCGATCGGCGTGGGCTCGAACCTGATCGTGCGCGACGGCGGCATCCGGGCGGTGGTGATCCGGCTCGGGCGCGCCTTCGCGGACATCCGCATCGAGGGCTGCCGGGTGACCGCGGGGGCGGCGGCGCTGGATTCCCGGGTGGCGGTGGCGGCGGCCGAGGCCGGGCTGGACCTGACCTTCCTGCGCACCATCCCGGGCTCGATCGGCGGCGCGGTGCGGATGAACGCGGGCTGCTACGGCACCTATGTCGCCGATCGGCTGGCGGGCGTGCGTGCGGTGACGCGGAGGGGCGAGACGGTGACGCTGCCGGCGGCCGAGCTCGGCCTGTCCTACCGCGCCTCGGCGCTGCCCGAGGGATGGGTCGTGACCGCGGCGACCTTCGAGGCTCCGCCGGGCGACCCGGCCGAGCTTGCCGCACGGATGGCCGACCAGATCGCCCGGCGCGACGCGAGCCAGCCGGTGAAGGAGCGCTCGGCGGGATCGACCTTCCGCAACCCGGCCGGGTTCTCCTCGACCGGGCGGGGCGACCACGGGCAGGAGCGGATGGCCTGGAAGCTGATCGACGCGGCCGGCCTCCGCGGCGCCCGGCTGGGCGGTGCGGCGATCAGCGACAAGCACGCGAACTTCCTGGTCAATGCGGGCGGCGCCACGGCCGCCGAGCTCGAGGCCCTGGGCGAGGCGGTGCGAAAAAAGGTTTTGCAGCACTCGGGTATCTTGCTAGACTGGGAAATCATGCGGGTCGGCGAGCCGGCCACGCCTGAAGACAAGCGGCAGAGACCGGAACAGGGCCGGAACACCGGCGCCGGTTGACGACAGAAGCCGGGCGGTGAAGCCCGGACGACGAGGCAGACGGTGGCGGGCAGGTCGAGCAGGGCAGCCCCCCTCGTCGCGGTACTGATGGGCGGTCCCTCGTCCGAGCGCGAGGTATCGCTCTCGTCCGGGCGCGAATGCGCGCGCGGGCTGCGCGAGGCGGGCTACGCGGTCGTCGAGGTGGACGCGGGTTCCGACCTCTGCGAACGGCTGCGCGCGATGGCGCCGGACGTTGCCTTCAACGCCCTGCACGGTCGCTGGGGCGAGGACGGATGCGTGCAGGGGCTGCTCGAGTGGCTGCGCATTCCCTACACCCATTCCGGCGTGCTGGCCTCCGCACTGGCCATGGACAAGACCCGCAGCAAGGATGTCTTCCGTGCCGCCGGCCTGCCGGTGGCCGAGGGCCGGCTGGTTTGCCGCGCCGAGGTCGAGGCGCGCCATGTCCTGCCGCCGCCCTATGTGGTGAAGCCCAACAACGAGGGTTCGTCGGTCGGCGTCCACATCGTGCCCGCGGGGGCCAACACGCCGCCGCGGCTCGGGCCCGACGCGCCCGATGTGGTCATGGTCGAGGCCTATGCGCCCGGGCGGGAACTGACCGTCACCGTGATGGGCGACCGCGCGCTGACGGTGACCGACATCGTGACCGAGGGCTGGTACGACTGGCATGCGAAATACGCGCCCGGAGGGTCGCGCCATGTGGTGCCGGCGGATGTGCCGGCCGCCGTGTTCGATGCCTGCATGGCGCATGCGCTGGCGGCGCACCGGGCGCTGGGGTGCCGGGGCCTGACCCGGACCGACTTCCGCTGGGACGCCGCGGCCGGCCTTGCCGGGCTCGTGGTGCTCGAAACGAATACCCAGCCCGGGATGACGCCGACCTCGCTGAGCCCCGAGCAGGCGCGGGCGGTGGGAATCGCATTTCCCGAACTCTGCCGATGGCTGGTGGAGGACGCCTCGTGCAACCGCTGATGCTGTCCCCCGCCCTTCGCGCCGTCGATCCGCAGCCGCAGCGTCCGCGCGACCCGGCGCCGTCGCGCCTGTCCTACCGGATGCACCGGCTCTGGCTGACGCCGCTCTACCGCGCGCTCCTGCGCGTCGGTCTTCCGGCCTTCGCGCTCGCCTTCGTCGGCGGGCTGTGGCTGGTCGACGAGGGCCGGCGCAGCGGGCTCGTAGAGCGGCTGACGGAACTGCGCCGCGACCTCGAGGAGCGGCCCGAGTTCATGGTGACGCTGCTTACGGTCGAGGGGGCCTCGGTCGAACTGGCCGCGCAGATCCGCGCGGCGCTGGCGGTCGAACTTCCCGCCTCGTCCTTCGCGCTCGACCTCGAGGCACTGCGGCAGAAGGTTGCCGCCATGTCGGGCGTCGCCCAGGCCGAGGTGCTGATCCGGCCCGGCGGCATCCTGGCGCTGCGGGTGACCGAGCGGGTGCCCGCGATCGTCTGGCGCGGGCCCGAAGGGCTGTGGCTGCTCGATCGCGAGGGCCACCGCGTTGCGCCGATCGCCAGCCGGCTCGACCGTCCCGACCTCGGCCTCGTTGCCGGTGCCGGGGCGGAGGCGGCGGTGCCCGAGGCGCTGGCGCTCTACGCCGCCGCCGAGCCGGTCGCGCCGCGGCTCCGGGGTCTCGTGCGGATGGGCGAGCGCCGCTGGGATGTGGTGCTGGACCGCGGCCAGCGGATCCTTTTGCCCGAACGCGGCGCCGTCGCGGCCCTCGAGCGGGTGATGGCGCTGGCTCTGGCCGAGGACATGCTGGCCCGTGACGTCATCGTGATCGACATGCGCAACCAGGCGCGTCCGACCCTCCGCCTCGCCCCTGCGGCGCTGGAGGAGCTGCGGCGGATGCGCGGGCAACCGGCGGGAGCAACCAGCGGATGACCGACCTCTACCAGTCCCAGCGGGCGATGCGGCGCATGCGCAAGGCGGCGATGGACCGGCGGCTGATCGCCATCCTCGACGTCGGGTCGACCAAGATCGCCTGCCTCGTGCTGCGTCTGGAGGGACCGGAACTGGGGGCGCCCGAGGACGGGCTGGGGCGGATGGCGGGTCAGGCCACCTTCCGGGTGATCGGTGCCGCCTCGACCCGCTCGCGCGGGGTGCGCTTCGGCGAGATCGACGCGATGCAGGAGGCGGAGCGGGCGATCCGGACGGCGGTGCAGGCGGCGCAGAAGATGGCCGGACAGCGGGTTGACCATGTGATCGCCTGCTTCTCGGGTGGCCGGCCGCGGTCCTACGGGCTTGCCGGCGAGGTGCCTCTGTCCGAGGGCACGGTCAGCGAGGCCGACATCGCCCGCGCGCTGGCGGCCTGCGACGTTCCCGACATCGGGCAGGGGCGCGAGGTGCTGCACGCCCAGCCGGTCAACTTCGCGCTCGATCACCGCTCGGGGCTGTCGGACCCGCGCGGCCAGATCGGCAACCGGCTGAGCGTGGACATGCACCTCTTGTCGGTCGAGGCCTCGGCGATCCAGAACCTGCTCTACTGCATCCAGCGCTGCGACCTCGAACTCGCGGGGCTGGCCTCCTCGCCCTATGTCGCGGGCATCGCGAGCCTCGTCGAGGACGAACAGGAACTGGGCGCGGCCTGCATCGACATGGGCGGCGGCGCCACCGGAATCTCGATCTTCATGAAGAAGCACATGATCTACGCCGATGCCGTACGCCTCGGCGGCGATCACGTCACGCTCGACATCGCCAAGGGCCTGCAGGTCAGCCAGGCGCAGGCGGAGCGGATCAAGACCCGCCACGGCGGCGTCATCGCCACCGGGGTGGACGACCGCGAGCTGATCGAGTGCGGCGGCGACAGCGGCGACTGGGACCGCGACCGCCGCCGCGTCAGCCGCGCCGAGCTGATCGGCATCATGCGTCCCCGCGTCGAGGAGATCCTCGAGGAGGTGCGCGCCCGCCTCGATGCGGCCGAGTTCGAGCACCTGCCGTCCCGCGCCATCGTGCTGACCGGGGGGGCAAGCCAGATCCCCGGGCTCGACGGGCTGGTGGCGCGCATCCTCGGCCAGCACGTCCGGCTGGGGCGGCCGCTGCGGGTCCGCGGGTTGCCGCAGTCGGCCACCGGGCCGGACTATGCGGCGGCGGTGGGCCTGTGTCTGTTCGCCGCCCACCCGCAGGACGAATGGTGGGATTTCGACATCCCGGCCGAGCGCTACGCGGGTCGCTCGCTCAGAAAGGCCTTGAAATGGTTTCGAGACAACTGGTGACCGCAATCGGTTGCGGCTTTGCCGTAATGCCGCGGAAAGCGGGCGCACGACCGCAATATTTCGTGCCGACCCGGTTGTTTTTTGGTGACCGATACGGTGAGTGAAGGTAAAATCCCCGAAATCGGGCGGCCGGCGGCCCCAGTGCCGGAGAGAACAGTCAGGCGGACGGACACATGGCACTCAATCTGAAGCTTCCCGGGCAGGAGAACGACGAGCTGAAGCCCCGCATCACCGTGTTCGGCGTGGGGGGGGCCGGCGGCAACGCCGTCAACAACATGATCGACAAGGACCTGCAGGGGGTCGAGTTCGTCGTGGCGAACACCGACGCGCAGGCGCTGGCGCAGAGCCGGGCGGCGCACCGGATCCAGATGGGGGTGAAGGTGACCGAGGGTCTCGGCGCCGGCGCGCGCCCCGAGGTCGGAGCCGCCGCCGCCGAGGAAGCGATCGAGGAGATCGTGGACAAGCTCGCCGGGGCGCACATGTGCTTCATCACCGCCGGCATGGGCGGCGGCACCGGCACCGGCGCGGCGCCGATCATCGCCCAGGCGGCGCGCGAGCTCGGCGTGCTGACCGTCGGCGTCGTGACCAAGCCGTTCCAGTTCGAGGGAGCGCGCCGCATGCGGCAGGCCGAGGCCGGGGTCGAGGCGCTGCAGAAGGTGGTGGACACCCTCATCATCATCCCCAACCAGAACCTGTTCCGCCTGGCCAACGAGAAGACCACCTTCACCGAAGCCTTCGCCATGGCCGACGACGTGCTCTACCAGGGCGTCAAGGGCGTGACCGACCTGATGGTGAAACCCGGTCTGATGAACCTCGACTTCGCCGACATCCGCTCGGTCATGGACGAGATGGGCAAGGCGATGATGGGTACCGGCGAGGCCTCGGGCGAGGATCGCGCGATCCATGCCGCCGAGAAGGCCATCGCCAACCCGCTTCTCGACGAGATCAGCCTGCACGGTGCCAAGGGCGTGCTGATCAACATCACCGGCGGCTACGACCTGACGCTGTTCGAGCTCGACGAGGCGGCGAACATCATCCGCGAGAAGGTGGATCCGGATGCCAACATCATCGTCGGCTCGACCTTCGACCCGGCGATGGAAGGAGTGATGCGCGTGTCGGTGGTGGCGACCGGGATCGACGCGGCGCCGTCCGGCGCCGAGGTGCCGGTGCCGCGCCGCCGGCTGGCCGAGCCCCTGGCGGGGCAGCAGGCCGCCGAAGGGGCGCGGCAGGACCCGGCGCCGATGCCGCTTGCGGCAGGCGCGCGCGCACCGGCGCGGGAGCCCGGGCGCGCCGCCGCGCCGCCCGCCCCGGAGCCGGCGCCGATGCCGGCCGCCGCCGAGGAGCCCCGGCTGTTCCCGGACATGGAGCCCGAGGAATTCCTCGCCCGGCAGGACTGGATCGAGGACCAGCCGCCGGCCGATGACCTGCCGCCGCCGGCCTATGCTCCGGCAGCCCGCGCCGCGGCGCAGTCTGCCGAAACCTTCGTCGCGCCCGCTGCGCCGCGCCCCGGCACCCCCTCGCCCGAGGCGCTGCGTCGTCTCGAGGCGGCGGTCGGGAAGGCTCCGCAGCGCACTGCGGCCGCTCCGGCGCCGGCCGCTCCGGCCGCGGCCGAGCCCCGTGCCCGCTTCGGCATCAACACGCTGATCAACCGGATGACGGGCGGTGCCGCAGGCGGCGATCCCGCCGCGGCGGCGCCGAGGTCGCAACCGTCCCTGCAGGGCGCGCGCGGTGCAGCCACGGGCGCAGAGCCCGACAACGATCACGATCGCATCGAGATCCCGGCGTTCCTTCGTCGCCAGGCGAACTGAGCGTCCATCACTTCGGCGTCGCTGGGGGTCGGCACGTCCGGCCCCCATCCATTTGTGAAGAAAGGATTTCTCCGATTCCGGGCGGGACCGGGCAGGAACCTGCCAAGGCCGCGGGGCGGATGTTTCACATGGTTGCAAAGATTGAATTGTTGCTGCCCGGACCCGTCGCTAGCTGTAGGTCCAGCGTCGGGCATCGGCAGTGGCCCTGCGCATTTCGCCAACGCAGGCGCAAGGCCGAGGCAGGACAGACCCGTGCAGACCACCGTGAGATCGCCCATCGCCCTGTCCGGGGTCGGCCTGCACAGCGGGCGGCCGGTCCGCATGACGATCCGCCCGGCCGGGGCGGATACCGGCATCCGGTTCCGCCGCACCGATGTGAACGGCCGCGCCGGTCTGGTGCCCGCCCGCTGGGATGCGGTGGTGCCCTCGCGGCTCTGCACCCGCATCGCCAACGCGCAGGGAACCGAGGTCTCGACCATCGAGCACCTGATGGCCGCCTTCGCCGGCAGCGGTGTCCACAACGCCCTGGTCGAGCTCGACGGACCCGAGGTGCCGGTGCTGGACGGCTCGGCCGCTCCCTTCGTTCGCGCGATCCTCGGCACGGGCCTGCGCCGCCTCGAGGCGCCGCTGCGGGCGCTCGAGGTGCAGTCGGTGGTCGAGATGGCCGACGGCGAGGCATGGGCCCGGATCGAACCCGCCGAGGTGCCCGCGGTCGAGGTCTCGATCGAGTTCGACGACAGGGCGATCGGTCGGCAGGGCGGGTCGCTGGAACTGGTCGGCGGCAACTTCGTGCATCAGCTTTCCGACAGCCGCACCTTCTGCCGGCTTGCCGATGTGGACGCGATGCGCGCCGCGGGGCTGGCGCTGGGGGGCTCGGTCCACAACGCCGTGGTGGTGGATGGTGCGCGAATCCTGACCCCTGGCGGCCTGCGTCACGCCGACGAACCGGTGCGCCACAAGATGCTCGACGTCGTCGGCGACCTTTCGCTGGCAGGTGCGCCGCTGATCGGCCGCTACGTCGGCCATCGACCCGGCCATGCATTGACGAACCGCCTGCTCCGGCGTCTGTTCGCCGCGCCGGGCGCGGTGCGCAGGGTGGTCTGTCCGCCCGCACTGGCCGGACGCCTGCCAGGCGCCGGGGTGGGCCTGTCGGACCTTGCCGCCATCGCCTGAGCCCCGCGCGCGAAGGGGATTGGCGTTTTGCGCCCGCGATTTTTCTGTGCTACCAACGCCCGAACGGGGCGGTGCTGACGCTTCGGGCAGGTTACGGGACGGGCTGCGGGAATGGCGAGTGGCGCGAGGGCATGGCGGGCGGCGATCGCCCTTGGCCTGGCGCTGACACTCGCCGGCTGCGGCAGTCGCGAGCCTCCGCTCGAATCCTTCACCGCCGAACAGATCTTCAACCGCGCCGAGTTCGAGCTGAATGCCAACCGCGACAAGGAGGCGGCGCGCTACTTCGGCGAGGTCGAGCGGCTCTATCCCTATTCGGAATGGGCCAAGCGGGCGCTCATCATGCAGGCCTTCGCCTATCACAAGGACCGCGACTACGAGAACGCCCGCGCCACGGCCCAGCGCTTCATCGACTTCTATCCGGCCGACGACGATGCCGCCTATGCCCAGTATCTGCTGGCGCTGTCGTTCTACGACCAGATCGACGATGTGGGCCGCGACCAGGGCGTGACCTTCCAGGCCCTGCAGGCGCTGCGCACGGTGATCGAGCGGTATCCGGACAGCGAATACGCGCGCTCGGCGCTGTTCAAGTTCGACCTCGCCTTCGACCATCTTGCGGCGAAGGAGATGGAGATCGGCCGCTACTACCTGCGGCGCGGGCATTTCGCCGCCGCGATCAACCGCTTCCGCGTGGTGGTGGAGGAGTTCCAGACGACCACCCATACCCCCGAGGCGCTGCACCGTCTGGTCGAAGCCTACCTGTCGCTCGGCCTGACCGACGAGGCCCAGACCGCCGGCGCGATCCTCGGCCACAATTTCCGCTCCACGGACTGGTATCAGGACAGCTACCGCCTGCTGACCGGCCGCGGGCTCGAACCCGAGCCGCGCGGCGAGAGCTGGCTCAGGCAGATCTATCGGCAGGTGATCCGGGGCGAGTGGCTCTGACCGGGCGGCTGGGCCCATGCTGAGGCAGCTCGAGATCCGCGACATGGTGCTGATCGACCGGCTGGACCTTGCGTTCCGGCCCGGCCTCAACGTGCTGACCGGCGAGACCGGGGCCGGCAAGTCGATCCTGCTCGACTGTCTCGGATTCGTGCTCGGCTGGCGCGGCCGCGGCGACCTGCTGCGCCCCGGCGCGTCCGAGGGCGAGGTGACGGCGGTCTTCGATCTGCCGCCCGGGCATCCGGCGCGCGCGATCCTGGCCGAGGCGGGGCTGCCCGACGGCGGCGACGAGCTGATCCTGCGCCGCACCGCCGGCGCCGAGGGCCGACGCACCGCCTATGTCAACGATCGCCGGGCGGGCGTCGAGACGCTGCGGGCGCTGGCGGATACGCTGGTGGAACTGCACGGCCAGCACGACGACCGCGGGCTTCTGGATCCGCGCGGCCACCGCCGTCTGCTCGACGCCTTCGCCGGCGCCGAGGCGGCCCTTGCCGAGGTGCGCGCGGCCTGGGCGGCGCGGCGGGCCGCCGAGACGGCGCGCGAGGCGGCCGCGGCGCGCCTGGCGGCCGCGCGGGCCGAAGAGGACTGGCTGCGCCACGCCGTCGCCGAATTCGACCGCCTGGCCCCCGAACCGGGCGAGGAGGCCCGGCTCGACAGCCTCAGACGGCGAATGCAGGGGGCGGTGCGGGTGCGCGAGGATCTCGCGCGGGCGGCATCTCTGCTCGGGCCCGAGGGGGCGGAGGGTGCGCTGATCGAGGCGCTGCGACGCCTCGAGGCGGCGGCGCCGCGGCTCGAAGGGGCGCTCGACCCGGTGCTGGCGGCGCTCGGCCGGGTGCTTGCCGAACTCGCCGAGGCCGACCGCGACCTGCGTGCCGCGGTTTCGGCGCTCGAGACCGACCCGGCCGCGCTCGAGGCGGCCGAGGAGCGTCTGTTCGCGATCCGCGCGCTGGCGCGCAAGCACGGGGTTCTGCCCGATGATCTTGCCGGACACGCCGCCGAGCTGCGTGCGCGGGCCGAGACCCTGGAGGCGGGCGAGGCCGAGGCGCTGCGGCTCGAGTCCGAGGCCCGGGCCGCGGCGGCGGCCCATGCGGCGGCCTGCGACCGGCTTTCGGCCCTTCGCCGGCGTGCCGCGGCCGGCCTCGATGCCGCCGTGGCAGCGGAACTTCCGGCGCTGAAACTCGAGCGCGCCACCTTCCGGACCGACATCGCCCCTGCCGAGCCCGGCCCGGAGGGTGCCGACGCCGTGGCCTTCACGGTGGCGACGAACCCCGGCGCTGTGCCGGGGCCGATCGACCGCATCGCCAGCGGCGGCGAGCTGGCGCGGTTCCTGCTGGCCCTCAGGGTCTGCCTCGCGCGGGAAGGCCAGGCGCTCACGCTCATCTTCGACGAGATCGACCGCGGCGTGGGCGGCGCGACGGCAGATGCCGTCGGCCGCAGGCTCGCGCGGCTGGCCTCGCTGGCGCAGGTGATCGTCGTCACCCACAGCCCGCAGGTCGCCGCGCGCGGCGCGCATCACTGGCGCGTCGAGAAACGCGAGGCCGGGGGCCGCACGGTGTCGGGCGTCCTTCCGCTCGGGCCCGGCGAGCGGGTGGACGAGATCGCACGGATGCTGGCGGGCGAGCGCGTGACCGAGGCCGCGCGCCGCGCCGCCGAGGCGCTGATCGCGGACGTCTGAGGCCGGGGGGCGCGCGTTCCCGTGCTGCGGGCGAGGGGTCTCTTGCCCCGCAGCGCCTCGCGGCCTTCGGGGGCGTCTGCGCCGGACAGAGGCCGCGCGGACGCGGGCGGAGGCGGTGCAGGCGCCGCGCCGACGCCCCCCGCCACCGCCCGGCCAGGGACGGTGCCGGGCGCAGGTGCAGCCCCCGCGGCCTCT
The DNA here is from genome assembly GCA_937944395.1 of uncultured Paracoccaceae bacterium. Lineage (GTDB taxonomy): Bacteria > Pseudomonadota > Alphaproteobacteria > Rhodobacterales > Rhodobacteraceae > CALDYW01. The sequence goes on along the minus strand of CALDYW010000111.1, from coordinate 12 downwards.
GCCCGGGCCGGC
>CALDYW010000110.1 GCA_937944395.1 uncultured Paracoccaceae bacterium | reverse complement strand
CCGAGGGGGGCAGACCGCCCCCCTTTGCCTCCGGCGGCCGTCCGCGCTCCGCGGCGGGTCAGGCGCGCTGCGCCGGGCGCTGCTTCGGGCGCTGCCAGGGCCGCGCGCCTGCGGCGGCGGCCCGCGGCCCGTCCCCGCGCCGCGGCAGCGGCGCATGGGCGGGAAAGGGCGCGCGGTAATGGACGGTCAGCGCCGCCTCGCCGGGGCCGAGCCGGGCAAGCGGCAGAAGCGGCCGCTCCACCGGCCAGGTGTGCAGCCACAGCGCGTCGTCGCGCCGGCGCAGCACGAACCCCCGCCCGCGCAGCCGGCGCTGCAGGTCGAGCCAGTCGGCCGCCGCCGCGAACTCGGCCGAAAGCGCGCCCCGCACCGCCGCGACGGCGCCGACCGGCCCGGCCTCGGCCCCGACCTCGCGGGCGAGCGCGGTGCGGATCACCTCGGCGGCCGGCACCTCCTCGGCCCGGGCGCGGGCCAGCGCGGCGCGGAAGAGCGAATCGGAAAGGCGCAGCGTCACGGTCCGGTCGGCAGCCATGGCGGCACTCTGCCCGGCCGCCGTTAAGGCCAGGTTGCCGGCGGCCGCCGTGAAGCGCGCGTGGCCGGCGGGCGCCGCCCCGGGGCGGGCGCTGTCAGAACCGCTCGGCCCGGAGCACCGCGCAGGGGGTCACGCTGACCACGCCGATATGCCGCTCGACCACCCGGAAGGCGGCCTCGAGCAGGGCGTCCACCCGCTCGGGCCGGACGATGCAGATCACCGCGACCATTCCCGAGCGGCCGACCTGCCCTTCGCGGCTCCACTGCCCGGACCGGCCCGAGCCGCCGAGCACCGGGAGCACGGTGAAGCCGGTGACGCCGGCGCCCGTCAGCGCCTCGGCCAGCCGCCGCTCCATCGGTGCCTCGATGATGATCTCGACCCGCCGCGCCTCGTGCGTTTGCATCGCCTCAGCCTCCGGTCGCCCAGCCCGCCGCCGCAAGGTAGATGGGCAGGCCCAGCGTCAGGTTGAAGGGAAAGGTGATCCCCAGCGCGAGCGTGAGCGACACCGCCGGATTGGCGTCCGGCAGCGCCACCCGCATCGCCGCCGGGACGGCGATGTAGGACGCCGAGGCGCAGAGCGCCATCAGAAGCATCGCCCCCCCGGTCGAGAGCCCGAGGAGAAGCGCGGTGCCGAGCCCTGCGGCCGCGCCGAGCATCGGCATCACCACCCCGAAGCCCAGCACCCCGGGGGCCAGCACCGCGCGCGTGCGCAGGAGCCCGCGGCCCGCCACCAGCCCCATGTCGAGCAGGAACAGGCAGAGCACGCCCTGGAAGGGTGCGTCGATGAAGCTCGCGATCCGGGAAAATCCCGGCTCGCCGGTCGCGAGCCCGATCAGGAACGCGCCGACCAGCAGCACGATCGAGCCGTTCAGCAGGATTTCGCGCCAGAGGTCGCGGTCGATCTCGCGATGGCCGCCGGCACGGGCGACCAGCCAGAGCGCCGACAGGATCGCCGGGGCCTCCATCGCCGCGGCGACCGCCACCATGTAGCCCTCGGCCGCGATCCCTTGCGTGCTCAGCACCGAACTCGCCGCGACGAAGGTGACGATCGAGATCGAGCCGTAATGCGCCGCCACCGCCGCCCGGTCGGTGACCGGGAGCCGCGTCATCGCGCCGAGCAGGGCGAAACCCGCGAACGGCAGCAGCAACGACAGCACCACGCCGGCCAGGAGCGAGGCGAGCAGCGTGGCGTCGATGCCGTGGCTGGCCACGCTGACCCCGCCCTTGAAGCCGATCGCGAACAGCAGGTAGATCGACAGCGCCTTCGCCGCCGCCTCGGGCACGCTGAGGTCCGAGCGCAGCAGCGCCGCCGCGAAGCCGAGCGCGAAGGACAGGATGATCGGCGAGATCAGGTTCTGCCGGGCCAGTTCAAGGATTCCGTCCATCCGCCCTCCGCCAGAGGCCACCCCGGGTTGCCCCAGCTAGCGCCGGTCCGCACCGCGGTAAAGGCCGCAAGCCGGATCAGGGCGCAACCCACCGGATCAGAGCGCAACCCATCCTCGCCCCTCGCCCAGGAACTGGTGCAGCGCGCCTGCCGCGATGTCGTGCCACAGACCGTGCAGCTGCAGATCCTCGGCCGCGACGGCCTCGGCCACGAAGGGGAAACCGAGAAGGTTGCGCAGGCTGATCTCGACCGCCGCACGTTCGAAGGCGCGCAGGCGCTCGGCCGGGTCGGCGATGGCCGCGACCCGGTTCCAGGCCGGGCGCAGGACGTCCATCCAGCGGCCGACGAAGCTCGCCCGGCCCTCGAGGTCCGGGGCGTTCTCGCGGCACATCGCGGCGCAGGCTGCCACCCCGCCGCAACCGGAATGGCCGAGCACGAGCAGATGTGCCACGCGCAGGTGACGCACGGCATAATCCACCGCCGCCGAAGTGCCGTGCGGCTCGCCGTCGGGCGCGCAGGGCGGGACCAGGTTCGCCACGTTGCGGTGGATGAAGATCTCGCCGGCATCGGCGCCGAACACCTCGGCGATGCGCACCCGGCTGTCGCAGCAGGCGATCGCCATGATCCGGGGCCGCTGGCCGTCGGCGGCGAGGCGGCGGTACCAGGCCTTGTTCTGGTCCCAGGTGGTGGCCTTCCAGCCGAGGTAACGCTGCACGAGGTAGCGCGGCAGCGGGCGGATCTGGTCCATGGGCGGTCCTCGCTGGCGGGGCCTTCCTTCCGGGGGCGCCGGATTTTCGCGAAATGCAGGGCATATCCCGGCGCCGGCCTCAACCCTTTCTTGAGCCGCCGGCCTGTACAACCGCGGCCACGGCGGGGGCCGGTGCACGACGCGAGGGGATGACATGGGGCAACCGATCCGGTTGCGCCCGGCCGAGCCGGTGCGGCTCGACCGGGCGCGGCTTCAGGACCTCTATGACGAGATGGGCCCGGCGCAGGCCGAGGAGGTGATCTGCCGCGCGATGGAGGCGCTGGCCGTGCGTCTGGCGCTGATCGAGCGCGCCTATGCCGCGGGCGACGGTGCGGTGGTGGCCAGGGGCGCGCGCGGGCTGGTCGCGATCGCCGAGCAGGTGGGCATGGCGGGGCTCGCGCGCGTGGCCCGCGACGTGGCGGCCTGCGCGCTGGCGCGCGACGCCCCCTCGCTCGCGGCGACGCTGCAGCGGTTGCTGCGCACGGCCGAGGGATCGCTGACTGCGGTCTGGGAGCAGGCCGGCCTTTCGGGCTGAGCGATCGCGTCTGCGCTTCCGCCTTCGGCCGCGGTTCCCGCTGGCGGATGACGGCGGCCGGCCCGCGCCGGCCCGCGCCGGGCGCCCCGGCGCGCCCGATCGCTCTGTGCCTGCCGGTGGCGCACCGCGAGATCGGCACGGGCCTGCGCCCCGCGGCCGGGCAGGGGCCTGCGCCCCGCGGCCGGGCAGGGGCGGGCCCCAAGGCGGATCGCTTCGGCAAGGCGGGCGGCGATCGCGGCATCGG
>CALDYW010000109.1 GCA_937944395.1 uncultured Paracoccaceae bacterium | reverse complement strand
TCGCGAATGGCGCAGGCGGCGATCTCGCTCGACCGCCGGCGCATCGGGCTGGCCGAGGCCGAGCGGCGCCTGGCAGAGACCCGGATCACGGCCGAGTTCGACGGGACGCTGGCCGAGGTTGCGGCGGTCGAGGGCGGGCTGGTCTCGGCCGGCGAACGGCTGGCGCGGCTGATCGACCCCGCCGCGCTGGAGGTCGCCTTCCGCCTGTCCACGACGCAGTACGCGCGGCTCGTGGACGAGGACGGCCGGCTGCCCGAGGTCGCGGTCGAGGTTCGGCTCGATGTCGAGGGGGCCGACATCGTTGCCCCGGGGCGGCTCACCCGCGAGGCGGGGGTGGTGGCGGAAGGGCAGACCGGGCGGCTGGTGTTCGCCGCGCTGGATGCCCCCGAAGGCTTCCGTCCCGGCGATTTCGTGACGCTGCGGCTGCAGGAGCCTGCGCTCGACGGGGTCGCGCGGATCCCGGCGGCCGCCCTGGACGGATCGGGGCATGTCCTGGCGCTCGGCGCCGACGACCGGCTCGAGGCGCTGCCGGTCCGCGTGCTGCGCCGGCAGGGTGACGATGTGATCGTGGATGCCGCGGCGCTGGCGGGGCGCGAGGTGGTGGCGGAACGCTCGCCGGTGCTCGGTGCGGGCATCCGCGTGCGGCCGGTGCGCGACGGTGCCGAGGCCGCGGCCGGCCCGGCCGAAGAGGGCGGGACAGTCGCCCTCAGTCCCGAGCGGCGCGCGGAACTCGTGGCCCTGGTCGAGGCCGCCGCCGGGCTTGCGCCCGAGGCCAAGGCGCGGCTGATCGAGCAGCTGTCGCGCGACGAGGTGCCGGTGCAGCTGGTGGCGCGGATCGAAGCCCGGGCGGGGGGCTGAGCCTTGGCCGCGCGCGCCCCGGGCGGCGGCCTCATCGGCTACTTCGTGCGCCACCCGACCGTGGCGAACCTGCTGCTTCTGCTCATGCTCGGTGCCGGAATCTGGGCGGCGCCGCAGATGCGGGCGCAGTTCTTTCCCGATTCGGTGGTCGAGGAGGTGACGGTCTCGGTCGCCTGGGACGGCGCCGGCCCCGAGGACATCGACCGCGCGGTGGTGCAGCTTCTCGACCCGGCGCTGCGGGCGGTGGAGGGTGTGGCGCGCACCTCGGCGCTCTCGCGCGAGGGGCGGGCGGTGCTGACGGTCGAGTTCGAGCCGGGCTGGAACATGACGCGCGGCGCCGCCGACATCCAGACCGCGGTCGATCAGATCCGCAACCTTCCGGCCGAGGCCGAGACGCCCCAGGTCAGTCGCGGCGGCTGGCGCGACCGGGTCACCGATGTGGTGATCACCGGACCGGTGGGGGTGGATCAGCTCGCGCGCTTCGCCGACGAGTTCGTGGCGCGGCTCTTCGCCGCCGGCGTGACGCGGGCGACGATCCAGGGCCTCGCCGCGCCGGAAACGGTGATCGAGGTGCCCTCGATCCGGCTGATCGAGCATGACGTCACACTGTCCGAGATCGCCGCGGCGATCCGCGGCGCGACCGAGGCGCGACCGGCCGGCGACATCGAGGGCTCCTCGGCGCGGCTCAGGGCGGGGGATGCGCGGCGCAGCCCCGAGGCGCTGGCCCGGGTGGTGGTGCAGACCAAACCCGACGGATCGAGCCTGACCGTGGGCGACCTCGCCACGATCCGGGTCGAGCCCGCCGACCGCTCGCGCGCCTATTACGTCGGCGGCAATCCGGCGATCGCGATCCGGGTGGACCGGTCCGACCGCGGCGACGCGATCGAGATGCAGGCCCGCGTCGAGCGGGCGGCCGCGGCGATGGCCCCCGACCTGCCGCCGGGCGTCACGATCGACCTGATCCGGACCCGCGCCGAGGCGATCAGCGGGCGGCTGAGCCTGCTGATCGACAACGGGCTGCTGGGGCTCGGGCTGGTCGTCGTGTTCCTGTTCCTGTTCCTGAACGCGCGCACCGCCTTCTGGGTGGCCGCCGGAATCCCGGTGGCGATGGCCGGGGCGCTGGCGCTGATGTTCGCCCTCGGCGTCACGCTCAACATGATCTCGCTGTTCGCGCTGATCCTGACGCTCGGCATCGTGGTGGACGATGCGATCGTCGTCGGCGAACACGCCGATCACCGCGCCCGCGAACTCGGCGAGGCGCCCGAGGCCGCGGCCGCGAATGCCGCCGGCCGGATGGCGGCGCCGGTCTTCGCGGCCACCGCGACCACGGTGATCGCCTTCCTCGGGCTGATGATCGTCGGGGGCAGCTTCGGCACCCTGATCGCCGACATTCCGGTGACCGTGGCGCTGGTCCTGATCGCCTCGCTCGTCGAATGCTTCCTGATCCTGCCGCGGCACATGGCCCATGCGCTGGCGCATTCGGCGCGCGACCGGTGGTACGACCTGCCCTCGCGTCTGGTGAACCGCGGCTTCGTGCGGCTGCGCGACCGCATGTTCCGGCCCTTCGTCGCCGGTGTGATCACCGCGCGCTATCCGGTGCTGGCCGGCGCGGTCGCCCTTCTGGCCTGGCAGGGCGGACTGTTCCTCAGGGGCGACGTGCCCTGGCGGTTCTTCAACGCCCCCGAACAGGGGTCGGTCACCGGCAACTTCGCGATGCTGCCCACGGCCAAGCGCGCCGACACGCTGCAGATGCTGGCCGAGCTGCAGCGGGCGCTGGACGAGGTCGCGGCGGCCTACGAGGCCGAGCACGGGGTCAACCCGGTCACCTATGCCCTGGCCGAGATCGGCGGCAATGCCGGGCGCGCGCTGTCGGGCGCCGACACCAAGGATCCCTCGCAGCTGGGCGCGATCTCGATCGAGCTCGTGCCGCCCGACATGCGCCCGTATTCCTCGTTCGACTTCGTCGCGCGGCTGCAGGAAGCGGTGCGCGGCCATCCGCTGCTGGAGGAACTGAGCTTCCGCGGCTGGCGGTCGGGGCCCGGCGGCGACGCGCTGTCGGTCGATCTCCACGGGGCCGAGGCCCCGGTGCTGAAGGCGGCGGCCGAGGCGCTGAAGACCGCGCTCGCGGCCTATCCCGAGGTCTCGGCGCTCGAGGATACGCTCGCCTGGGACAAGGAGGAGCTGATCCTGACGCTCACCCCGCGCGGCGAGGCGCTGGGCTTCACCATCGAGTCGGTCGGGCAGGCACTGCGCGAGCGGCTCTCGGGGATCGAGGCGGCGACCTATCCGGTCGGGCCCCGGTCGGCGCGGATCCGGGTCGAGCTTCCGGCCGGCGAGTTCACCGCCGATTTCCTCGACCGCGCCCTGATGCGTGCCCCCTCGGGCGCCTGGGTGCCCCTGGCCGACATCGCCCGGGTCGAGCGGCAGGCGGGCTTCTCGACGGTGCGGCGCGAGAACGGGCTGCGGCTGGTGACCGTGCGCGGCGACATCTCCGAGGACGATCCGGCACGCGCCGCGGCGATCACGACCGAGCTTCGCGAGTTCCTGCTGCCGCGGATCGAGGCGGATTTCGGCGTGTCGGTGCGCCAGTCGGGGCTGGCGGCGGAGGAACGTGCATTCCTGTCGGATGCGCTGGTGGGGTTCCTGCTGTGCCTGATGGGGATCTATCTGGTGCTGGCCTGGGTGTTCGGCAGCTGGAGCCGCCCGGCGGTGGTCATGGCGGTCATCCCCTTCGGCCTTGTCGGCGCGATCTGGGGGCACGCGGTCTGGGAGGTGCCGCTGTCGATGTTCTCGGTCGTCGGGCTGATCGGACTGGCCGGGATCATCATCAACGATTCGATCGTGCTGGTCGGGACGGCGGACGAGTACCGCCGCACGCGCGGCCTGCATCCGGCGATCGTGGCGGCCGCGGCCGACCGGCTGCGGCCGGTGCTGCTGACCACGCTGACCACGGTCGTCGGTCTCGCGCCGCTGCTGTTCGAGCGGTCGCAGGACGCGCTGTTCCTGAAGCCCACGGTGATCACGCTGGTCTATGGCCTCGGCTTCGGCATGGTCCTGGTGCTGCTCGTCGTGCCGGCGTTGCTGGCGGCGCAGGCCGACGTCGGCCGGGCGGCGGCGGCGCTGCGCCGGGCGATCCGGAAGCGGCGTCGGGCCGGGCCGGCGGGCCTGGCCGTCGCGCTGGCGGCGGCCGGGATGTCGGCCTGGTTCGCCGCGACGATGGGCTGGGTGGCGGTCACCGGCGCGCTGCCGCCCCCGGTCGCCGCGATCGCCCCTGCGGCCGGCGGCATGGCGGGGGCCTTCGGGCTGTTCCTCGCCGGAGCCGCCGCCCTCGCCGCCCTCGCCTGGGCGATCGGCGGGTTTGCGCTGCTGCTCGGGCGGGGCCGGGCGCGCGGCTGAGCCGCAGCCGGCGCGCGCTTCAGCCGCCCGCCGGACAGCCGCGGATCTCGACCGCGCGCGCCTCGCCGATCAGCGTGATGCGCACATCGGACCGGTCGAGCGCGAAGGGTCGCGCATCGGGCGGCACCAGGTCGCTCGACGCCTCCAGCCGGCCACCGGCACGGCGACCTTCCGCATCCGAGATCCAGATCGAGGTGTCGGGCAGCTCGAACACCGCGGCCTCCTCGCGCCCGACCGGCGGCACGTCGATCCGTGCCGTCAGGCGCAGCCCGTCGCGGATCGGCGCCACCTCGCAGGCGACCGCCCCGACCCCGGCCTCGGCCGCCGTCAGCGGCCGGTCGGCCAGGGCGCGGCGGATGCGCGGGTCATCCCGCCCCACCGCGGGCAGTTCGGCGCGCACCCGCGCGCGCATCGGAACGCAGATCGTCTCGCAGACGCCGAACTCGACCTCGGCCGCCAGAACGACCGGCGTGCCCGGGCGGCGGGGGCTGACCTCGATCGGCAGGACGAGCTCGCCGGTGTAGCCGATCGACCGCAGGCCGGACACCGTGTGCACCTCGGGGCGCGGCCAGTGGACCTCGACCTGCCCGAGATTGCGCGAGCCCTCCCAGGCGAAGCGGGGCGGAATGCCGCCATCGCCCGGCGCGCGCCAGTAGGTTTTCCAGCCCGGTGCCAGACGGATCTGCAGCGCGGCCATGTGCGTGCCCTCGGCGGTGCGCCACCCCGGCAGGAGCGCGACCTCGGCCACCCCCTCGGCGGGCCCTGCGGCCTCCACCCCGGCGGCCAGGGCGAGGCCGACGAGGCCGAGGGCGGCGGCGCGTGCGGCGCGTGCGGCGCGGCGGACCGGGCGGAACGGAAGGGACGGGCGGGAGGGGAGGGACGCGAGGGAAGGCGGCAGCATGGCGCGACCATAGGCACGGGGCCGGGCGGCGGGGTATCACATTCGGGCGATGCCGGCGCCGGTGTGGCACGGCGCACACTTGCGGTCGCGGCCGGCTGGCCCCATCCTGCCCGGCATGACCCGACCCGCGCCTCCCTCCGACCTGACCGGCAAGCTTCTGATCGCGATGCCGGGCATGGGGGATCCGCGGTTCGAGAAGTCGGTGGTGTTCCTCTGCGCCCATTCCCCCGAGGGTGCGATGGGGCTGATCGTCAACAAGCCGATCCCCGACCTTGCCTTCGCCGACCTGCTGCGCCAGCTCGGGGTGCGCGGCCCGGAAGCGGGTGCTGCACTTCCGGCGAAGCGGATCCACTTCGGCGGCCCGGTCGAGCCCGGCCGCGGCTTCGTGCTGCATTCGGCCGACTACCGCAACAACGCCGCGACCCTCCGCGTCGGCCAGAGCTTCGGGATGACGGCGACGCTCGACATTCTCGAACACATCGTCGCGGGGCATGGACCAAGCCATGCGATCCTTGCGCTCGGCTATTCCGGCTGGGGTCCGGGCCAGCTCGAATCCGAGATCGCCCGGAACGGATGGCTGACCGCCGAGGCGAGCCCGGAGCTGGTCTTCTCCGAAGACGACGGCGGCAAGTGGTCGGGGGCGCTGGGCACGCTGGGCGTGCATGCCCTGACGCTGTCGTCCGCGGCCGGACGGGCCTGAGGCGCGCCGCCGGACCGGCGCGCGGCAGGCAAGGGGGGCTGTCTGCCCCCCTCTGCGCGCGGGTCGCCCCGCGCGCATTCACCCCCCGAGGATATTTCCGGACCGGACATGGGGCGTCTGCGGTCCCCGCGACGTCCTTCCCGGATCGGCGCGGAGGGTGAGCCGCGCCGCAGGGTGGCCGGGCGGGGGCGGCGGACGACCCCGCCGCCGCGACCACGGCCGCCGCCGCCGTCGGCCCGGGCTTGCGGCGGCGCGGCCGATGCGCCAGAGGGCGGCGATGACCTCGCTCGTCTCGGCCCTCGTGCTCAGCCGCGCCCCGCTTGCCGCCTTCGCGGCAATGGGCCTGTTCTGGGGGGCCTTCGCCGCGCAGGTGCCCGATCTGAAGGCCCGCCTCGATGCCGCCGACGGCGCCTTCGGTCTGGCGCTGCTCTGCGGCTCGGTGGGCGCGGTCGCGGCAATGCTGACGGCGCCGCGGTTCGACCGGCGCGCCGGCCGGTTCGCCCTGCCGGTCGCGGCCGGGCTGATGCTGCTCGCGTTCCAGGGGCCGGGCGCGGCCGGCGGGCTGGCGGCCTTCGGACTGGCGATGGCGCTCTGCGGTGCCGCGACCGGGCTGCTGGACGTGGTGATCAACGCCCGCATCAGCCTCGTCGAGGCCCGCGAGAACCGCGGGCTGTTCAGCCTCAACCACGCCTGCTTCTCGCTGGCCTACGCCGTCTCGGCGGTAATGACCGGACTGGCGCGCGAGGCCGGCGCGGCACCGGCGGAGGTGTTCGGGGCGGTCTCGGTGGTGGTGGCGCCCTTGCTGCTGGCGATGCCGATGGATCCCGGTCCTGCCGCGGGCGGCGCGGCGGGCGCGGCGCGCGGGCGGCTGGTCTGGCCGGTGATCCTGGGCGCCGGTCTGGTGACGATGGCGGCCTTCCTGACGGAGAACGCGACCGAGGCCTGGTCGGCGCTGCACATCGAGCGCACGCTGGCCGGCGGGGCGGCCGAGGGGGCGCTCGGTCCGGCGATGCTGGGGCTGACGATGGCGGCGGGGCGGCTC
>CALDYW010000108.1 GCA_937944395.1 uncultured Paracoccaceae bacterium | reverse complement strand
TCCCCGGCGCAGCTCGGAGCGCTCCTCGTGGCGCCTGCGCTCCTCGGCCTCGAACAGCCGCGCGCGCAGGATGCGGAGCGCCTTGGCGCGGTTCTTGTGCTGTGACTTCTCGTCCATGCACACCACCATGGTGTCGGTGGGCAGGTGCACGATCCGGACGGCCGACTCGGTCTTGTTGACGTGCTGGCCGCCCGCGCCGCTGGCGCGCATGGTGTCGATGCGCAGGTCGGCAGGCGGGATCTCCACCTCGATCTCCTCGGCCTCGGGCAGCACCGCCACCGTGGCGGCCGAGGTGTGGATGCGCCCGCCGGCTTCGGTCTCGGGGACGCGCTGCACGCGGTGGACGCCCGATTCGTACTTGAGCCGCGCGAAAACGCCCTCGCCCGAGACGCGCACCACCGCCTCGCGCACGCCGCCGAGTTCCGTCTGCGACAGCGCGACCGGCTCGAAACCCCAGCCGCGCGCCTCGGCATGGCGCTGGTACATGCGCAGCAGGTCGGCGGCGAACAGCGCCGCCTCCTCGCCGCCGGTCCCGGGGCGGATCTCGAGGATGGCCGAGCGCGTGTCGGCGGCGTCGCGCGGCAGCAGCGCAAGCCGCAGCCGCATCTCGGCCGCCTCGCGCAGGGGCGCAAGCCGCGCCAGCTCCTCCTCGGCCAGCGCGGCCAGTTCGGGGTCGGCGCGCATCGCCTCGGCCTCGGCGATCTCGGTGCCGATCCGGCGCCAGCCCTCGACCGCCGCGACCACGGGGGCGAGGTCGGCGTGCTCGCGCGCAAGCCGCGCGATCGCGGCCGGATCGGGGCCTTCCGCCATCTGCGCCTCGACGAAGCGGAAGCGGTCGACGATCTGGGTCAGACGGTCCTCGGGGATCATGCGGCAGAGGTGACCGCTCGCGCCACCGGGGTCAAGGGCCGGCGCCGCCCCCCTCCGCCGCCCCGAGCGCCGCCAGCCAGCGCGACAGACGCGCGGCGTTCACACCCCAGTCGTAGGCACCGAAGCGCGCACGCCCGTAGAGCACCAGGTCCGACCCGCCGTCCGCGGCGGCGGCCGCCGCGGTGGTGAGATCGGGAAAGCCCCAGATCGCCGAGCGGGTCACCCAGGTGACGCGCCCCTCGGCGGGGCTTCCGGCCAGCCGGCGGGTGCGCGGCGTTGCCAGCGCCACCCGGTCGAGGGCGGCAAGCGCCGCCTCGGGCGAAAGCCCGACGCGGACACGCGCGACATGGCCCGCCCCGCCGGCGACGGCGAGGGCGGGATCGACATGCCAGCGTGCGGGATCGAGCGGCGCAAGCCGCACCCACAGCGCGCCGAGCGCGAGCCCGACCGCAAGGGCGGCCAGCAGAAGACCCGCCAGCTTCATCCGGCGCGCGCCCGCCGCGCCCAGAGCGCAAGGCAAAGAAGCTCGGTGGCCACATGCGCCCCGGCGATCGCGGTGGCGCCGGTGGTGTCGTAGGGCGGGCTGACCTCGACCACGTCGCCGCCCCTGAGATCGATCCCGGCCAGCGCGCGCAGGATCGCCGCCGCCTGCCAGCTTGCCAGCCCGCCCCAGACCGGGGTGCCGGTGCCGGGCGCAAAGGCGGGATCGAGCGCGTCGATGTCGAAGGTGAGGTAGCAGGGCCCGTCGCCGACGATGCCGCGGATCCGTTCGGCAACGGCCTCGGGGCCGATCCGGTGGCATTCCGGCGCGTCGATGACGGTCAGGCCCAGGTAGTCCTCGGTCACCGTGCGGATGCCGACCTGGACCGAACGCGCGGCATCCACGTGGCCGGCCTTCACCGCCTTGTACATCATCGTGCCGTGATCGATGCGGTCGGGGTCGTCGTCGGGCCACAGGTCGGAATGGGCATCGAACTGGATCACCGCCATCGGCCCGAAGCGCTCGGCAAAGGCCGAAAGGATCGGCAGCGTGATGAAATGGTCGCCGCCGAGCGCGACCACCGCCGGGCCCTGGGCCAGCAGCCCGCGGATGTGGGCGGCAAGCGCGGCCGGAAAGTCCTGCGGGCGGGCGTAGTCGAAGGCAAGGTCGCCCGCATCGGCGATGGCATGGTCGCGCAGCGGGTCGAAACCCCAGCCGTAGGGCGGATCGAAGGGCTGCAGCGCCGAGGCCTCGCGGATCGCCCGCGGCCCGAAGCGGGTGCCGGGGCGGTGCGACACGGCCACGTCGAAGGGCACGCCGGTGATCGCCACCTCCGTCCCGGCCAGATCCTTGGTATAGCGGCGGCGCAGGAAACTGGTGGCGCCGCCGAAGGCGTTCTCGTAGCCGCCGCCCTTCGGCCCGCGCGCCGTGAAGGCCGCATCCACTTCCCTTGCCGCATCCTGCAGCGCCATGATCCTCGATCCTTTCCGTGACAGCGTTCGGTGACGGGGTCAGAGCCCGTAGAGGGCGCCGAACTTGGCTTCGAGATAGTCGAGCAGCGGCCCCGGGCCGGGCGCGGACCCGGTCGCCCGGGCGATGGTCTCGGCCGGCTGGTAGAGGCCGCCGTGCCGCTGCACCCGCTCGCGCAGCCAGGCCATGGCGGGCCGCGCGTCGCCCCGGGCGAGCTGATCGTCGAGGTCGGGCAGGTCGGCACGCAGCGCCGCATGGAGGCAGCCGGCATAGACGTTGCCCAGCGTGTAGGTCGGGAAGTAGCCGAACAGCCCGACCGACCAGTGCACGTCCTGCAGGAAGCCGTGGCGGGGCCGGTCCACCGCCACGCCGAAATCGGCGAGGAAGCGGTCGTTCCAGGCCGCTTCGAGGTCGCCGGTCCCGAGGTCGCCCGCGATCAGCGCCCGCTCGAGGTCGAAGCGCATCAGGATGTGCAGGTTGTAGTGCACCTCGTCGGCCTCGGTGCGGATGTAGCCCGGCGTGACCCGGTTGACGACGGCGTAAAAGGTTCCGGCATCGGCCAGGCCGAAGTCGCCGAAGACCTCGCGCAAGCGCCCGAACAGCCAGCCGGTGAAGGCGGCCGAGCGGCCGAGCTGGTTCTCGGCGATCCGGCTCTGGCTTTCGTGAACGCCCATGCTGACGCCGGCACCGAGCGGGGTCAGCAGGAAGGCGCGGTCCACCCCCTGTTCGTAGGCCGCATGGCCGACCTCGTGGATCGTCGAGTAGATGCAGCTGAAGGGGTCGGTCTCGCAGACCCGCGTGGTGATCCGGCAGTCGGTGCCCGAGCCCGAGGAGAAGGGATGCACCGCAAGGTCGAGCCGCCCGGTCTGCCAGTCGTAGCCGAAGGCGGTGGCAAGCTCGCGCGCGAGCCTGAGCTGCGCCTCGGCCGGGAAGCGGGCGGCAAGCACGGGCACGTTCCGCCCCGAACCGAGGATCGCCGCACGCAACGCCACCAGACGCGGGCGCAGCGCGGCGAACATCGCGGCAAGGCCCGCGCCGGTGGCGCCCGGCTCGTAGTCATCCAGAAGCGCATCGTAGAGCTCGCCCCCCGTCGCGGCCAGTGCCGCCGCCTCCTCGCGCTTCAGCCGCAGGATCTCGGCCAGCGTCGGCAGGAAGGCCCCCGGGTCGTCGGCCTCGCGCGCCTCGGCCCAGATCCCCTGCCCGAGGCTCGTCACCCGCGCGATCTCTGCCGCGAGGCGCGCCGGAACCCGCTTCATGCGCTCGTGCCGGCGGCGGATCAGGCGCAGCTGCGCCCGCCCCGCCGCGTCGAGCGCCGCGGGGTCGATCGCCGCCAGCCAGTCGGCCACCCGCGGATCGGTGGCGCGGGCATGCAGCACCGCCTCCATCGCCGCCATCTCCTCGGCCCGCTGCGCCGCCGCGCCGCGCGGCATCACCGTCTCCTGGTCCCAGGACAGCCGCCCGGCCACCTGCTGCAGCGCGGCCGTTTCGCGCGCGAAGGCCATCAGGTCGTCGAAGGGGCTCATGCAGGGCGCTCCCTGAGAGAGGTCTCGATCGGGTGGATGGCCAGGAACCGGACGCGCAGGATCGCCACCCACAGCGCGACCGCGCCGAGCTGGTGGGGCAGCGCCAGCCAGAGCGGCGCCGCCTGCAGCACCGTGGCGATGCCGAGCGCGACCTGGAGCACGAGGATCGCCAGCATCATCCCGCCCGCCGCCCGGGTGCGCGGATGCACGCTGCCCCGTGCCCCCGCCCAGAGCCAGAGCCCCCAGGCGAACAGCAGGTAGCCCGCCATCCGGTGCAGGAACTGCACGAGCCCCGCATTCTCGACGAGGTTGCGCCAGACCGGCTGCAGCGCGAAGGGCTCGGGCGGCAGGAAGCCGCCGGCCATCAGCGGCCAGTCGGTGAAGCTGCGCCCGGCGTCGATCCCGGCGACGAGGGCGCCGAGGAGGATCTGCCCGAAGGCAAGCGCCGCCGCGACCCCGCCGCGCAGCGCGAGCCCCGGCTCCCGCAGCCGCCGGGCCCGCAGGATCTGCGCCGCCGGCCGGCCGAGCAGGAACAGGTACCAGGCCAAGAGCCCGAGGATCGCGAAGGCGAGGCCGAGGTGCACCGCAAGCCGCGTCGAGGCGACGCTGGTCATCCCCTCGGCCAGACCCGAGGACACCATCCACCAGCCGATCGCGCCCTGCACCGCCCCGAGCGCGCCCACCAGCCACATCCGCCCCGCCCAGCCCGGCGGCAGCCGCCGGGTCAGCCAGAGCGCGAGGAACCCGAGCGCCCAGACCGCGCCGATCACCCGGCCGAGCTGGCGATGACCCCAGTCCCCCCAGTAGATCACCTGGAACTCGGCCAGCGACATCCCGCGGTTCATCAGCCGATACTGCGGGCTCTGCCGGTAGAGGTCGAACGCCGCCTGCCAGTCCTCGGCCGACAGCGGCGGCAGGGCGCCGGTCACCGGACGCCATTCGGTGATCGACAGGCCCGAGTCGGTCAGCCGGGTGGCCCCGCCGACCGCCACCATCAGCACCACGAGCAGGAACAGCCCCAGCACGAGGTTGCGCAGCGCGGCCCGTCCGCGCCCACCCTCGCGGTCGATCATCCCGCCGGCCGGCGCCGGCCGGGCGTGCGGCGGCGCCGCCTCGCCGACCTCCTCGAACAGCTTGCGCGGACCGGGCATGGCTTTCCTCCGTCGGGCGCAAGCCTAGGGCGCGCGCGCGGCGGCGGCAACGCCCGGCCCGTGCGTCACGTCATCCCGAGGGCGGCCTTGTAAAGGTCGATCACCGCCTCCTCCTCGGCCAGATCCGCCTTGTCGCGCTTTCTCAGCGCGATGATCTTGCGCAGCGCGCGGGTGTCGTAGCCGCGGCCCTTGGCCTCGGCCATGACCTCCTTCATCTGCTCGGCGATGTCGCGCTTCTCGGCCTCGAGATGCTCGTAGCGCTCGACGATCTGGCGCAGCTCCTCGGCGGCGATACCGTAGCTGTCGGGAACAGGGCCGGCAGGATCGGACACGGGAAGGCCTCCTCGCGGTCTCGGGACGGCGTCTGGTAGCTCTGCCGGGCGCCCTTGCCAAGAGGCGGCGCAGCCCGCGCACGTGCCCCGCCCGCGGCCCCCGCCCGCGGCGGCGCGGCGCCTGCCCGCCGGC
>CALDYW010000107.1 GCA_937944395.1 uncultured Paracoccaceae bacterium | reverse complement strand
CCCCTGCCCGCGGGCGCCGCCGCCGCCGTCGCCCGCGGCGCCGCCGCGCGCTTCCCCGTGGCCGCCGCCGACCTTGCCCCGCTGGCTGGCCCCGCCCTCGGCCGCCGCCTCGCCGAGCTCGAGGCGCGCTGGATCGCCTCGGATTTCGCGCTGACCCGGGCCGAGCTTCTGGGCTGAGCCGCCGCCGCGCGGCCGCGCCGCCCCGGCCCGGCCGGCGCCGCGCCGCCCCCGCCGCCGCAGCAGTTCCCCTTCCCGCCGATCCGGGCTATATGCCGTTGGCAAGCGCGAGGTCGGCCGGACGTGTTCCGCTTCTTCGAAACCCTCGTCGATCCCTATACGCCGTATCAGGAGACCGACACGCCCCCGCAGCGGCTCTGGCCGTTCCTGTGGGCCTATGCCCGCCCGTTCCGCGGCGTGTTCCTGGCCTCGGCGCTGCTGAAGATCGCCGTGGCGCTGATGGAGATCGCGCTGATCTGGTATCTCGGGCGGCTGATCGATATCCTCTCGACGGCGGGCCCCGCCGAGGTCTGGGCCGAGCACGGGGTCGAGTTCATGGCCGCCGCCGCGCTGGTGCTGATCGCGCGGCCGATGGTCGCGGGGCTGGACGTGGCGCTGCTCTACAACAGCATCCTGCCGAACTTCGGCACCCTGATCCGCTGGCGCGCGCACCGCCATGTCCTGCGCCAGCCGGTCGGCTGGTTCGAGAACGATTTCGCCGGCCGCATCGCGAACCGGATCATGCAGACCCCGCCGGCGGCGGGCGAGGCGGCGTTCCAGCTCTTCGATGCGGTCGCCTTCGCGGTCTCGACGCTGCTCGGCGCGGCGGCGCTGCTGTCGGGGGCGGATCCGCGGCTGGTGGTGCCGCTCGTCATCTGGATCGCGCTCTACGGCCTTCTGATGCGCTGGACGATCCGGCGCGCGGGACCTGCCGCCAAGGCGTCGTCGGATGCGCGCAGCGCGATCACCGGCCGGGTGGTGGACAGCTATACCAACATCCACTCGGTCAAGCTCTTCGCCCACCACGACCGCGAGATCGCCTATGCCCGCGAGGCGATCGAGACCGCCCGGCAGGCCTTCCACCGCGAGATGCGCATCATCACCACGATGGACGTGACGCTGACCGCGCTGAACGGGCTTCTGATCGTCTCGGTCACCGGCATCGCGGTGGCGCTGTGGTTCGCCGGCAGTGCCACCACCGGAACGGTGGCGGCGGCCACCGCGCTGGTGCTGCGGCTCAACAACATGACCTACTGGGTGATGTGGGCGACGACGAACCTGGTGCAGAACCTCGGTGTCGTCGCCGAGGGGATGGAGACGATCGCCCAGCCCGTCGGCCTGACCGACCCGCCGGCGGCGCCGGCGCTTGCCTTCCGCACGGGGCTGATCGAGTTCCGCGGCGTCAGCCACCACTACGGCCGCGGTTCGGGCGGGATCGACCGGCTGAGCCTGACGATCCGCCCGGGCGAGCGGGTGGGGATCGTCGGCCGGTCGGGGGCGGGCAAGTCCACGCTGGTGAAGCTGCTGCTGCGCTTCTACGACCCCGAGGAGGGCAGCATCCTGATCGACGGGCAGGATCTGCGCGAGGTCAGCCAGGAGAGCCTGCGCCGCCGCATCGGCATGGTGCAGCAGGACACGAGCCTTCTGCACCGCTCGGTGCGCGACAACATCCTCTACGGCCGCCCCGAGGCGACCGAGGCCGAGCTGATCGAGGCGGCGCGCCGGGCGCAGGCGCACGACTTCATCCTGACGCTCCGCGACCCCGAGGGGCGCCGGGGCTATGACGCGCAGGTGGGCGAGCGCGGGGTGAAGCTGTCGGGCGGGCAGCGCCAGCGCATCGCCATCGCGCGCACGATCCTGAAGGATGCGCCGATCCTGATTCTCGACGAGGCGACGAGCGCGCTCGATTCCGAGGTCGAGGCCGAGATCCAGGACACGCTCTACGGCGTGATGGAGGGCAAGACGGTGATCGCCATCGCGCACCGGCTGTCCACCATCGCCCGGCTCGACCGGATCGTGGTGCTCGACGCCGGGCGGGTGGCCGAACAGGGAAGCCATGCCGAACTGCTTGCGCGCGGCGGGCTCTACGCGCGCTTCTGGGCGCGGCAGTCGGGCGGGTTCCTCGGTGCCGACGGGGGCCCCGAGCCCGCCGAGGCGGCGGAATGAGGGCGGCGGGGCTGATCGCCCCCTTCCGTCCCGCCGCCGGACCGCCGCCCGGACGCCTTCTGCCGTTCCTCGGCTGGTGCCTGTCGGGCGCCTGGGCCGGGCTTCTGGTCGCCACCCTCCTGTCGGCGGCGGCCGGGATGCTCGACGTGATCATGGCGGGCTTCCTCGGCCGGGTGATCGATGCCGCCGTCGGCTCGGCCCCGGCCGCGGTGTTCGCCGAGAACCCGGACCTGTTCCTGGCGTTCGCGCTGTTCCTGCTGGTGGTCAAGCCGGCGGTCTTCGGCGCCTCGGTCTGGTCGAACGCGGTCCTGATGCAGCCCGCGGTGCTGCCGCTCGTGCTGTCGCGGCTGCACCGCTGGACGCTGGGCCAGCCGGTCGCCTTCTTCGACGACGACTTCGCCGGCCGCATCGCGCAGAAGCAGATGCAGACCGCGCGGGCGGTGACGGACGTGGCGGCCGAGGTGATCAACACGGTCGTCTTCGCGCTGGCCTCGATCCTCGGCTCGGTGGCGTTGCTGTCCGCCATCGACGGCCGGATCGCGCTGGCGCTGGCGGTCTGGCTGCTGGCCTACCTCGGCCTGATCGGCTGGTTCATGCCGCGGGTGCGCGCAAGGTCGGCGGCACGGGCGGCGGCGCGGGCGACGATCACCGGGGTCGTGGTGGACACGGTGACCAACATCAAGACGGTCAAGCTCTTCGCCCATGCCGAGCACGAGGACCGCGCCGCCATCGACACGATGGAAACCTACCGCCGCCGCACCATCGACTACGGGGTGCTGTCGGTGGGGTTCCGCAGCGCGCTGATGGTGCTGGCCGGGATCCTGCCGATCGGGATGATCGGCGGCGCCATCCTGTCGTGGCAGGCGGGCGCGGCGAGCGCCGGCGACATCGCCGCCGCCGGGGCGCTGGCGATCCGGATCAGCCAGATGACCGGCTGGGTCAGCTTCGCGCTGATGGGCATCTACACCGGCATCGGCGAGGTCGAGGACGGGATGCGCACGCTGACCGCCCCCTACACGCTGACCGATGCGGCCGGCGCATCCGAACTGCCCCGCGTCGCCGGCGCGATCGCCTTCGAGGGGGCGAGCTTCGCCTACGGCCGTGCCCGGGGCGGCATCGCCGATGTCACGCTGCGCATCGCGCCGGGCGAGAAGGTCGGCATCGTCGGCGCCTCGGGGGCGGGAAAATCGACGCTGGTGGCGCTCCTGCTCAGGCTCTACGACCCCGAGGCGGGGCGGGTGACGATCGACGGCACCGACGTGCGGACGGTCACCCAGGACAGCCTGCGCCGGCAGATCGCGATGGTCACGCAGGAGACGGCGCTGTTCAACCGCTCGGCGCGCGACAACATCCGCTACGGCCGGCCGGACGCGACCGAGGCCGAGGTGATCGCCGCCGCCGAACGCGCCGAGGCCGACGGCTTCATCCGCGGGCTGATCGACAACGCCGGGCGCCGCGGCTACGACGCGCATCTCGGCGAACGGGGGGTGAAGCTGTCGGGCGGCCAGCGCCAGCGCATCGCGCTGGCGCGCGCCTTCCTCAGGGACGCGCCGATCCTGGTGCTGGACGAGGCGACCTCGGCGCTCGACTCCGAGGTCGAGGCCTCGATCCAGGCCGCGCTCGCACGGGTGATGCAGGGCAAGACGGTGCTGGCGATCGCGCACCGGCTGTCCACCCTGTCGGCGATGGACCGGATCGTGGTGTTGGACCAGGGCCGGATCGTCGAGGAGGGCACCCATGCCGCCCTCGTCGCCCGGGGCGGCCTCTATGCGCGCTACTGGGCGCGGCAGTCGGGCGGCTTCCTCGGCACGGATGCGGCGGCGGCGCGCGCGGCCGAATGATCGGAACCGTCGGGGAGATCGACCGGAACGGCAACGCCGTGGTCGTCGGGCCGCTCGGCCCGATGCATTTCGACGGCCTGCTTCCGGGCGAGACGGTCGAGCTCGACGGGCCGGTCGCGCGCCGGCTGACCAGTTCGCCCGACCGTGTCGCGCCGCCCTGCCCGCACGCCGCCGACTGCGGCGGCTGCAGCCTGCAGCACGCGCGGGAGCCGTTCATCGCCGCGTGGAAGGTCGCGCAGGTGCGCGGGGAACTCGCGGCCGCAGGCATCCGCGACGTGCCGGTGCGGCTGGTGCACAGCTCTGCGCCGCACAGCCGGCGCCGCGCCGAGCTGGCGGCGCGGCGCAGCCGCAAGGGCGGGGCGATCGTGGGCTTCCACCGCCGGCGGTCGGACGCGATCGTGCCGATCCCGGGCTGCCTGATCCTGTCGCCGGCCCTGATGGCGACGCTGCCGGCCGTTGCCGCGATGACCGAGGCGGGCGCCTCGCGGTCGGGCCGGCTCGACGTGCGGCTGACCGAGACAGGCGCCGGCGTGGACGTGAGCGTGTCCGGCGGCAAGCCGCTCGATGCCGCCCTCGGCGCGGATCTCGCCGGGATCGCCGAGGCACATGGGCTCGCCCGCATCGTCTGGGGCGGCGAGGTGGCGGTGCTGCGCGCGCAGCCCGTCGTCGCCATCGGCCGGGCGCGGGTGCCGTTGCCGCCGGGGGCCTTCCTGCAGGCGACGGCAGGGGGCGAGGCGGCGCTGGTCGAATCGGTGCGGCGCGCGACCGAAGGGGCGCGGCGGGTGGTGGACCTGTTCGCGGGCTGCGGCACCTTCGCGCTGAACCTCGCCGAGCGCGCCGAGGTGCATGCGGTCGAGGCCGACCGGGCGATGGTGGCCGCGCTGCGGCTGGGCTGGCGCTCGGCGCCGGGGCTCAGGCCTCTCGGCGCCGAGCTGCGCGACCTCTTCGCCCGCCCGCTCCTGCCCGACGAACTCGGCCGCTTCGACGCCGCGGTGATCGACCCGCCGCGCGCCGGCGCGCCGGCGCAGACCCGGGCGCTGGCGGCTTCCGGGGTGCCGGTGATCGCCGCCGTGTCCTGCCGCCCGGCGAGCTTCCGCAACGACGCGCGCCGGCTGCTGGACGCCGGCTACCGGCTGGACTGGGTCGAGGTCGTCGACCAGTTCCGCTGGAGCCACCACATCGAACTTGCGGCGCGCTTCGTGCGGGGCCATATCGCGGCGCGGTAACGGGACGGGGAACAGGGCATGACGTTCCGCATGCGGCTGGCCGAGTGGCTGGAGCGGCCCTCGGTCCGCAACGGCATCGTCGGCGTGATCGTGTTCAACGCGATCGTGCTGGGGCTCGAGACCTCGGCCACCGCGATGGACCGCTTCGGAACGCTGATCGTCGCGCTCGACCGGGTCTGCCTGTCGATCTTCGTCGTCGAGATCGCGCTGAAGCTCGTCGCGCACGGCCTGCGCTTCTTCCGCTCGGGCTGGAACGTCTTCGACTTCCTGATCGTCGCCGCGGCGCTGGTGCCCGGCGCGCAGACGCTGTCGGTGCTGCGGGCGCTGCGGATCCTGCGCGTGCTCAGGGTGATCTCGGCGCTGCCGCGGCTGCGGCGCGTGGTCGAGGGCTTCATCACCGCCCTGCCCGGCATGGGCTCGGTGTTCCTGCTGATGGCGATCGTGTTCTACATCGGCGCGGTGATGGCCACCAAGCTCTTCGGCCAGAGCTTTCCGGAATGGTTCGGCACGATCGGCAGAAGCGCCTATTCCCTGTTCCAGATCATGACGCTGGAAAGCTGGTCGATGGGCATCGTGCGGCCGGTGATGGCGGTCTATCCCTATGCCTGGGCCTTCTTCGTGCCCTTCATCATGGTCACCACCTTCGCGGTGGTGAACCTGATCGTCGGCCTCATCGTCAACTCGATGCAGGAGGCCAATTCCGAGGAGGACAAGGGCCGCACCGACGCCTACCGCGACGAGGTTCTGGCCCGGCTCGAGAAGATCGAGCGCGCGCTCGAGGCGCGGAAGTGAGGCACGCTCTCACACCATCGTGACCCGCCGCACCGCCCCGGCCTTTCCAGCCCTGCTGATTCGGGAGTATACCTGCGCGAAAACAAGACCATGCAGGCGATGGGGCAGATGATTGCAAGGGATGTGGTCCGGGCGGGGCTGCTGATCATCCTGGCGCTGGGGCTGATGTCCTGCGCGCCGTCGAAGTTCCGCACCTACAACGGACCCGAGGTCACCCGGATCGTGGTGCACAAGGCCGACCGGCGGATGCTGCTGATGCATCACGACCGGGTGCTGAGGGCCTACCGCATCGACCTCGGCTTCGCACCCGAGGGACACAAGCAGGTCGAGGGCGACGGGCGCACGCCCGAGGGGCGCTATTACATCGACCGGCGCAACCCGAACTCGTCCTTCCACCTGTCGCTCGGGATCTCCTACCCGAACCCGCAGGACCGCGAGCGCGCCTCGATGATGGGCAAGAGTCCGGGGGGCGACATCTTCATCCACGGCGGCCCCCGCAAGGGCATCGACCGCAAGGGCCGCGACTGGACGGCGGGCTGCATCGCGGTGACCAACCGGGAGATGGAGGACATCTACGCGATGGTCCGCGACGGCACGCCGATCGACATCTACCCCTGACCGTATCGGGCGGCCGGCCGCGGCTGCGGCGGCGTCAGCCGCCCACCAGCATCGTCCACCAGATCTTGCCGTTCTCCTCCTGGTAGAACGAGAAGCCGAGATCCCGGGCGCGCGGATCGAGGAGAAGCGGGCGCGTGTCGGGGTTCTCCATCCAGCCGCCGATGGTCTCGAGCTCGGTCTCGTAGCTTTCCGAGATGTTCTGGCCGATCAGGCGCCCGGTGTATCCGGCCCTGCGCACCCGGTCGAGCGGCGAGGACCCGTCGGAGCCGAAGTTCCACGGCCGGTTCTGGCGCGCCATGTCGCGCGAATGGGTGGCGGCGGCAGCGTTCAGCGCGGCGTTCAGCTGCAGCGGCGGCACGCCGGCGCCCTGGCGCAGGGCGTTGATCGTGTCGAGCGCGCGGAACTGGATGTTCGGCGCGTCCGCTGCCGAGATCCGGTAGATGCGCGGAATCGGCAGCCCGTCGGGGCCGAGCTGGATGTCGGGTTCGGCGCAGGCGGACAAGAGGGCCAGGGCGGCGACAAGGGCGAATGAGGCGCGCAAGGGGGGATCCTGACGAGTGACGGAGCGATCGGGCGCTCTCTACCCCGAGCCGGCCGTATCTTCAAACCCGCATGCCATCATCTGACGGGCGTTTGAATTGCACCTTGCGGGCGGCGACGCTAGATAGCGTGGACTGAGACAGACAACCGGAGGGACGGCATGACCGGAAGCAACCGGAACCGGCTCGACAGGCGGCGCTTCCTCGCCGCCGGCGCGGCGGTCCTCGGAGCCCCGGCGGCGCTGCCGGCGTTCGCACAGACAACCGACAGCACCGAGTTCGAGCGCTCGGTCGATCAGGGCCTCAGGCGGAACGTCGCGACGTTCCGGATGCTCGACTGGCAGGACCACTTCCAGAACCTGGCGAACGGCGCGATCCTCGTGGACATCACCTCGCGCGCGCTGCACTTCTGGAGCGAGGACCAGTCGGTCTATCGCCTCTATCCCACCTCGATTCCGGTCAGCGAGGACCTGACGCGCCGCGGCCGCACCAGCGTGACCTTCAAGGACCCCAACCCCGACTGGCGCCCGACTCCGGCGATGAAGATCCGCAACCCGGAATGGCCCGACTACATTCCGCCCGGGCCCGACAATCCGCTGGGCACCCGCGCGCTGCACCTGTCCTGGCCCTACTACCGGATCCACGGCACCCACGACACCCGCAAGATCGGCCGGCGGTCGTCGAACGGCTGCATCGGGCTCTACAACGAGCATATCGAGGAACTGTTCGTGCTGGCCAGGGTCGGCACGCAGGTTCTGCTGATCTAGTCCCGGGTCAGGGCGCGAGGATGCGATCGACGGCCCGGGCCGCGGCATCCTCGAAGGGCACCAGCACGTCGTCGGCGCCGAGCGCCCGCAGGCGCGCGGCCTCCTCGGGGTCGTCGGCCGACAGCACCACCCGGCCCTCGAACCGCGCGGCGCGCAGCCCGTGCAGCAGGGCCAGTTGCGGATGCGCCTCGGTCAGCGGGCCGTTCGTCCGGGTGACCGCCGCCACCACGGCCCGCACGCCGGCGAGCGGCAGATGCGCCGGCGCCTCGGCATCGGTGGCATCGCCGAACCGGGCATCGAGCCCCAGCCGCGACCAGGCCGCCAGCGCCTCGGGGTCGAAATCGACCCCGAGCACGCGCAATCCGCGGGCCCTGAGCCCGGTGCCGATGCTGCGGCCGAAGCGGCCGAGCCCGAACACGATCACGTCATAGGCGCCCTCGTCGGCGCCCACGGCATCGGGGGTCCGCTCGCGGAAGGGGCTCGGGCGCTCGAACGCCCCGAGCCAGGGTTCGAACACCGCGAACAGGTGGTGCGAATAGGTGATCATGTAGACCGACAGCGCGATCGTGACCAGGCCGACCAGCGTGACCAGGCCCAGCGCCCCCTCCGACACATGCCCGAGCGTCACGCCCATCGCCATGAAGATCAGCGAGAACTCCGAGATCTGCGCCACCGTCAGTCCGGCCAGGAACCCGGTGCGCCGGCGGTAGCCCATCCAGCCCATGATCGCGAGCACGATCAGCGGATTGCCGACGAGGACGAAGACCGAGAGCACGAGCGCCGGCCAGACCTGCGCGCCAAGGCCGCCGAGGTCGATGGCGGCGCCGAGGTGCAAAAAGAAGAACAGCAGCAGAAAGTCCCGCAGGCTCGCCAGCCGCGACACGATCGCCTCGCGGTAGGGGGTCGAGGCCAGCGCGACGCCGGCCAGAAGCCCGCCCAGTTCCTTGCCGAAGCCCACCCAGTCGCCCAGCGCCGCAAGCCCGGCCGCCCAACCCACCGCCGCGATGACCAGCAGCTCGGGAGAGCGCGCGACCTGCCGCAGCAGCGGCGTGGCGATGTAGCGGATGAACAGGAACACCAGCGCCAGCATCCCGAGCCCGCCCGCAGCCAGGCGCAGCGCCTGTCCGAGCCCGCCGTCCTCGGCCGCCGCGCCCACCCCGATCGCCGACAGCGCGACCATCGCCAGCACCACGAAGATGTCCTGCACGATCAGGAAGCCGAGCGCGATGCGGCCGTGCAGCGAATCGATCTCCTGCTTGTCCGACAGCAGCTTCACGATGATGATCGTGGACGAGAAGGTGAGCGCGACCGCGATGTAGAGCGACTCGAGCCAGCCGATCCCGAGCGCGAGGCAGATCAGGAAGCCGAAGGCCGCGGTGAAGCCGACCTGCCCGAGGCCCGTGGCCACCGCCACCCGCCCGAGGTTGCGCACCAGCCCGAGGTCGAGCTTCAGACCCACCAGGAACAGAAGCACCGCGATGCTGATCTGGCTCAGCGTCTCGACGAAGGCGCTCGATGTCACCAGGCCCAGCGCATCGGGCCCGGCCAGAACACCGGCGGCGATGAAGGCCACCACCAGCGGCTGGCGCAGGACAAGACCGACAAAGCCCAGACCCGCCGCCAGCAGCACCAGTGCCGCGGTCTCGTAGAACACATTGTCGAAGGCGAGGTCCAAGCGTCGCCCTCCGCTGCCACCCTGCCTTCCGACTAGGACGGCACGGGTGCCACCACAACCCCGCAGTGCGGCCGCTGCAGGGTGGCGGAGGCGCGCCGCACGCTTCATACTGGCCCGGCGCTGCCCCACGGAGCCACGCCATGCACGAATTCCTTCTGGTCGCCAGCGACCTCGCGCCGCGCTCGCTGCCGCCGCTCGCGCGGGCGCTGGCGCTTGCCGCCGCGGTTCCGGGCCGGCGGGTCGGGGTCGTGCATGTCCTCGACGAAGGCACCGATGCGCGGCTGCACGACGGGTCCGCCCGCGCCGCCGTCGAGGCGATCGACCGGGCGGCGCGGCGGATCGCCTGGCCGGGGGCCCCCGAGCCGGAGATCCTGGTCAGGACCGGCGAGCCGGCGGCGACCATCCTCGCCGTCGCGCACGAGCGCGAGGCCGACCTCGTGCTGACCGGGACGCCGCGCCCGCGGCGGCTGCTTCAGGGTTTCGCCGGCTCCACCGTCGAGCGGGTCATCCGGGCCGGCGTCGCTCCCGTCCTGCTGGCGCGCCTGCCCGACGGGGCGCCGTGGCGGCGCGTGATCCTCGCCACCGACCTGTCGGAAACCGCCGGCCACGCGGTGCGGACGGCCGCGAGGCTCGGGCTTCTGGCCGGCGTGCAGGCCGAGCTCGTGCAGGCTTTCCGGCCGCGCGTGCCCGGCACCGCCGGCTTCGGCGAGGCGGGCAGCGACGCGATCGCCCGCGCCGCCGCGGCGGAACGCGCCGCGCTGGTCGGCGATCTCCGCGCCTTCGCCGCCACGCTGCCGGAAGGGCTGCGGGCCGAGCCGGTCCTGCTCGAAGGCCAGGCCGCTGCGGCGCTGATCGCCCATGCCGCCGCGACCCGCGCCGGGCTGATCGTCACCGGCACGCGCGGCCGGTCCGGGCTGGCCGGGCTCGTCCTCGGCAGCACCGCCCGCGAGCTTCTTGCCGGCGCGCCCTGCGACGTGCTGGCCGTCGCGCCGGCCCCTGCCTGAGGGGCCCAAGGCGCCCTCACGCCCCGGCGAGCCGGCTGGCGAGGTTCTGCCAGAGCCGCGCAAAGCCCGGCCAGTCGCTGAACTCCCGCGGCACCCGGTGCGGCCCGATGGCAAAGGTCCAGGCCGCGCTCCGCCCCGTCCCGTGGCGGCCGAGCGCGAGCAGCGGATGGCCCCCCTGGTGCTCGGGCAGCCGCAGCACCACCTCGGCCCCCGCCCGCGCCCGCCCCTCGTTGGCGCCCGGAAGCACCGGCCAGTCCGCCGGGACGCCCTCGAGCAGCGGGTGCCCGGGTGCGGCGACCTCGGGCACGCAGCCCTCCGGCACCCCGGGGCGATCGTCGTGCGGCAGGCAGCCCACCGGCAGCACCGCCTCCACCGCCCTGCGGTGCCAGCGCGCCCGCCCGTCGATCCCCCGGAACGGCAGGTCGCCCCCGACCATCGCCGGCCCGCCGCCGTCCGCCACCCAGTCGGCCGGCAGCCGCAGCCGGTTCGGCACGGTGCGCCGGTGCAACCGGACGTCGGGATGCAGCAGAAGCGGGTTCGCCCCGATGTCCGACAGGATCGCCACGTCCCAGGCCGCAAGCCCCGCGCGGTCGAAGGGGAAGCGATCGGCCGCCACATGCGCGGGCATGTGCCCGACCGCGCACCGCGGTCCCGCCAAGGCCGCCAGCAGCGGGCCCGCCCCGGACTGGAAGGTCACCGACCCGAACTGGTCGAACCTCTCGAAATGAAGGCCGCCGAGACCCGGGTTCCGCCCGCGAGAAGCACCCTGACCCGCGCCATCGCCCGCCCCCCTTGCCCGCTGTCGCCGCCCCGGCCTCGCCGCGGCCTGCGCCGATGGCAAGACCCGCCGCGCCGCGGCCGCCGGCCTCGCCC
>CALDYW010000106.1 GCA_937944395.1 uncultured Paracoccaceae bacterium | reverse complement strand
TCCTGCCATGTTCGGTCCGGAAATATCCCGGGGGTGCGGGGGCAGAGCCCCCGCGGGGCGCGACCGCGGGAGCTCTCCGCAGCGGGCGGGCCTGGCCCCGCTTCCGGGTGCGCTGCGCGCGGGGTCAGTTCCCGGCGGGGGTCCCGGGCGCCGGCGGGGCCGGGGCGGCGGGCGCTTCTGCGTCGCAGGCGGACAGCAGGTCCTCGTAGCGCGCCACGATCCACCCCGGGGCGTCCTCGGGGATCTGCTCGGCCAGGCGGCCCTGAAGATCCTTGAAGATCCGCGCGGACTGGCTGTTGTCCACCATCGCCACCGCCTGGCCGACGACGACGCGATCATAGACGATGAAGGCGATGGCGACCAGCAGGATGCCGCGCAGCACCCCGAAGAAGAAGCCGAGGCCCTGATCGAGCCCGCCGAGCACCGAGCGCTGCACGATCGAGGAGAACAGCGGGGTGAAGATCGACATCACCACCAGCGCCAGCGCGAAGACCGCCGCGAAGCTTGCGATCATCGAGATCTCGCAGGAGCCCGCGATCACGTCGCGCAGGACCGGGATCTCCTTCATCAGAGGTTCCGCCTGGGGCGCGAAGAGATAGGCCAGCACGGCGGCGGCGATCCAGCCGCCGATCGCCAGCGCCTCGCGCACGAAGCCGCGCGAGTAGGCGAGGATCGCGGAGAGGACGAGGACGGCGGCGACCACCGCGTCGACGATCGTGAAGGCTTCCATCGTTCCGCTCCACCGGGGCCTCAGCCGGCCCCGAACATGTCCCCGACGAGGCCGGCCAGGTCCGGCGTCTCGCGCACCGCGATCCCCGGCACCGCCGCCGCGGCCGACCGCGGCGGCGCCACGGCCGAGGTGAAACCAAGTTTCGCTGCCTCTTTCAACCGGTTTTCCGCCTGCGCCACCGGGCGCAGTGCGCCCGAAAGCCCGATCTCGCCGAAAAAGACCATGTCGGAGGGCAGCGCCACATCCTCGCGCGCCGACAGCAGCGCTGCCGCCACGGCGAGGTCGGCGGCCGGCTCGGCGATCCGGAGCCCGCCGGCGACGTTCAGGAACACGTCGAGACCGGCGAAGGGAATGCCGCAGCGCGCCTCGAGGACGGCAAGGATCATGGCGAGCCGCCCCGGGTCGAGCCCGACGACGGTGCGTCGCGGCTGGGACAGGCCGGAAGGGGCGACCAGTGCCTGCAGTTCGGCCAGCATCGGCCGCGTGCCCTCGATCCCGGCAAAGACCGCCGCGCCCGGCGCCGGCTGGCCGCGCTCGGAGAGGAACAGGGCCGAGGGGTTCGGCACCTCGGCCAGCCCCGTGCCGGTCATCTCGAACACGCCGATCTCGCCGGTCGGTCCGAAGCGGTTCTTGACCGCGCGCAGCAGGCGGAACTGGTGGCCGCGCTCGCCTTCGAAGTAGAGCACGCAGTCCACCAGATGCTCGACGACCATCGGGCCGGCGATCTGGCCCTCCTTGGTCACATGGCCGACGAGGATCACCGCGGTGCCGCGGCGCTTGGCAAAGGCCACGGCCTCCTGTGCCACCGCGCGGACCTGGGCGACCGAGCCCGGCGCGGCCCCGATGCCCTCGAGCCACATGGTCTGCACCGAGTCGATCACCGCAAGGTCGGGGCGCTCGGCGTCGAGGGTGGACAGCACCGTGTCGAGCGCGGTCTCGGCCCCCAGCCGCAGCGGCGCGTCGGTCAGCCCGAGGCGCTGCGCGCGCAGCCGGATCTGCGCGGTCGCCTCCTCGCCCGAGACGTAGAGCGCGGCGAGGCCGGCGCGGGCGAAGGCGGCGCCGGCCTGCAGCAGCAGGGTGGACTTGCCTATGCCCGGATCGCCGCCGAGCAGGATCGCCGAGCCGCGCACGAGACCGCCCCCGAGAACCCGGTCGAACTCGGCGATCCCGGACCGCTCGCGCGGGGGGGGCGGTTCGTCGGCGCCGAGGTCGGACAGCGCCATCGTGCGCCGGCCGCGCGGCGCGCCGCTGCCGCGGGCCGGCGCGCGATGTGTCATCGGCACGTCCTCGACCAGGGTGTTCCAGGCGCCGCAGGCCTCGCAGCGGCCCGACCACTTGGCGTGCACGGCGCCGCAGGCGGTGCAGGCGAAGGCGGGTGCCCGCGCCATCAGGCCTTGCGTTCCCTGTGCCGCCTGCTGACTGCGCCCCGCATGTCCCGGTCCTCCCGTTGCGCCCCGCCCCGTCGGCCCCCGGCCTACCGGCCCCGGGCCGGCGGCGGAAATCCGGTTCCCCGCGCCAGGTGCCGCTCGGTCAGGAAGCCCGCGAGGACCGAGGCCAGGATGCAGCCGGTGAACAGCCAGAGCCCCCAGGCGACCTCGACAGAGACATAGCCCACCCCTTTCGCGATCACGACGTAGAGCGCGATCAGGAACACGTCCGCCATGGCCAGCCGCCCGAGCAGCGCCAGCGCCGGCAGGAGCGCGGGCGCGGCAAGGCCGAAGTGGACGAGCGCGAGCCCCAGGGTCTTGAGGTAGGGGGCGAAGAGCGCCAGACCCGAGACCGCGAGTGCCAGCGCCACGTCGCTGGCCCAGAGCGCCTGCAACCCCGAGATCACCGAGACCTCGGTCTTGCCGAACAGCGGCAGGTTCAGGCCGGCGCGCATCAGCGGCGCGAACCAGGCGACCGGGTAGAGGACGAGGAGCGCGAGGTTCAGCCCCTTCAGCGCGGCCATCATCGCACCGCCGCGATCGGCCCCTCGGCGCGGCCGTTGATGAACTGGTCCACCGCGGCGTCGCCCGACCGGTCGAGCCGGTCCACCCGGCCCTGCCAGCGGATGCGCCCTTCGTGCAGCATCGCCACCCGGTCGGCGATCGCGCGCACGCTGGTCATGTCGTGGGTGATGGTGATCGCCGTCGCCCCCATCTCGGTCACGATCTCGCGGATCAGCGCGTTGATCACGCCCGCCATGATCGGGTCGAGGCCGGTGGTGGGCTCGTCGAAGAAGATCACGCTGGGGTCGGTGGCGATGGCGCGGGCGAGGCCCGCGCGCTTCTGCATGCCGCCCGAGAGTTCGGCGGGGTAGAGGTCGGCGGTCTCGGCGCCGAGGCCGACGCGGCCGAGCTTGGCCAGCGCGATCGCCCGTGCCCGCTCGCGCCCGACCGACTGCGGCCCGCGCAGCAGGCGGAAGGCGACGTTCTCCCAGACCTTGAGCGAGTCAAACAGCGCCGCGCCCTGGAACAGCATGCCGAAGCGCGCGAGGAAGGCCTCGCGCGCCGCTCCGACAAGCGGCCGCCCCTGGACTTCGATGCGCCCCGCGTCGGGGGTGACAAGGCCGAGGATGCACTTCAGGAGCACCGACTTTCCGGTGCCCGACCCGCCGATCACGACAAGGCTCTCGCCCGCCGCCACCTCGAGGTCCACGCCCGTCAGCACGCGGTTCGCACCGAAGGACTTGGTGACGCCGGAAAGCGCGATCATGCGGCGAAGAACAGCTCGGTCAGCACGTAGTTCGCCGCGAGGATCGCGACCGAGGCGCCGACCACGGCGGACTTGGTCGCCTGTCCGACCCCGCGCGCGCCGCGGGCCGAGGCCATCCCGTGGTAGCAGCCGAGAAGCGCCACGAGGAAGCCGAACACCGCCCCCTTGATGAGCCCCGAGGTCACGTCCCAGACCTCGAGGAAGTCGGCGGTGTTCCTCAGATAGGCGGCCGAGTTGAACCCGAGCCGGTTCACGCCCACGAGCCAGCCGCCCATGATGCCGATCGCGTCGCCCACGGCGACGAGGAACGGAACCGCCAGCGTGGCGGCGAGCAGGCGGGGCGCGACGAGATACTTCATCGGCTCGGTCGAGAGCGTGACCAGGGCATCGATCTGCTCGGTCACCTTCATCGTGCCGATCTCGGCGGCGATCGAGGAGGCGACCCTTGCCGCGACCATCAGCCCGCCCAGCACCGGCCCGAGTTCGCGCGCCATCCCGATCGCCACGATCGAGGGCACCACCGCCTCGGCGTTGAACCGGCTGCCGCCCGAGTAGATCTGCAGGGCCAGCGCGCCCCCGGTGAACAGCGCCGTAAACCCCACCACCGGCAGCGACAGCCAGCCGATCTGCATGAGCGCCGTCAGCGCCTCGCGCCCGTAGAACGGCGGGCGGACCAGATGGGCGACGCCGCGGCCGGCGAAGAGCGCGATCCGCCCCACCGCAGCAAGGGCGGCGAGGACCGCGCGTCCGGTGACCGCAAGGGGGCCGAGCGCCGGGCTCATGCGGCCGGTCCCGCGGCGGAGCCGTCGCCCAGGTGCCGCCGCCGGTAGCGTCGCCCGAGGGCGGTCAGGATCTCGTAGCCGATGGTCCCCGCGGCGGCGGCGAGATCGTCCACCGTCTGCTGCGGCCCGAGGATCGAGAGCGTCCGCGGCACCTCGGGAAGATGCGTGACCTCGACCGCGATCAGGTCCATCGACACGCGGCCCGCGATCGGGCAGGGCACCTCGCCGGCCCAGAGCACGGCACTGCCGCCGATCGCGCGCAACAGACCGTCGGCATAGCCGCCCGACACGGTGGCGATGCGCGCCGGTCCCTCGGCCTCCCAGGTTGCGCCGTAGCCCACCGTCTCGCCCGGCTCGAGGTCGCGCCACTGGATCACCGGCAGGTCGAGCTCCGCCACCGGCTCGGCCGCCTCGAAGGGCAGCCCGCCGTAGAGCCCGATGCCGGGGCGCACGAGGTCGAAGTGGTAGGCCGGCCCGAGCAGGATGCCCCCGGTCGCCGCCAGCGACAGCGGCACGGACAGCCCCGCGGTCATCGCCCGGAACGCCTCGAGCTGGGCGGCGTTCTGCGGGTGGCCGGGCTCGTCCGCGCAGGCAAGGTGGCTCATCACCAACCGCGGCGCCGCGGCGCCGAGCAGGCCGCGGACGGCGGCCCATTCGGCGGGTTCCATCCCCAGCCGGTTCATCCCGCTGTCAAGCTGGATGCCGTAGGGGCGGCCGGGCAGCACCTCGAGATGACGCGTGAGCTGGTCGATCGTGTTCAGCACGGGCACGAGCCCGAGGTCGCCGATCATCTCGGCATCGCCAGCCATGTGCCCGGAGAGGACGAAGATCTCCGGACCGGGGCCGAGCGCCGCGCGCACCGCGGCCCCCTCCTCGGCGAGGGCCACGAAGAAGCTCCGCGCCCCCGCCCGGGCGAGCGCCCGGGCCACCCGCTCGGCACCGAGCCCGTAACCGTCGGCCTTGACGACGGCGGCGGTCTCGACCGTGGGCGCGCTCAGCCGGTCGAGCGCGCGCCAGTTGCGCCCGACCGCATCGAGGTCGATGGTCAGCGTCCCCGTTCCCATGCGCGCCGTTGTCGCCCCGGCTGCCGCAGGGCGCAAGGGAAAAGGCGCCGCGGGGCCGGGTGGCGGCGCCGCGCCCGGCG
>CALDYW010000105.1 GCA_937944395.1 uncultured Paracoccaceae bacterium | reverse complement strand
CACGGCAAGCATTTCCGAACAGGGCATCACCTTCGAAGGTAGCTTCGGCGGCGTCAAGGTGCACTTCCGCGCCGCCCGGGTGCGCGAGGCCCTGAGCCGCATCACCGAGATCCGCATCGAGTTCGTCGCAGCGGCGGGCCGTCTGGCCGCCGAGGCGCTGCTCGGAATGCGGATGCGCCTGACGATGAACACCGACGTCGGCGTGCCCCGCAGGTTCCAGGGCACGGTGACGGCGATCGACTACATGGGCACGGCCGAGGGGTTCGATCTCTACGGGGTCGATGTGCGGCCGTGGCTGTGGTTCCTGACCCGGTGCAGCGACAACCGCATCTTCCAGGGCCAGTCGTCGGTCGAGGTCTTCGACGCCGTCTGCCGCGGCCGGGGGTTCGGCGGCAACTATCGCACCCGGCTGTCGGGGTCCTGCGAGGCGCGGGATTACTGCGTCCAGTACGGCGAGACCGATTTCGCCTTCGTCAGCCGGCTGCTGGAGGACGAGGGGATCGCCTACTACTTCGACCACCAGGGCGACGGCGAGGAAATGGTCCTGGCCGACGGGATCGGATCCTACGACCCTGTGCCGGGCGGCACGCTGAAGTTCGTGCCGCGCAGCCGGGACACGACCATCGAGGGCGGCGACGTGTTCGAATGGTTCGCCCAGGCGCGCGTGGTCTCGGGCGCGTTCACTCTGGTCGACTACGACATGACCAAGCCCAACGCCGACCTGAAGGTGACCTCGGCGATCGCGAGGGGCAGGCACGGGCATGCCAGCTACGAGCGCTACGAGATCGACGGCTACTATGCCGAGGTGGCCCGCGGCAACGACCTTGCGCGCGTCCGCATGGAGGGCGAGGCGCACCGCGCGCTGCGCTATGTTGGCGCGGCGAACGCCCCGCATCTTGGCGCCGGACGCAAGTTCACGCTGTCCGGCGAGCCGCGACTGCGAAATGACGCGAGCTTTCTGGTGATCGAGGCGGAACATCACCTGCGCGCGACCGATCTCGCCGACCGCGGCGGCACGATGGAGGCGCTGACGGTCCCGAGCCGGCTTCATTTCCCGGACGACGCCGGCCGGTATGTCTGCCGCTTCGTCGCCGCACCCGCCGAAGAACCGTTCCGGCCGGCCCGGGTCACCCCCTGGCCGCACCTGACCGGCCTGCATACGGCGGTTGTGACCGGCCCGCCCGGCGAGGAGATCCACACCGACGACTACGGCCGGATCAAGGTCCAGTTCCACTGGGACCGCGAGGGGAAGAAGGACGACAGGACGACATGCTGGGTCCGCACCGTCGTGCCGTGGAGCGGGCGCGGCTGGGGCATGTTCGCCGTCCCGCGTGTCGGCCAGGAGGTGGTGATCCAGTTCGAGCGCGGCAATCCGGACCGTCCGATCTGCACGGGGATGCTCTACAATGATGCCGCGCGGCACCCCGTCAGGCTGCCGGACAACCGGACGATGACCGGGCTGCGGACGAACAG
Organism: uncultured Paracoccaceae bacterium; assembly: GCA_937944395.1. GTDB lineage: Bacteria > Pseudomonadota > Alphaproteobacteria > Rhodobacterales > Rhodobacteraceae > CALDYW01. The sequence continues at coordinate 1,764 of CALDYW010000105.1, read as the reverse complement.
CAGCAAGGGCGGCAAGGGCTTTCACGAACTCGTCTTCGAGGACAAGAAAGATGCCGAGTTCATCCGCATGGTGTCGGAGCGGGACTATATCCAGACCGTCAAGCGCAACGCGACCGTCAGCATCGGCGAGGGCAGCAAGGGCGAGGGCGACCTGATCCAGACCGTTCACCGCCACAAGACCGAAATCCTCAGGACCGGCGACCATACCTTCACCGTCGAGAAGGGCCACCAGAAGGTCAGCATCAAGCAGAACCGCGAGACGAAAATCGGCGGCAAGTCCGACACCACGATCACCGGTGATACCAAGGTCATGGTCGAGCAGGGCAATTTCGCCGAAGTCATCGCGCAGGGGAACCGGACGCGCGAGGTAAAGGCGGGCAACGACGACACCAAGGTGTCGATGGGCGACATCACCATCGACGCGGCCATGGGCAAGATCACCATCACCGCGATGCAGGAAATCCTGCTGAAGGTCGGTGCCTCGACGGTCAAGCTGTCGCAGGCCGGGGTCGATATCAAGGGCATGATGGTGCAGGTCGAGGGCACCGCGATGCTGGCGGTCAAGGCGCCGATCTGCGACATCAAGGGAACGGGCATGCTGGTCCTCAAGGGCAGCCTGACCATGATCAACTGAGGGCGCGGCGACGATGACCGAGGCGGCAGAACGGTTCTCCGGCCTGAAGAAGGTCCCCCCGCAGCCGGCAGCACGGCTTCTGGCGATGGCCAACGCGCGGCTTGCGACCCCGCTCGACGCGCCCGCCAGCGCGCCGGTCGCCACGGTTCTGGCGGAACTGGCAGCGAAGGACGCGCTGGTGGACATGCTGCGCCTTCTGTCGGTCGCGCTGCCCGCGCGCGAACGGGTCTGGTGGGCCTGCCTGGCCGGGCGCGACGTGATCGGTCCCGGCGCCGAGCCGACGCCACCCCTCAGGGCGGCCGAGGCCTGGGTCTATCGCCCCACCGAGGAAAACCGCGCCGCCGCGCAGTCCGCGCTGGCGCTTGCCGCCGTGGACGACGACACCGTGCATTGCGCCAACGGCGTTCTTTTCTGCGACGGCACGCTGGGCCCGGGCGACCTTTCGCGTCACGCCGCGCCGGCCGGTGCGGCCGAACTCTGCGCTTTCGCTATGAACGTGATCGCTCTCGGCCGGCGGCCGGGCGATCATGCCGCTGTCGGGCGCCTGCTGGTCGACCGCGCCCTGGACATCGCCCGCGGCGGTTCCGGCCGCATCGGGCCCGACGGGGGAGGGCAGGTGGCATGAGCAGACCCGCCGCACGGATCACCGACATGCACGTCTGCCCGATGGTCTCGCCGACGTTGCCGCCGGTGCCGCACGTGGGCGGCCCGATCGTCACGGGCGAGCCGACGGTGCTGACCGGGTCGATGCCGCAAGCGCGGATCACCGACACGGCGGTCTGCGTCGGTCCGCCCGACATGATCGCGCTGGGGTCGGCCACGGTTCTGGTCGGCAGGCTGCCGGCGGCGCGGCTCGGCGACAAGTCGATGCACGGCGGCAGCGTCGTCACCGGCTTTCCTACCGTGCTGATCGGCGGCTGAGGCGGGGCGCGATGGCGGTCACGTTGCGCTTCCAGTCCACCGGGGCGGTTCCGGGCGACGGCAGGCCGGTGCAGATGCGCGGCGCGAGCCTGACCATCGGCCGCGGGCCGGACAACGACCTCGTGCTGCCTGACCCCGATCGGGTCATCTCCAAGACGCATTGCGTGATCGAGGATCACGGCGGCAGCATCGTGGTGCTGGATCTGTCC
>CALDYW010000104.1 GCA_937944395.1 uncultured Paracoccaceae bacterium | reverse complement strand
CCGCCGGCGCGGCCCCGGGCGCAGGGGCCTGGCCCTGCGGCAGGCCGGTTGCCCGCTCCGGCACGGCTGCGCTGGCCGCGTTCCGGCTTCCGTCCCTCCATGCGGTCCGGTCGTGATGCGTCGTTGGTGATGACGCGGATGCCGCGCTCGGGCCAACGAGGAGTGTCGAGAACCCGTTACACTCTCCCGGGGCTTCCCGCCGGGCCGCCGCCGCGCTAGGCAGGCGCCGGGATTGCGCGGAGGGACCTTCCATGCTCACGCTCTACGGTGTCGCCCGCTCGCGTGCGTCGCGGCCGCTCTGGCTGCTCGAGGAGATCGGACTGCCGTTCCGGCACGTCCCGGTGATCCAGGCCTACCGGCTGGCCGACCCCGACGCGCCGGAGGCGCCGCTCAACACCGCCTCGGCCGCCTTCCTTGCGATCAATCCGCAGGGCCAGATCCCGGCGATGGAGGACGAGGGGCTGTTGCTGACCGAAAGCCTCGCGATCTGCCGGCACATCGCGCGGCGCCACGGCGGGGCGCTCGGCCCGCAGGACTGGCGGGAAGAGGCCGAGACCGACCAGTGGGCGCTCTACGGAGCCACCGCGCTCGAGGAGCCGGGCCTGACGATCATGTTCACCCGGGCCGAGGGGCGCGCCGACACGCCCGAGGGGGCGGCACGAATCGCAGAGGCGCTCGAGCGGCTGCGCCGCCCGCTCGACCGGCTCGAGGCGGCGCTGTCCGGGCGCGAGTGGCTGGTGGGGGGCCGCTTCACCGTGGCCGACGTGATGGTGGCCGAATGCCTGCGCTACGCCACCGCCGAACCGGGGCTGCTCGCCGGCCGCCGCTGCGCCGAGGCCTGGCTGCACCGGTGCCAGGCGCGCCCCGGGTTCGTGCGGATGTGGGACCGCAGGATGGCCGAACCCGCCTGAGAAAGGGGGGGCGGCCCGGTCGCGGGGGGCGCGTCCGGCACGTGCGGGGCCGCCGTCATGCCGGCCGCGGTCATGCCGGCCGCGGTCATCGGGCCCGAGCCCGCCGCCCGGCCCGGCCGGGGGCTGCCCCCACATCTTGCCGCCCGTCCGCCCGCCTGCCACAATCGGCGCGCCATGCAGGGAGCCGCCATGCCCGCCGACCTCATCTCCGGCGCCGCCGAAGCCTACGATGCCTCCTCGATCGAGGTGCTCGAGGGGCTCGAGCCCGTGCGCAAGCGGCCCGGCATGTATATCGGCGGCACCGACGAGCGGGCGCTGCACCACCTTGCGGCCGAGATCCTCGACAACGCCATGGACGAGGCCGTGGCCGGCCATGCCACCCGCATCGAGGTCGAGCTGCACGAGGACATGAGCGTGACCGTGCGCGACAACGGCCGCGGCATCCCGGTCGATCCGCACCCGAAGTTCCCCGACCGCTCGGCGCTCGAGGTGATCCTCTGCACCCTGCACGCGGGCGGCAAGTTCGGCGGCAAGGCCTACGAGACCTCGGGCGGGCTGCACGGCGTCGGCGCCAGCGTGGTCAACGCGCTCTCCGACCGGCTGCGGGTCGAGGTCGCGCGCGACCGCACCCTCTGGGCGCAGGAGTTCAGCCGCGGCCTGCCGCTGGGCCCGCTCGAGCGGATCGGCGCCGCCCCGAACCGGCGCGGCACCAGCGTGACCTTCCATCCCGACCCCGAGATCTTCGGGCACCACCGCTTCCGCCCGGGCCGGCTGATGCGCATGGTCCGCTCCAAGGCCTACCTGTTCTCGGGGGTCGAGATCCGCTGGAAGTCAGCCGTGGACGACGGCGAGACCCCGCGCGAGGCCACATTCCACTTCCCCGGCGGCCTCTCGGACTATCTGGCCGAGCAGCTCGGCGGTGCGATGACCTATGCCGAACGTCCCTTCGCCGGGCGCGTCGCCTTCGCCGAGAAGTTCGGGGTGCCGGGCTCGGTGGAATGGGCGGTGCACTGGACGCCGGCGCGCGACGGGTTCCTGCAGAGCTATTGCAACACCGTCCCGACGCCCGAGGGCGGCACCCACGAGGCCGGATTCTGGGCGGCGATCCTCAAGGGCATCCGCGCCCACGGCGAGCTCGTGCGCAATCGTCGCGCCGCCGAGATCACCCGCGAGGATCTGGCCGGCGGCGCCTGCGCGATGGTCAGCCTGTTCATCCGCGAGCCCGAGTTCGTCGGCCAGACCAAGGACCGGCTGGCCACCGCCGAGGCGGCGCGCCTGGTCGAGGGGGCGGTGCGCGACCGTTTCGACAGCTGGCTCGGGGCGGATCCGAAGGCGGCCGGCGCGATCCTCGACTTCCTTGTGCTGCGCGCCGAGGAACGCCAGCGCCGCCGCGCCGAGAAGGAGACGGCGCGCAAGTCGGCCACCCGCCGGCTTCGCCTGCCCGGCAAACTGGTGGACTGCACCCGGCAGGGCCGCGAGGGCACGGAACTCTTCATCGTCGAGGGCGATTCGGCCGGCGGCAGCGCCAAGATGGCGCGCGAGCGCGAAACCCAGGCGCTGCTGCCGATCCGCGGCAAGATCCTCAACGTGCTCGGCGCGGCCTCGGGCAAGATGGGCCAGAACGCCGAGATCGCCGATCTCTGCCTCGCGCTCGGCACGGGCATGGGGTCGCGCTTCACCCTCGACGAGCTGCGCTACGAGAAGATCATCATCATGACCGATGCCGATGTGGACGGGGCGCACATCGCCTCGCTGCTGATGACCTTCTTCTTCACGCAGATGCGCCCGCTGATCGACCGCGGACACCTCTACCTTGCCTGCCCGCCGCTCTACCGGCTGACCCAGGGCGCGCGGCGCGTCTATGTCGCCGACGAGGCCGAGAAGGAGCGCTGGCTGAAGCGCGGCCTCGGCGGCAAGGGCCGGATCGACGTGCAGCGCTTCAAGGGCCTCGGCGAGATGGATGCGAAGGACCTGAGGGACACCACCATGAACCCCGCCACCCGGCGGCTGATCCGCGTCTCGATCGACGCGGACGCGGCCGGAGAGACCGGCGACCTGGTCGAGCGGCTGATGGGCAAGCGGCCCGAGCTGCGGTTCCAGTACATCCAGGAGAACGCGCGCTTCGTCGAGGAGCTGGACGTCTGACCGGGGGGCTTCTCGCCCCGGCTTCGGCCGGCGCGCGACGCGGGGGTGCCTCTGCCCGCAGGTCGCGAAGCGGCAGGGCGGGGGCAGACCGGCGGGCGCCGCCCGGGCACTCAGAGTCGCGACGAGATCACCCCGGTGGCGAAGCCGCCGCGGCGAAGTTCACCGAACAGGCGCTGGTATTCGATCTTCGGGCAGCGGTCCTGCACCACCTCGATGCCCCGGGCCCCGGCCCTTGCTGCGGCCTCGGCATGGGCAACGCCGATCTGCATCCAGATCGTGCGCAGCGCCGGAAGATGCGCGAGCGCCTCGTCCACGATCTCCGGCACCGCGTCGGAGCGGCGGAAGATGTCCACCATGTCCACCGGGATCGCCGGCGGGATGTCGGCCAGCCGGGCATGGCAGGGCTCGCCGAAGAGCCGGGTGCCGGCGAGGGCGGGGTTGACCGGAACCACCCGGTAGCCGCGCAGCGCGAGGTAGCGGGCCACGAAATAGCTGGGCCGCACCGGGTTGTCCGACACCCCCACGACCGCGATCACGCGGGCATCGGTGAGGATGCGGCGCAGGCGGCGGTCTTCGGAACCGGACATGCCGCTCACCTAGGGCAGGAGCGCGCGCCGGAAAAGGGGGGGGCGCCGGGCGGGGGGGGTCGCCGGGCGGCCCGTGCCGGGACGGTCGGCGACGGGAACGCCGGGGCGACCGCCGGGAGGGGAGGGCCGCGGAAAAAGGCGCCCGGACGGGGATCCGGGCGCCGAGTCACGGAACGAGGGACAGTGAAGCGAAGCGAGGGAGTTCCGGATCCTCGCCTCTGCCGTGGCATATGGGTATCACTTGCGGACCGAAACAGGCACGACACGAAGTCGTGATGCTTGGTCACCCCCGCCGTGAATCACCGCCCCGCGACGCCCCGCCCGCCGCATCGCCTTTCCGGTGGCGAGGCTGCCGGGCGTGCCGCGCCGGCAGCGGCGGCGGAGCGCAAGCGCGGCGGAGCGCAAGCGCGGGCCTCAGCCTGCGGTCGCCGCGTAGAGCGCCACCGCAGCGGCATTCGAGACATTGAGCGAACCGAAGGCCCCGGCGGCGGGAATGCGCACCAGCCGGTCGCAGGTCTCGCGGGTGCGGGCGCGCAGGCCGGGGCCCTCGGCGCCGAGCACCAGCGCGACCGGCCGCCCGGCGACCTCGGCCAGCCCCTCGGCCAGCGTCGCCGCCGCCGCGCCGTCGAGGCCGATCAGCCGGTAGCCCGTTGCCTTCAGGGTCTCCATCGTCTCGGCAAGGTTCGTCACCCGGATGTAGGGCTGGCGCTCCAGCGCGCCCGAGGCGGCCTTGGCCAGCGCCCCGGTCTCGGGCGCGGAATGGTGCCGGGGCGCGATCACCGCGCGGGCGCCGAACACCTCGGCCGAGCGCAGGATCGCGCCGACGTTGTGCGGGTCGGTCACCCGGTCGAGCAGCACCGCGAGCGCCCGGCCCGGCCCCGTGGCGCAGACCTCGCTCGCCGGTCCCCAGTCGAGCGGGCGCACCTCGAGCGCCGCGCCCTGATGCACCGACCCGGGGTCGAGCGGCGCGGGAAAGCTGCGGGGCTCGACGATCTCGGGCACAAGGCCGGAGGCCGCCACCGCGCCGGCCAGCCGGTCGGCGGCATTGCGGGTCAGCACCAGCCTGAGCTTGCACCGGCGCGGGTTCGCCAGCGCATCGGCCACCGCGTGCAGGCCGAACAGCCAGACGGTCTCGGCCGCAGCGGTGCGGCGCGCGCGTTCCTTCTCGATCACCCAGGCGGGTTTCCTCATCGTCGCCTCCCGGTCCTGCCCCGTTCTAGGGCGGGATCGCCGCAAGCGGAATCGGGCATTGCGCCCGGATCGCCCCCGGGGACCGCCCCTTGCGCGCGCAAGGGCGGCGCCGGCCGCCCCGTGCGGCCAATGCGTGCCGCCGGAACGGCGCGGGCGCTGCGCGTCCGCCCGCGGTCGGTCGCCGTCGGTGTCGCCGTGGCAGGACGGATCCGCCGGATCCGATCCCGTTCGGGTTTGACCGGCGGCGG
>CALDYW010000103.1 GCA_937944395.1 uncultured Paracoccaceae bacterium | reverse complement strand
GTCGGCTCGGGGCGCGAGATCGCGCGCCACCGGGGCGGTGCCGGCGTGGCGGCCGGTCTGCTCTGGGGCTCGCGGGGGGGGCCGGCCCTGGCCTGCATCTGCAATCGGGCGCGCGCGGTCGGAAACGGGGACCGCCCGGCCCCGTCGCCGCCGCCGTGCAGCGCGCGACGGCGATCCCGGGTGGTATCGGCAGCAGGGTCGCGGTTCCGGGTGCGGCGCCATTCCCGACGCGGCGCGGCCAGAGACGGAAGCTCGTCGGCCTCGGGATGTCGTGGCCGCTCATCTTCCGGGGCGTTGCGATCGCGCCCGGGATGCGGCGGCCGGCGAGCCGGGACACCGCCGGCCGGCGGCGCTGAAGCGCGGGGCGGGGTCCCCGCCGCGGGCCCGGCACGCCAATATCCGAGGCCGGATCAGCCCAGCTTGCGGATGTAGGTCCAGGTCGGCACCCTGGCATTGCGCGCGACCGAGAACGTCTCGGCATCTCCGACGTAGTCGAAGCCCGCATTCGTCAGGACCCGCGCCGAACCCGGATTGTCCTGGAACACCGAGGCGAACAGAGCCTTCAGCCCGAGCGGGTTCGCGGCCACGATCGCCCGCACCGCTTCGGATGCATAGCCCGCATTCCACAGGGCAGGGGCGACCCAGTAACCGATCTCGGCCTGGTCGCGGTCGAGCCGGGTCAGCGCCATGAGCCCCAGGAGTTCCGACGAGCCCTGCGCCGAGCCGTCGATCGCCCAGACGGCCCGGCCCGAGGCAGGGTCCAGCGCTCGTTCCACGAAGGCTTCGGCGGCGCCCGGGGGGTAGGGGTGGGGGATCGTCGAGGTCATTTCCGCCACCCGCCGGTCGCCGGCGTAAAGCTGGATCAGGCCCGCGTCCGACCGCCGCAGCGGCCGCAGCACGAAGCGACCGGCCGGAATCGTCGGCAGGGGGCCGGCGATGGGATCGAGTCTCATGGGCGCTCTCCTCCAGAAGCGCACGGCTGGCGCGCGGCGCGGGCCATTGTCGGCCATTCTTCTGCGCAGCGGTAAACAGATGGCGATGCGGGGCGACCGCTTCAACATGCCGCGGATGATGCGCGAAGGTGCGGGAGGATCTGCCCTTCCCGCGATCCCGCGCAGCAGGGTCGCCCGGCCGGCGTGCGGCCTATTCCGCCGCCCCGGTCGCCGGGACCACGGAGATGAAGGTGCGACCCTTCAGCCCCTTGCGGAACTCGACCCGTCCTTCGGCGATGGCGAAGATCGTATGGTCGCGGCCCATGCCGACACCGCTGCCCGGCCACCAGCGGGTGCCGCGCTGGCGCACGATGATGTGACCCGGCCCGACGGCCTGTCCGCCATAGAGCTTCACGCCAAGCCGGCGTCCGGCGCTGTCGCGACCGTTGCGGGAGGATCCGCCTGCCTTCTTGTGTGCCATCGGGGTTACTCCTTGGGCTCGGCCGCGGTCCGGGCGGCACGACGGGGTTTGGCGGCGGCCTCGGGCGCGGGCGCGGCGGCCCGGACGCTTCCGGCGCCGACGGCCGCCTTCACGCCGGTCGCCTCGCCGCCCTCCGGCAGGATCTGCGTGACCCGCACGAGGGTCAGGTACTGGCGATGCCCCCTCGTGCGTTGCGACGAGTGCTTCCGGCGGCGCTTGACGAAGCTGATCGTCTTCTCGCCGCGGATCTGGTCGATGACTTCGGCCTGCACGGCCGCGCCGGCGACACGCGGCGCGCCGACCACCGGCGTCTCGCCGCCGAGCATCAGAACCTCGTTGAACTGAACGGTCTCGCCGGCCTCGGCCGCGAGCTTCTCGAGCCGCAGCACGTCGCCCGACTGGACGCGGTACTGCTTGCCGCCGGTCTTGATCACCGCAAACATGCGTTCTTCCTTCGTTTCTCGCGCCCTGCGGCCCCGGCCGGCGGCCGGCGTTCGCATGCTTGCCATCGGGCTGCGCGGGTGTTGCCGACCCGTCGATGCGTCTTGCGTTGTGTTCTGCCGCCCTGCCCGCCGGAGGCGAGCCGCAGCCGCGGGCTTATCGGGGATCGGGGCTGTCGAGTCAAGCCCGCGGGCAGTGCCGTGGGATCACAGGTCGCGGCCGGAAATGAAGCGCGCCGCACTCCGCCCGAGGTCTCGGCTGATCTCGGCGAACATGGCGTTGAACGACTCGAAGAGCGTCCGGTTCAGCGCCTGACCCTCGGGTGTCGCCGCGAAAACGATGTAGGCCTCGAGTTCGGCGTCGGAAAGCGGCTGGTAGGCCAGACCGATGAAGGAATAGACCCAGTCGACCGTGTCCTCGCGGATCGCATCCTCCTGGCTCCACACATCGCTGACGATCTCGCCTTCCGACAGGTCGCTTCCGAAGGCCGAGCCCTCCATCAGACCGAGGTAGAAGGCGTAGTTCGAGGTCATCGCGCCCGCGACGTTCGATTCGATCAGGTCGTTGACCTCGGCGAAGCGCGTCAGAAGCTGCCAGCGCGGCCCGTCCTCCATCTCGAGCGTCATCCAGCCCTCGCGCGCGGCCTCCTCGACCGCGTCGTCGAGCAGCGCCCGGCGCGCCGCGATCTCGAGCCCCACGATGCGGCGGCCCTGTTCGGTGGTGAAGTAGGCCAGCGCGGCCTCGGCGGCTTCGGGCGGAAGCCCTGTCTCGAGCCCGCCGAGGATCGCGGCCTCCATCCGGGCGAGATCGTAGATCCGCTCGACCGTCTCCGCCCAGGCGGCGCGGCCGGCACCCGGGAACAGGTCGGCCTCGAGCTCGGACCCGTAGCCGATGCCCTCCTCGCGCATGATCGACAGCAGCTCCGGCAGGGCGAGCGCCTCGTAGAGATCGCGCGCGCTCGATGCAGGTTCCGCCCCGAGCGGCCCGGCAAGGCCCGCGGCGACGACGGCGGCAAATAGCGTGCGGCGCATGGACCCGGCTCTCCTCGATCCTCCTGCCACACTTACGCATGGCAGGCCGGGAATCCAAGCCGCGCGTGGGGTCTGCGGCGCTGCCGCCGGTGCGGGGCAGGGTGCAGCGGGATGCCCGGGGCGGTGTTGCCGAAGGGGCGTGGCCCGACACGCCCCTCTTGCCGCAGGCGCGCTGTGGGCGCACTCTGCACGGGCCGCGACGGCGGGCTTTGCGGCGGGGCGGCGCCGGCACCTGTCGGGACGGGCCGGTCGCGAATGCAGCGCGGCCGGACCGGGCGGGCGGCGCGGAACCCGCCCCCCCGCTCGTCCCGTGCCCGCGTTCTGGCCGGGCGGGCACTCGCGCGCGATCGCCCGGGGCGAGGCGTTGCCGGGACGTCGCGGCGCGCCGATGAGAACCGGGCCGCTGCCTGCCGCCACGACGGCCCCGGCCGGAGCCCTGCCAGCACGCTGCGAGGGCTCGGGCCCCGCGACGGCAGTCGGTCTGATGAAGCGCTCGCAGTGTCGGTGTGGCAGAGGAGAGTCCCTGCCCCCGGGGGGCCGGGGCTTGTGCGCGGGCAAGGGCCCCTCCGCTTCGTCGATGACCTGACCGCCTGCCCGGGATCGGTGATCCCGCATGACCTGGACAGGCGCTTTCCCGTGCCACCGATCGTGATCGGGTGCGACCTCTCCCGCGCCCGGCGCGACGTTCACGACCTCTGCGCCGGACGGATGCCGCGGCTCGAGAACAGGCCCGCCGGAACCGCGCCATGGGCAGCGGAGATCGGCGGAAGCGCCCCCTTCGGCGTCGCGGCAACCCGCGGCTGCGACACTCCGCAGATCGCGGCACGTGTGGCACGTGCGATCGCCTTCGCCCGGGGGCGAACCCGCGAGGGGCCCGCGCATGCGCCCGAAGCTGCGGGGTGCCCGCCAGGGCCGACCGAGCCGATCGCCCGCTGCTGGCCGGGCCCGGCGGGCGACTGCCGCCGCAGGTGGCGACGCCACCCGCCTCCGGGCAAGCGCGGCTTGCGGATTTGGTGCCGCACGGCAGGCAGTTGGTCGCGATGCGCCAGGCCGGAAAGCCCGGGTCCGCGGCGCCGTCGGGTCTGATCTGACGCAGGAGATCGCGGGCATGATCGCGCTCGCCCCCCCGCTTCCACCGTCTCGACCGAAAGACCGCCGGGCTTGTCACGACGAGGGCGGCGCTGTCGGCCAGGGCGCGCCGGCCCGCGCCCGTCCCCGGCGTCGGCCCGGCCGTGCCGGCGATCCTGCTCCGCGAGCTTCCGGAACCCGGATCCTCTGTGCCGCAGCAGCATCCGGGGCGGCCGGCGACGGGTCCGTGAGGCCCTGCGCATCGTCACCCTGTCCGCTGCTCGACGCATCCGGGCCCTCGCCCCCGCGCAAGCGCCTGCACGCCGCAGGAAATGCGGCCGGCCCCGTCCTTCTTGCGGCCGGCCGCCCGCCGGCTGTCATCCGCAACGCCGTGATCCGGCCCGGGCCGCCCCTGCGGCTCCGATCGGAACTCGGTTCTCCCTCGGGCCAGGCCCCGCCGTGCCTTGCCGCGCCTTGCCGCGCGCGCCTGCGGCGGGCACCTGTCGCGCGCCGTCCCGTCGGGGCGTGCCCGCACGAAAGCCCATTGCGCCGCCCCCCCCGACCCGCTAGATGCCGGCGACGACGACCCCTGACGCGGAGAGGTGCCGGAGTGGTCGATCGGGGCGGTCTCGAAAACCGTTGTGGGTGCAAGCCCACCGTGGGTTCGAATCCCACCCTCTCCGCCACTTGCCCCCGCGAAAGCATTCTCCCGATCCGGCTGCGGCCGGATTTTTGCCTTGTTTTCGAGGGTTATGCGGGTTTGGCTGAGCACCGCTCCGCGCTTGAAAGGGGTGAAATTGCTCTCTCCCGCCTGGAATTCTCTGAACCTGTTGACTTGTCGGTAGGCGGTGATTTCCCTGCAATCCATGGAAATCATGAAGCCTCTTGAATCGGAAAGCTGTTGACTCCGACGACAGGGGCAGCAGTCGAGACCTGCCCCCTCTCGCTCATCGGGCGGCGACCGGAATCGCGAGGTGAGGAGTGCGCGCGCCGGAGGCGTGAGCGCCGGGCATCGGCGCGGGGCCTTTCGGGTGGCGCAGCGCCGATGCCCGTTGCGGGCGCAACGTTGCGGCAGAGGCCACGGGGGTGAGGTGGCCCGGCGGGGGTTGCGGCC
>CALDYW010000102.1 GCA_937944395.1 uncultured Paracoccaceae bacterium | reverse complement strand
CAGCGGCAGGGTTCCCGCCGCCGGCGCCCCTGCGCCCGGCCGCGGCAGCTTGCCTGCGTTCCTGCCGTGCCGGAACCGCATGGCGCGCGGCGGGGGCAAGGTTCCCCCGCTTCCGCGCCGCCTGCGGTGCTGGCCGCGACTGCGCGAAAACGCCGCGGTCGGCCGCGCGGGCAGGCGCAACGCGCCGGTTTTCGCCCTACACTTCCGCGGCCGCGCGAGGAGCCCGCGATGCAGCTCTACCTTCCGATCGCCGAGGTCTCGGTCAATGTCTTCCTGCTGGTCGGGATCGGCGGGCTGGTCGGGCTGCTGTCGGGACTGTTCGGGGTCGGCGGCGGCTTCCTGATCACGCCGCTGCTGTTTCTGATCGGCGTGCCGCCGCCGGTGGCGGTGGCGACCGGGGCGAACCAGGTGGTGGCCTCGTCGGTCTCGGGCGTGCTGGCGCATCTGCGCCGGCGCACGGTGGATCTGCGCATGGGGGCGGTTCTGCTGGCGGGCGGGCTGGCGGGCACCACGGCCGGGGTCGCGCTTTTCAACCGGCTGCGCGCGCTCGGCCAGATCGACCTGGCGGTTCAGCTTGCCTATGTGCTGCTGCTTGGCGTGATCGGCCTGATCATGGCGCAGGAGGGGGCCCGCGCGCTCCTGCGCCGGCGCCGCCCGGGGCCGCCCCGGCGGCGCAGCCACGGGCTGGCGCACCGGCTGCCGCTGAAGATGCGGTTCCGCACCTCGGGGCTCTACATCAGCGTCCTGCCGCCGCTGGCGGTGGGCGCGGCGGTGGGCGTGCTCGCCGCCGTGATGGGGGTCGGCGGCGGCTTCCTGATGGTGCCGGCGATGATCTACCTGCTCGGCATGCCGACCAGGGTGGTGATCGGCACCTCGCTGTTCCAGATCACCTTCGTCACCGCCCTGGCGACGCTGATGCACGCCGTCGCCAACCGGTCGGTCGATGTGCTGCTGGCGCTGGTGCTGATTCTCGGCGGGGTGGTCGGGGCGCAGCTCGGCACCCGGCTCGGCACGCGGCTGCAGCCCGAGCAGCTTCGGCTGCTGCTTGCGCTTCTGGTGCTCGCGGTCGCGGGCAAGCTCATGGTCGATCTGGTCGTCGAACCGGCGGAGCTCTACTCGATCGGCTATCCGCGGGGGCCGGGATGAGGCGGACCCGGGCCCGCGGGCCGATCCTCGGCGCCCTTGTCCTGGCCGCGGCCACGGCCGCGGCCGTGGCCGCGGCCGGGGCGGTGCGCGCGGAATCCGTGGTCGCGGGGCTCAGTCAGGCCCGCATCGCGATCACCGCGAACTTCGACGGCTCGGAGATCCTCGTCTTCGGCGCGATCCGGCGGGAAGCGCCTCCGCCGGAGGGCGCGCCGGTCGAAGTGATCGTGGCCGTGACCGGGCCCCTGCGCCCCGAGGAGGTGCGCCGCAAGGAACGCCGCTTCGGCATCTGGATCAACACGCAGGCGGTGGTGATCGATCAGGCGCCGCGCTTCTATGCGGTCGCCACCACCGGGCCCCTGTCGCAGATCCTCACCCATACCGAGGATCTGCGCCACCGGGTCTCGGTGCCGCAGGCGATCCGATCGGTCGGGGCATCCGAAGACGCGCAGGATCCGGATGCATTCACCGAGGCCCTGATCCGGCTGCGGCAGGCCGAAGGCCTTTACAGCCTGACCGAGGGCACCGTCTCGCTGCGCGAATCGACCCTGTTCAACGCCCGGATCCGGCTGCCCGCGAACCTGACCGAGGGCGACTACGGCGTGCGCATCCTGCTGACGCGGGAGGGCCGCGTGGTGGACAGCCACGTCACGGTGCTGCCGGTGCAGAAGGTCGGTCTGGAGCGGTTCCTGTTCCACCTCGCCCACGACCGGCCGCTGGCCTATGGCCTTCTGGCCCTGGCGCTGGCGACGCTGGCCGGCTGGGGCGCCTCGGCGGTCTTCCGCGCGCTGGGTCGCTGAGCCGCACGCGGGCGCGTCAGGCGCGCCCGAACAGCCGGGCGAGGTCGGACAGGCCGAGGGTCACCCAGGTCGGCCGGCCGTGGTTGCAGGTGCCCGAGCCGGGCGTCGCCTCGATCGCGCGCAGGAGCGCGTTCATCTCGTCGGCCGACAGCCGGCGCCCGGCGCGCACCGACCCGTGGCAGGCGACGCGCGCCAGAACCGCGTTCAGCCGCGCCTCGACCCCGGCGGCCCCGTCGCCGGCCGCGAGCGCATCGAGCACGTCGCGCAGGACCGGCGCGGCGGCGACGGCGCCCAGCGCCGCGGGCAGGGCGCGCACCAGCACCGCGCCGGCGCCGAAGGGCTCGATCTCGAGCCCGGCGGGTAACAGGTCGGGCGCCGCCGCCAGAAGCCGGGCCCGGTCGGGCGCCGGCAGCTCCACGACCTCGGGCAGGAGCAGCGGCTGCCGGTTCACGCCGCCCGCGGCGAGCTCGCGCTTCAGCCGCTCGTACACAAGCCGCTCGTGGGCGGCGTGCTGATCGACCAGCACCACGCCGGTCGCGGTCTCGGCCAGGATGTAGAGCCCGTGCAGCTGGGCCCGGGCCGCACCGAGCGGATGCGCCGCGACCGCGTCGGGCCCGGGGTCGGGGACGACCGGCGCGGCGGGCGCCTCGGCGAGGCCGGGCATGGCCGGGGCCTGCCAGGCGGCCGCGCGCGCCAAGGCCGCGCCCGGGGGCCGGTCCGCCGCCCGCGGGGCCGACAGGCCCGGGCGGAAGGCCCCGAGCGCCGCGGCCGCGAGCGCCGCCGAGCCGCGGTGCCCTGCACCGGCCAGCGCGTGGCGCAGCGCGGCGAGGACGAAGCCGCGCACCGTCCCGGGGTCGCGGAACCGCACCTCGGTCTTCATCGGGTGGACGTTCACGTCCACCTCGGCGGGCGGGCAGTCGAGCCACAGGACCGCCGCGGGGTAGCGCCCGCGCGGCATGAGGTCGGCATAGGCCGCGGCAAGCGCCCCCCCCAGAAGCCGGTCGCGCACCGGCCGGCCGTTGACGAAGAGATGCTGCATCCCCGCATTGCCGCGCGCGAAGGCGGGAACCCCGGCCAGGCCCGACAGCGCCAGCCGGTCGCCGCCGGCGGCAACCGCAACGGCGCTGGCCACGAAATCGCGCCCGAGCAGCCGCGCGATCCGCGCCGCCCGTGCCGCCTCGGCCGTGCCGGGCTCGGCCGGGGCCGACAGGACGATGCGGCCCTCGCCCCCGTCCGTCACGTCGCGCAGGGTGAAACCGACCGCGGGGCGGGCGAGGGCCAGCCGGCGCAGCACCTCGGCAACCGCCTGCGCCTCGGCCTGGTCGCCGCGCAGGAACTTCAGCCGCGCCGGCGTGGCGAAGAACAGGTCGCGCACCTCGACGGTGCACCCCCGCCCCGCCGCGGCCGGCGCGACCCGCCCGGGCCGGCCGGCGGTCACCTCGAGCCGCGCGCCCTCGGCGTCTGCCGCGCGGGCGGTGAGCGTGAGCCGCGCCACGGCCGCCAGCGAGGCCAGCGCCTCGCCGCGGAAGCCGAGCGTGCGGATGTCGGCAAGATCGCCGCCGTCGATCTTCGAGGTTGCATGCCGCGCAACGGCAAGCGGCAGGTCGTCGGCGGTCATCCCGCAGCCGTCGTCGCTGACGCGGATCAGCGTCTTGCCGCCCCGGGCGATCGCCACCTCGATCCGGGTCGCGCCGGCGTCGAGCGCGTTCTCGACCAGTTCCTTGACCGCCGAGGCCGGCCGCTCGACCACCTCGCCCGCGGCGATGCGGTTGATCGCGGCCTCGTCGAGCGGGCGGATGACCGGACGACCTGGGCCGATGTTGGGGTAGTCGAGCGACATGCCCCTAAACCTAGCAGGCCGCCACCGATTCGGCCATGCCGGAAGCGGCAGGAGGGCCGGTCGGAGGGGGGGCGCAGGCGCGCCCTCGGCCGGCGGTCAGACCCAGGGGCGCTCGGCCTTCAGGCGTGCTTCGTAGGCGTCGATCGCCGCGGCCTTCTCCAGCGTGAGCCCGATGTCGTCGAGCCCGTGGAGGAGGCAGTGCTTGCGGAAGGGGTCGATCTCGAAGGCAAAGACCGTGCCGTCCGAGGCGGTGACGGTCTGTTCGGGCAGGTTCACGGTGATGCGCGCGTTCGCGCCCTTCTGCGCGTCCTCCATCAGGTGATCGACGGCTGCCTGCGGCAGGGTCACGGGCAGGATGCCGTTCTTGAAGCAGT
This sequence comes from uncultured Paracoccaceae bacterium, assembly GCA_937944395.1. Lineage (GTDB taxonomy): Bacteria > Pseudomonadota > Alphaproteobacteria > Rhodobacterales > Rhodobacteraceae > CALDYW01. Next base: position 8,981 of record CALDYW010000102.1, on the reverse strand, counting down.
TGCCGTGGAAGATGTCGGCGAAGGACGGCGCGATCACGCAGCGGATGCCGAAGTCGAGCAGCGCCCAGGGCGCATGTTCGCGCGAGGAGCCGCAGCCGAAGTTCGCCCCCGCGATCAGGATCTCGGCCCGTCGCCACGGTTCGCGGTTGAGCACGAAGTCGGGGATCTCGCGCCCGTCGGGCGTGTAGCGCATCTCGTCGAAAAGGTTCTTCCCCAGCCCCGTGCGCTGGATCGTCTTCAGGAACTGCTTGGGGATGATCATGTCGGTGTCGATGTTCACAAGCGGCATGGGCGCGGCGATGCCGGTGAGGCTGGTGAAGGGGGTCATCGGGTGGCTCCTGCGGATGCGGGCGGGATCAGCTCCAGCGTGGCGTCGAGCCAGTCCCGGGCGGCGGGGCTGGCGGAAATGTCGGCGACGAACTCCTGGCCGCGGGGGACGGCATCAAGCTCGCCCGGCCGCGCCCAGCGCCGGGGTGCGCCGTGGCAGGACAGCCCCGTGTCCGCAAGCCAGGCGGGGATGCGCCAGCGCGTGGTGGGGCCGTCGGGGTGGCTCAGACGGAGCGCCGGGTGCGCCGGGGCACCGGTCGCACCCTCGCCGAGATAGAGGGTGTTGTTGGCGGGCCATTCGGCAAGGTCGCCCTCGGTGTGGGGATGCGGCCAGGGAAGGCCGATCAGCGGATCGGGGCGGGGCCGGCGACCGAGGCGGCACCGCTCGCGCACCCGCAGCCAGCCGAAGATCCGGTGCGCCCGCCCCCCGCCCTCGGCAAAGAGACCGAAGAACAGGAACACATCGCCCGGACCCACGCCGCAGGTGTCGAGATGGGTCTGCGCCGCGCCGACCTGCCCCAACGCCGCCAGCCCGCCGGCGAAGGCCGGGTCGGCATGGCAGGGATCCTGCGCGCGGAGGCGCCCGCCGCTCAGCGCCTCGACCGGCTGCGGCAGGCCGAGGTCGCCGTAGCGGGTGCGCGAGGGCAGGCCGACCGGGGCCGGGATCGGCAGCGACAGGCAGCGCCCGCCGGCCAGGGGCGAGGCACAGCCCCCGCCCTGGCGGCTCGAATCCACCCCCTTGCGGCTGAACACCAGGCGCATCGGCCTAGAGCAGCTCGCGCACGTCCGTGAGCCGCCCCATGACCCCCGCCGCCGCCGCCATCGCCGGGCTCATCAGATGCGTGCGCCCGCCGCGACCCTGGCGGCCCTCGAAGTTGCGGTTCGAGGTGGCCGCACAGCGTTCGCCCGGGCGCAGCTGGTCGGGGTTCATGCCCAGGCACATCGAGCAGCCCGCGAGCCGCCATTCGAACCCGGCTTCGGTGAAGATGCGGTCGAGCCCCTCCTCCTCGGCCTGCAGCCGCACGAGGCCCGAGCCCGGCACCACCATGCCGCGCACGCCCTCGGCCAGGCGGCGGCCCTTCAACACCGCCGCCGCCGCGCGCAGATCCTCGATCCGGCCGTTGGTGCAGGAGCCGATGAAGACCGCGTCGATCGGGATGTCCTGCAGGCGGGTGCCCGGCGTCAGGCCCATGTAGTCGAGGCTGCGCCGCGCCGCGGCGACCTTGCCGCCCTCGAACTCCTCGGGATGCGGCACCGACCCGGTGATCGGCAGCACGTCCTCGGGGCTGGTGCCCCAGGTGACGACGGGGGCGATCTCCTCGGCGCGGATCGTCACCACCTTGTCCCAGTGCGCGCCCTCGTCGGACTTCAGCGTGCGCCACCACGCAAGCGCCGCCTCCCAGGCCGCGCCCTTCGGCGCGTGCGGGCGACCGCGGACATAGTCGAAGGTCTTCTCGTCCGGCGCGATCAGACCGGCGCGGGCGCCGCCCTCGATCGCCATGTTGCACACCGTCATCCGGCCTTCCATCGACAGCCCGCGGATCGCCTCGCCGCAGTATTCGATCACATGGCCGGTGCCGCCCGCGGTTCCGGTCCGGCCGATGATGCTGAGCGTGATGTCCTTCGCGGTCACGCCGGGGCCGAGGCTGCCGGTGACCTCGACCTTCATGTTCTTCGACTTCTTCTGGATCAGCGTCTGCGTGGCCAGGACATGCTCGACCTCCGAGGTGCCGATGCCGTGGGCGAGCGCGCCGAAGGCGCCGTGGGTCGCGGTGTGGCTGTCGCCGCAGACGACGGTCATGCCCGGCAGCGTCCAGCCCTGTTCGGGGCCGACGATGTGCACGATGCCCTGGCGGATGTCGTTGACCGGATAGTAGTGGATGCCGAACTCGCGGGCGTTGCGGTCGAGCGTCTCGACCTGGATGCGGCTTTCCTCGTTCGCGATGCCCTGCTCGCGGTCGCGCGTGGTCGGAACGTTGTGGTCGGGCACGGCGATGGTGCGCCCGGGGCAGCGCACCCTCCGGCCGGCCATGCGCAGCCCCTCGAAGGCCTGCGGGCTGGTGACCTCGTGCACGAGGTGACGGTCGATGTAGAGCAGGCAGGTGCCGTCGGGGGCCTCGTGGGCCACATGGGCATCCCAGATCTTGTCGTACAGGGTCTTCGGGGCGGACATCGGAAGCGCATCCTCGGCCGGAACTGCGGAAGCGGCGGGTCGTCTGCGGCCCGCCGGTGTCGGCTGCGGTCAGCCGCAGGCGACAGACCGCGCCCGGACGGTCGTGTGCGCGCCGAAGAAACGCCAGGGCAGGCGCGCGTGATCGTCCATGTCGAACAGCCGGACCATGGCCGGCGGCTTACGCGGAATCGCCCGCGCTGGCAAGCTGCGCAACCCCGGACGGATGCGGCGGAACGGACTGGGTCCGGCGACCGACCGGATTGCCCGACCGCGGACCGCAGAAGGTGCCGCTCGCCGGGGGTGGATGCGCGCCATCGCCCTGCCGGCGCAGCAGCGCGAGGTCATGCTGCCCGTCCGTGTCGGGGAGCCGGGCGGCCGCGAGGCGGCCGAGGTTCCGGGTATCCCCATCGGCACGGCGATGCGCCGGCCCGCCGGCGCCCGCCTGGCGGTGGCCGACGCGGCGGCCGCGCTTGCGACGCTCCGCCGACCGAGGCGGCCACGGCGGCGCGGCAATTGCGATTCGACCCCCCCGATGCTACCTTCGGAACACGCCCGGCGCCGGGGCGCTTGGCCGGCGTGCGACCCGGAGGATCCTGACCTGTCCCTGAGTGCCAGCGCGGCGATGCCCGCCGCCCTGCCGCCCGAGCCGGCACCCGGCACCGACCTTCCGCCCGCCGAGGTGCTGCTCGCCCGCATCCTGCAATCGCTCGACGACGACAAGGCCGAGGAGGTCGTGGCCATCGACCTGCGCGGCCGCTCGACGATCGCCGACCACATGGTGATCTGCTCGGGCCGATCCGCCCGCCAGGTCGGCGCCATCGCCGAGAAGCTGGTCGAAAGGCTCAAGGGCGCCTTCGGCATCGTGCCGCGCCTCGAGGGCAAGGAGACCGGCGACTGGGTGCTGATCGACGCGGGCGACGTGATCGTGCATGTCTTCCGCCCCGAGGTGCGGTCCTTCTACCAGCTCGAGAAGCTCTGGATGCCGGCCGCCGCCCGTGCCGCCGCATCCGCCCCCTCCGCGGCGGCGCCGGGCGCCGGGGCTGCCCCAGCCTGATGCGGCTGCACCTCTGCGCGGTCGGCCGGCTTCGCGCCGGTCCCGAGCGCGCGCTGGTGGACGACTATCTGCGCCGCTTCGGCCGCGCGGGCCGGCCGCTCGGGCTCGGCCCGGTGCACGAGCACGAGGTCGAGGACCGCGCCGGCGGCGGCCCCGCGGCCGAGGCGGCATTGCTGCGCCGGATTCTGCCCGTGGGCGCGGCGACGGTGGCGCTGGACGAACGCGGGCAGACGCTGACCTCCCCCGGCTTCGCCGCCCGCATCGCCCGTTTCCGCGACGACGGAACCGCCGACCTCGGCTTCCTGATCGGCGGCGCGGACGGGCTCGATCCGGCGCTCAGGGAGGGCGCCGACGTGGTCCTGTCCTTCGGCCCGATGGTCTGGCCGCATCTTCTGGTCCGCGCGATGCTGGCCGAACAGCTCTATCGCGCCACGCAGATCCTGGCCGGCACGCCCTATCACCGCGTCTGACCGCCTGTCCGGACACCGGGCGGAACGCCGATCACGGCTCCGGAGCGCAGCGCTGACCGGAGGCACCGCCCGGGCGCCGGCACGGCCAGCGCCCCTCCCCCCCCGCCCGAGCCCCGGCCCTGCGGTTGCCCCGGCGATCCGGGCATTCTAGAAACCGCTGGCAACGACCGGGAACGCCGATGACCGAGATTGAGCCCGTGCCCGAGCCCGTGCCCGAGCCCGTGCCCGTGCCTCCGGCGCCGAAGCCGGTGGTGCTGGTCATCCTCGACGGCTGGGGACTTGCGGACCGGACCGAGGGCAATGCGCCGGAACTCGCGCACACGCCGGCGTTCGACCGGCTGATGGCGACCTGCCCGCATGCGCGGCTCGTCACCCACGGCCGCGAGGTCGGCCTGCCCGCCGGGCAGATGGGCAATTCCGAGGTAGGACATACCAACATCGGCGCCGGCCGCGTGGTGGCGATGGACCTCGGCCAGATCGACCTGGCGATCGAGGACGGCAGCTTCGCCGCCAACCCCGAGATCGCGGCCTTCATTGGGCGCCTGCGGGCGGGGGGCGGCACCGCGCATCTGATCGGGCTCGTCTCGGACGGCGGCGTGCACGCGCAGCTGACCCATGCCGTCGCGGCGGTCCGGGCGGTGGCGGGCGCCGGGGTGCCGGTTGCCGTCCATGCCTTCACCGACGGGCGGGACACGCCGCCCGGGTCGGCCGCCCGGCACCTCGAGGGTCTCGAGGCCGCCCTGCCGCCCGGCGCGCGGATCGCCACGGTCACCGGCCGCTACTGGGCGATGGACCGCGACCAGAGGTGGGACCGCGTGGCCCGCGCCGCGCGGGTGATCCTGCACGGCGAGGGCGCGCGGGCCGCCAGCGCGCAGGCCGCCATCGCCGCCGCCCGCGCCCGGGGCGAGACCGACGAGTTCATTGCCCCCACCGCCATCGCCGGCTACGCCGGCGCGCGCGACGGCGACGGGGTGTTCTTCCTCAACTTCCGCGCCGACCGGGCGCGCGAGATCCTCTCGGCGCTCTGCGATCCGGCCTTCGCTGCGGTCGATGTCGGGCCGCGGCCGGCCTGGGCCGCCTGCCTCGGGATGGTGGACTATTCCGCCCGGCACGACGCCTTCATGGCCGCCGCCTTTCCCAAGCGCCCGGTGCGGGACACGCTGGGCGAGGTCGTGTCGGCTGCGGGACGGCGGCAGTTCCGCCTTGCCGAGACCGAGAAATACCCGCATGTCACCTATTTCCTGAACGGCGGGCGGGAAGAGCCCTGGCCGGGCGAGGACCGCCACTTGGTGCCCTCGCCGAAGGTTGCGACCTACGACCTGAAGCCCGAGATGAGCGCGCCCGAGGTCACCGCGCGGCTGGTCGAGGCGGTCGGCGCCGGTGCCTACGACCTGATCGTGGTCAACTACGCCAATCCCGACATGGTCGGCCACACCGGCAGCCTGCCGGCCGCCATCGCTGCCTGCGAGGCGGTGGATGCCGGGCTTGCCGCCGCGGCGGAGGCGGTCGCGCGGGCGGGCGGGGCGATGATCGTCACCGCCGACCACGGCAACTGCGAGACGATGATCGACCCCGAGACGGGCGCGCCGCACACGGCGCACACCACCAACCCGGTGCCGGTGATCCTGGTCGGCGGGCCGCCGGGGGCGCGCCTGGCCGACGGGCGGCTGGCCGACCTTGCGCCGACGCTGCTCGAGCTCATGGGCCTCGCGCCCCCGCCCGCGATGACCGGGCAAAGCCTGATCCGCCGATGAGGCCGGGGCCGACCCTCGCCGCCGGGGTGACGGCCGCGGTTCTGGCCGCGGTTCTGGCCGCGGTTCTGGCGATGGCGGTGCCGGTGGCGGCGCAGGACGCGGGCGCGGCCGCCGCCGCCCGGCAGGCGGCGGCGGCGCTGCAGGCGGCCGCGGCCGCGCTCGAGGCGGCCGAGGGCGCGCGCGACCGCGTCGCGGCCCTGACCCAGACGGTGAAGGCCTACGAGGCGGCGCTGGGGGCGCTGCGCGACGGGTTGCGCCGCGCCGCGATCCGCGAGCGGACGATCGCGCTGGAGCTCGAGGCCAAGCGCGCCGAGGTCGCGCGGCTGACCGGCGTGCTGATGGGGCTCAGCCGCAATCCGCCCGGCCCGCTGCTGCTGCTGCATCCTTCGGGCGCGCTCGGCACCGCGCGGTCGGGCATGATGCTGGCCGAAGTGGCGCCCGCGCTCGACGCCGAGGCGGCGGCGCTGGCCGCGGCGCTGGCCGAGGCCGCGGCGCTGCGCGCCGTGCAGCAGACCGCGGCGGCCGACCTCGAGGCCGGCCTGCGCGGCGCGCAGGAGGCGCGAACGGCACTCGGCCGCGCGGTCGCCGAACGGACCGACCTGCCGCGTCGCGAGGCCGAGGATCCCGAGGCGCTGGCCCGGCTCCTCGCCGGGGCCGAGACGCTGGAAAGCTATGCCGCCGCTCTGCTCGCGGTGCCACTCGAAGGGGACGGGGCGGCCGCCGAACCGTTCCGGTCGGGGCGCGGCAGGCTTCCCCTGCCGGTGCAGGGCAGCCTGCTGCGCGGCTTCGAGCAACCCGATGCCGCCGGCGTCCGCCGCCCGGGACTGATCCTTGCCACCCGGCCGCAGGCCCTGGTCACCGCGCCCTGGGCAGCCACGGTCCGCTATGCGGGCCCGCTTCTCGACTACGGAAATGTGATCATTCTCGAACCCGAGGCCGGCTATCTGATCGTGCTGGCGGGCCTCGGTCGGGTTCTCGTGCAGACCGGCGAGGTGCTCGCCCCCGCGGCGGCGGTCGGGCTGATGGGCGGCGAGGTGCCGGGATCGGGCGAATTCCTCGGCCTCGCCGCACAGGGAAGTGGCGGCGGCCGGACGGAATCGCTCTATATGGAATTGCGCGTCGGCGGCGCACCGGTGGATCCGGCCGCCTGGTTCGCTCTGGAGAGGGGATGACTGGATGAAGAAGTTCGCCGTCGCCGCGCTGGCCGGCACGCTGGCCGGCGTCCTGGCCACCACGCAGGTCGCCGGGCCCCTGATCGCCGAGGAGCGCGCCGCCAATGCCTCGATCTACGAACAGCTCGACCTTTTCGGCGACATCTTCGAGCGGATCCGCGCGCAATACGTCGAGGACGTGGACGAGAAGAAGCTGATCGAGGCCGCGATCAACGGCATGCTGTCCTCGCTCGACCCGCATTCCTCCTATCTCTCGCCCGACGCCGCCTCGGACATGCAGCTGCAGACCCGCGGCGAGTTCGGCGGGCTCGGGATCGAGGTGACGCAGGAGGAGGGCTTCGTGAAGGTCGTCTCGCCGATGGACGGCACCCCCGCCGACGCCGCCGGGATCCAGGCGGGCGACTTCATCACCCATGTCAACGGCCAGTCGGTGCTGGGGCTGACGCTCGACCAGGCGGTGGACATGATGCGCGGACCCGTGGGGTCGGAAGTCGTGATCACCGTGGTCCGCGAGGGCGTGAGCGAGCCCTTCGACGTCTCGATCATCCGCGACACGATCAAGCTGACCGCGGTGCGGGCACGACTGCAGGGCGACACGGTGGTGCTCAGGGTCTCGACCTTCAACGACCAGACCTATCCCAACCTCGAGGAAGGCATCCGCAAGATGGTCGCCGAGGCCGGGGGGATCGAGAAGGTCAACGGCTTCGTGCTCGATCTGAGGAACAACCCGGGCGGCCTGCTGACCCAGGCGATCAAGGTGTCCGACGCCTTCCTCGACGCCGGCGAGATCGTCTCGACGCGCGGCCGCAATCCCGCCGACGGCGACCGCTACAACGCCACCCCGGGCGATCTTGCCGAGGGCAAGCCGCTGGTGGTGCTGATCAACGGCGGCTCGGCCTCGGCCTCGGAGATCGTCGCGGGGGCGCTGCAGGACCATCGCCGCGCCATCGTCATCGGCACCCGCAGCTTCGGCAAGGGCTCGGTGCAGACCGTGATTCCGCTCAGGGGCGAGGGCGCGATGCGGCTGACGACGGCGCGCTACTACACGCCGTCGGGCCGGTCGATCCAGGCACTCGGCGTCTCGCCGGACATCGTGGTCGAACAGCCGCGCCGCGAACCCGAGGAGGAAACCGAGGACTCCGAGCGCCCCGGGCGCAGCGAGGCCGACCTGCGCGGCAGCCTCGCGAACGACAGCCTGACCGAGGACGAGCGCCGCCAGATCGAGGAGGAACGCGCGATCGCCGAGGCCACCGCCGCCCTGCGCAGGGAGGACTACCAGCTCGCCTATGCGATCGACATCCTGAAGGGGCTCTCGGCTCTGGCGCAGGCCGGGCGCTGAGCCCGAGGGGGCCCGGGCCGCTGACTGCGGCGGCGGCCCCATGTCCGGTCCGGAAATATCCCGGGGGAGTCCCCGGCGCAGCCGGGGGCGGGGGCAGAGCCCCCACGGCGCGGCCGCCGCCCCCGCGACCCGGCCCCGAGGAGGCCCCGCATGACCCCTGACGAGATCGACCGCCTGCCCTACCGCCCCTGCGTCGGCGTCGCGCTCACCGACGGGCAGGGGCGGCTCTTCGCCGGCGAGCGGCGCGACACGCCGGGCGCCTGGCAGATGCCCCAGGGCGGGATCGACCCGGGCGAGACGCCGCTGCAGGCGGCGCTGCGCGAACTCGGCGAGGAGACCGGGATCGCCGGCGACCGGGTCGAGCTCGTCTGCGAGGCACCGGACTGGATCGCCTACGACCTGCCGCCCGAGCTCGTCGGCCGGGTCTGGGGCGGGCGCTGGCGCGGCCAGCGGCAGAAATGGGTGCTGCTGCGCTTCCGCGGGCGGGACGAGGAGATCGACATCGCCACCGAGCATCCCGAGTTCACCGCCTGGCGCTGGCTCTCGCCCGAGGAGATGCTGGCCGCGATCGTGCCCTTCAAGCGCAGGGTCTATGCCCGGGTGCTCGATGTTTTCGCCCCCTTCCTGCGCGGGGCCGACGCCGGGCGCGGCTGACCGGCGGCGCGCCGGGGCGGCGGCCGCGCCGCGGGGGC
>CALDYW010000101.1 GCA_937944395.1 uncultured Paracoccaceae bacterium | reverse complement strand
AGCCGGTGGACGAGGAGATCCTGTCGCTGCTCGACCGCGCCGCCGTCAGCTTCCAGGCGGTGCTGACCAAGGTCGACAAGATCGCTCCCGCCGCCCGCGCCGAAAGGCTCGCGCAGCTGTCCGCCTGCCTCATGCGCCATCCTGCCGCCCACCCCGAGGTCATCGTCACCTCCGCGGAGACCGGCGAGGGGATCGCGACCCTGCGCGCCGCCATCGCGGCCATCACCTGAGGCGCCTCGCCTGCCCCCGCGCGGTCCAGGGGGGGCGCTGCCCCCCGTCGCCCGGGTGCCCCGGGCGACTCCCCCCGGGATATTTCAGGACCGGACATGAGGCCGGAGCAGGCCCGCCGGGCCAAGGCGCGGCCCCTGGCGCGCCGCCTTCATGTTCGGTCCGCAAATATCCTCGGGGGGACCGGGGGGCAGACAGCCCCCCGGGGTCTCCCTCGGGCCCGGGCGGCGGGGTCAGACGTGCTGGCCCGCGTTCACATGCAGCTCCGCCCCGGTGACGTAGCTCGACTGTTCCGAGCACAGGAACCAGATGACGTCGGCCACCTCCTCGGGCCGGCCGAGGCGGCGGAGCGGCAGGCCGGCGACGATCCGCTCGGTCCCGGGCGAGAGGATCGAGGTCTCGACCTCGCCCGGCGCGATGGCGTTGACCCGAACCCCGAGCGGGCCGAAGTCGTGTGCCATCTCGCGCGTGAGCGCCGCCAGCGCCGCCTTCGAGGTGGCATAGGCCGCGCCGGCGAAGGGGTGCACCCGGCTTCCGGCGATCGAGGTGACGTTCACCACCGCCCCGCGCGCTGCCGCCAGTTCGTCCTTCAGGCTGCGGGCCAGGACGACGCTGGCGAAGAAGTTGACGTTGAACACCATGCCCCAGGTTCTGAGGTCGGTGTCGAGGGTCGAGAGTCGCGAACCGCCCGGGCCCTTGGGCGAGATCCCGGCGTTGTTGACCAGCGCATGGCAGAGGCCGCCCAGCTTCTCGCGGATCACCGCGACCCCGGCGCGGGTGCTTGCGGGGTCGGCGAGGTCGATCTGCACATGGTTCTCCTCGCCGCCGAGCCAGGGACAGCGCGGGTCGAAGCGCTGGCGCGAGCAGGTCAGAACCCGCCAGCCCTCGGCCGAGAAGCGCTTGACCGTCGCATGACCGATTCCCCGGCTCGCGCCGGTCAGCACCAGGGTCTTCTGCGACTCGCCCGCCATGCGCACCTCCGGAGGCGATAACCTAGCCCTCCGGTCGGGATTCACAATCGCCCTTGACGCCTGCGGTGACGCGGTAAAGAAGGGCGCCGCTGCTGCCGGGTTCCGACGATGAAGACGCAGATGGCCATGACGCGCGACTGGATCGCCACTGCCCGGACGCTGTCCGAGGCGCTGCCCTATCTCCAGCGCTATGCCGGGGCGACCGTGGTCATCAAGTTCGGCGGGCATGCCATGGGCGAGGATGCCGCCATGGCCAGCTTCGCCCGCGACATCGTGCTGATGCGACAGGTCGGCGTGAACCCGGTGGTGGTGCACGGCGGCGGGCCGATGATCAACGACCTGCTGGCGCGCCTCGGCATCGCCTCGTCCTTCGTGCGCGGAAAGCGGGTGACCGATGCCGCCGCGGTCGAGGTGGTCGAGATGGTGCTGTCGGGCCGCGTCAACAAGCGGATCGTCCAGGCGATCAATGCCGAGGGCGGGCGCGCGGTGGGGCTGTCGGGCAAGGATGCGATGCTGATGGTCTGCGAACCCGACGACCCGGAACTCGGGTTCGTCGGCCGCCCGGTCGAGGTGAACCCGGCTGTGCTGACCACGCTCTTCGCCGGCGGGTTCATCCCGGTGGTCGCCCCGGTCGGCACCGGGCGCGCGGGCGAGACCTTCAATGTCAACGGCGACACCGCGGCCGGGGCGATCGCGGCGGCGCTCCGCGCCGACCGGCTGCTGCTGCTGACCGACGTCGCCGGGGTCAGGGACGAGACCGGCGCGGTGGTCACGCAGCTGTCCCCGGACGAGGTGCGCGAGCTGACCGCGCGCGGCGTGATCGCGGGGGGCATGATCCCGAAGACCGAGACGGCTCTGGCCGCGGTCGAGGCCGGGGTGCGGGCGGCGGTGATCCTCGACGGTCGGGCGCCGAACGCCTGCCTGCTCGAACTCTTCACCGAGCACGGCGCGGGCTCGATCATCCGCGACAGCGAGCCGAGGGTGAAGCCGCGCCGCAGCTGATCCCGGCAACGGGGGCCGTTGCGCGACGGCCGGGTGCGCGCCATGCTGGGCCGATGACGGCGGCCGACACCCTGCTGTGCGACGATCTTCACGCCCGGCTCTCGGCCGAGGCGCTCGAGGTTCTGGGCGGGTTCTACCCCGATGCCGGCGACGGCTGCCCGCCCGGCACGGGCACCCTGCTGCTGGTCGGGCCCCGGGCGCCGGAGTTCTGGGCGCATGTCACGGCGCAGCCGGAATTCGCCGACGGGCGGCCCGACCCGCTCGACCGCTGGTCGCGCCGGGTGCTGGGGCGGCTGGCCTGCGACCTTCGGGGCAAGGCGCTGTTCCCCTTCGGAGGACCGCCCTGGCACCCGTTCCACGCCTGGGCGCTCCGCAGCGGGCGCTGCCATCCCTCGCCGGTCGGGTTGCTGGTGCACGACCGGCAGGGCCTCTGGGTCAGCTTCCGCGGGGCGCTGGCGCTCGGCCCGCGCCTGCCGCTCGCGCCCGGCGCCGGCAACCCCTGTGCGACCTGCATCGGGCGGCCCTGCCTGTCGGCCTGTCCGGCCGGCGCGCTGACCGGTGCGGGTTACGACGTGCCGGCCTGCCATGCCTTCCTCGACAGCGCCCCGGGCCGCGGCTGTCTGGAGGCGGGCTGCCGCGTGCGTGCCGCCTGTCCGCTGTCGCAGTCGCATCCGCGTCCGGAGGCGCAGCAGCAACACCACATGCGGCACTTCCATCCATGGGCGTGACGCTGATCCTGATGCGGCACGCCAAGTCGAGCTGGGAGGATCCCACGCTCGACGACTTCGACCGCCCCCTCAACACCCGCGGGCGTCGGGCGGCCGAGGCGCTGGGCCGCTGGCTGCGCAACCGGGGTCACCTGCCGGCGGGGGTGCTGACCTCGCCGGCCCGCCGCACCCGCGAGACGCTCGAGCGGCTGCGCCCGTTCCTGCCGCCCGAGCTGCACCAGCGCGACGAGCCGCGCCTCTACGATGCCGAGGCGGCAACCATGCTCGAGGTGCTGCGGTCCGGCCCGCGGTTGTCGCCGCTCCTCCTGCTCGGACACAATCCCGGGATCGGGGAGCTGGCCGAGGCGCTGGTCGCCGCGCCCACGCCGCATCCGGACTTCCTGCGCTATCCGACCGGGGCGACGCTGGTCGTGCGCTTTCCGGCCGCCGACTGGGCCGAACTGGAGCCGGGCACGGGCGACGTGGCCGATTTCGTGGTGCCGCGCGACCTCGGCTGAGCCTGTCCCGCCGGCCGCCGCTGCCCGACCGCCGGCCTCAGGGCATCGTCAGGTCGAAGACGTGGCAGGTATTGCACGACAGGCGCGAGGCCCGGTGTTCGCTGTGGCAGTCCGAGCAGGCCTGCGGACCCATGTGCGAGTCGTGCGGATTGGGGAACCGCGCGGCGGTCCGTGCGGCCACCGCCGCATGATCGCCGTGGCAGAGCGCGCAGACGGCATCGCCGGGCCCGGCCGCGGCGAAGCCCGGGCGGTGACAGGCCGCACAGTCCACCCCTGCCGCGCCGTGCCGGTGGCGGAACTCGGCCGCAAGGCTCGACGCGGCCGGTTCCACCGGAGCCGGCCGGCCGGCCCCCGGACCGGGGGCGGCCGGTCCGTGCAGCGCGAACAGAAGCGCCGCCCCCGCAAGGAACCCGGCCGCCGTCGTCCGGATCACGCCGGCGACTCGGCGGCGGCATGGCGCCCCGCGATCCGGCCCATCGCCAGGCAATCACCGATCGCGGTGCCGCTCAGCGGATAGAGGTGCGAGAAGCAGAAGGACGAGGCACTGCCCGCGGTGTAGAGCCGCGGGATCACCGCACCGGCGGGATCGACCACCTGCGCGCGCGCGTTGATCCGCGGACCTCCGCCGGTCGCCCAGAGGCCGAAGTGCCCCTCGACCGCGTACCACGGCGGCCCCTCGAGCGGAAGCAGACCGAGGCTGCGACCGAAGTCCGGGTCGGTGCCGGCAGCGCAATGGGCGTTGTAGGTCTCGACCGTCGCCGTCAGCGCATCGGGGTCGGTGCCGGTGGCGGCGGCAAGCTCTGCCAGCGTGCCGGCCCTGCGGATCACGCCCGCGGCGATCTCGGCCGCGTTGTCGCTGCTCCAGTCGTACTCGGGCGCGCCGAAGGGAACCGGGAATCCGACCGGACCTGCCGCCCGCGCCTTGTCGTCGAACAGGGCCCAGCAGGGGGTGTTCGGGAAGGTCGGGACCGACTGCGCGCCGGGATCGACATTCGCAAGCATCTTCGCCACGGCATCGTAGTTCAGCGCCTCGTTGACGAAGCGGCGGCCCTGCCGGTTCACCAGGATCATCGAGCGCGCCGCGGCCGAGATCTGCAGCGCCGAGGGATTGGCAACCGCCGCGCCGGGCTTGCGGTGACAGAGCGTGGCCGAGGTGCCGGTCAGGCGCCACAGCGCCGCCCCGGCCGCCGCCGCCAGCCTGATCGCATCGCCGGTGTTTCCGGTATGGCCGACCGAATGGGCGGGATAGGTCCTGAGATAGGACGCCTTGAAGGTCTCGTCGTGGTCGAACCCGCCGCAGGCGAGGATCACCGCCCGCCGCGCGCCCACCGCGACCGGCCCCGCCGGCCCGGCGGCGACCACCCCCTGCACGACGCGCCGCGGGCTCAGCGGACCCGGGCCGACCTCGGCCATCACCAGCCGCTCGGCCGGCGCCTCGTGGATCACCTCGATGCCGCGCGCCGCGACGGCATCGGCCAGAACCTGCCAGAGCCCGACCCCCGTCGAATCCCCGCGCGGCTGATAGGTGATGTAATCCTCGGCGCCGGGCACGTCGTACCAGCCCCGCAGCGTGGCGAAGGGCTCGCCCCCGAGGCTGCGGAACCAGTCCGCGTTTCCGGTCGCCTCCTCGGCCCAGGCAAGAAGATCCTCGCGCCGCATGTCGAAGGTCCGGCCCGACGCGGCGGCCGCACAGGCCATCAGGTAATCCGCCGCGCCCTCGACCGACCGCGGGCTGACGAAGAACCCGCCCGAATAGCGCGTGGAGCCGCCGCCCGCCGCGGTCTTCTCGAGGATGACCACGCGCGCGCCGGCATCATGGGCGGTGATGGCGGCCGCCGCGCCCGCCCCGCCGTAGCCCACCACCACGACATCGGCCGTCCGGTCCCAGGCGATCCCCTCGGCGTCGGCCACCGCGGCAGGCAGCGTCGCCCCTCCCAGGGCAAGTCCCCCTCCGGCGGCCAGAAAGCCGCGCCGGTTCATGATCTTGCGCGCCATCGCTCGTGTCCTCCCGATTGATTCGCCTCTGGCCAATCATCGGCAGGGCCGACGGGGGGCCGCATTGTCGGCGGTCAACGCGGCCGATGGCCGCCGCCCGGTGGCGCCGCTTCAGTGTCCGCGCAGGATCTGGCTCAGGAACAGCTTCGTGCGTTCGGACTGCGGTTTCGAGAAGAAGGCCTCGGGCTCGTTCTGCTCGACGATCCGGCCCTGATCCATGAAGATCACCCGGTTCGCCACCTTCCGGGCAAAGCCCATCTCGTGGGTGACAACCAGCATCGTCATCCCCTCCTCGGCCAGCTCGATCATGGTGTCGAGCACCTCCTTGATCATCTCGGGATCGAGCGCCGAGGTCGGCTCGTCGAACAGCATGATCTTCGGCCGCATGCACAGCGCGCGCGCGATGGCCACCCGCTGCTGCTGCCCGCCCGAGAGCTGGCCGGGATACTTGCCCGCCTGCTCGGGGATCTTGACCTTGGTCAGGAAATGCATGGCCGTCTCCTCGGCCTCGCGCCTGGGGATCTTCCGCACCCAGATCGGCGCCAGCGTGCAGTTCTCGAGGATCGTCAGATGCGGGAACAGGTTGAAGTGCTGGAACACCATGCCGACTTCGGAGCGCACCTTGTCGATGTTCTTCAGCTCCGAGGTCAGGGCGATCCCGTCCACCACGATGCGGCCCTTCTGGTGTTCCTCGAGCGCGTTGATGCAGCGGATCAGCGTGGACTTTCCCGACCCCGAGGGTCCGCAGATCACGATCCGCTCGCCGCGACAGACCGTCAGGTCGATGTCGCGCAGCACGTGGAACTGGCCGAACCACTTGTTCAGGCCCCGGATCTCGATCGCCACCGCGTCGGACACGCCGGGCGTGTTGCTCCCCGGGCGGGCAGTCACGGGGTCGGAAGCGGTCATGGGTGCGGCCCTTCCTGGCGGCGGTCGGTGGCGAGCTTCTTCTCGAGATCCTGCGAATAGCGCGACATGAAACGGCAGAACAGGAGGAAGGGGAGCCCGATGAGGATGAACCGCTCCCGGTAGATGCCGGTCCGGGCGGCGTTCGCCCGGATCGAGTTCGCCAGCCCGACCGGGTCGAGCAGGCCGATGACCATGACCAGCGTGGTGTCCTTGAACAGGCCGATGAAGGTGCTGACGATGCCGGGGATCGCGGCCTTCGGCGCCTGCGGCAGGATGACCGGCCGCATCGACTTCCAGCCGTCGCGCCCGAGCGCGGCCGCCGCCTCGCATTCCCCCTTGGGCAGCGCGGCAGGGCCGCCGCGGATGACCCCGGCCAAGTAGGCCGAGGCGAACAGGGTCACCATGATCACCACCCGCAGGATCGGGTCGGCCTTGGTGCCCGGCGGCAGGAACAGGTTCGACAGCGGCGAGGCGGTGAAGAGCCACAGGATCAGCGGCACGCCGCGGATGATCTCGACGCAGGCGACCGAGGTGATGTTGATGACGACCAGGGCCGACTGCCGCCCGGGCCCGCGCAGGATGCCGAGCGGCGGCGACAGCGCGATGCCCGAGACCCCGATGATGACGGCCGGCATGAAGCCGCCGAACCGGTTCGAGGCGATGGCGGGCAGGCCGAGCGGCAGAGCGGCCGCGAGGATCCGCGTCAGCGGCAGCACGACCAGCGCCCGCCGGGCCGGCGCCGCGGCGAGGGCGGCGAGGGCGGCGAGGGCGGCGAGGGCGCCGGCCAGCGACCCCGCCGCGGTCGAGACCAGCCGCCAGGCGATCCATCCCGCCGCGAAGGTGAGGACGAACACCACAGGCCCCCGGACGGATCCGCGCCAGAGCAGGACACAGGCGATCAGCGGATGGACCAGCGAGACCCGCAGAAGCCCGCGCGGCAGCGCCGGGAACAGGATCGGCGCGGCGGCGGCGCCCGCGGCGACAGTCCGGCCGCTGCCAGATGGTGACCTTTTCCTGTTGTCCGGCCCGGTCGCGGGGGGCCGTTGGCCGGCCCCCGGCCCGGCAGGGGCATCTGCTGGAACGGCGGACGCCCGCCGGGCGGCCGGGTGTGGGCCGTCTTGCCCAACCCGTCAAGGCTTGCCCCCCCGCACCGCCCGCTCCGCAGGCAACTGCCGCGGCGTCAGATGCCCGGCCCGGCAACGCGGCTCAGGTCGTGGAACCGCAAGGCCGTCAGCAGCGCGTCCCGCCGCGCCTCGGCCGCCTCGGCGGCCTCGGCATCGCGTCCCCAGAGGCGTTCCTGCCAGTCCTCGTCCACCCGGCTCGCGGTCCAGATCTCGGACCCGGTCGCCCGCCCGCGCAGCGCGGCCAGCCCGAGGATCAGCGAGCCGCTGATCGACACGAGATCGTGGAAGGCGGTCAGCGCGAAAGGGTCGAGCCGCCCGACCTCGGCGCGCAGGCGGGCCAGGCTCGCTGCCGGCTGGGTCACGGCGATGACCCCGGCCGTGACCCTGAGCGGCGCCCCCAGTTCGGCCGCCGCCCAGTCGAGGAACGGGTCCCAGGCCGCCGCCTGCGCCGCCGCGAGCCCGGCGGGCGCCTCGGCCCGGTGGCACAGAAGGTCGGTTTCCGCATAGGCGGCCAGCGCGTCGGCGACCTCGGCCATCGCCCGCGCCACCCGGTCGAGCGCCGCATTGGCGGCGCGCGTCAGCGGCATGGTGCGGGGGTCGAGCGTCTCGCCCTGGGCCTGCCATTCCGCCGCCACCGCCTCGGCCAGGGCCGCCGTGGGCAGCGCCATGCGCACCCGCGCCGGGGTGCTCAGCGGCCGCCCGTCGAGCCGCACCTCCCAGCCGCCGGGCACGGGCTCGGCCCGCGCCTCGGCCCAGAACCGCCGCCGATGCCAGCCCGTCATGCTGCGTCCAGCAGGCGGTCGAGCGCCGGGCCAAGCTCTGCCCAGTCATCGAGCACGGCATCCGCCGCCGTCAGCGCCCCGGCCGGATGATAGCCCCAGGTCACCGCCACCGTCGCCACGCCCGCCGCCCGCCCCATCGCCAGATCGAAGGCGGTGTCGCCGATCATCACCGCGCGCGAGGGCGGCACGCCCGCCTCGGCGAGCGCCGCGCGCAGCATCGACGGGTCGGGCTTCGAGGGGTGATCGTCGGCCACCTGCCGGGTGACGAAGCGCCCCGCAAGCCCGTGCGCGGACAGGACGCGGTCGAGCCCCCGGCGCGACTTGCCCGTCGCGATGCCGAGCAGCGTCGCCGGTGCCCCGGCCAGACCGTCGAGCATCGCGCGGGTGCCCGGATAGAGCGGCGGAACCGACCCCGCCCCGGCGTGGAAGGCCGACCGGTAGGCGGCAACCGCCGCCTCGGCATCGGCTTCGGAGACCCCCGGCATCAGCCGGCGCAGCGCGACCGGCAGCGACAGCCCGACGACGGCCAGGACCTCGGCCCGCGACGGCGGCGCGCGCCCTGCGGCGGCGAAGGCCGCCGCCATCGCAGCGAGGATCTGGCCCTGACTGTCGATCAGCGTCCCGTCCACGTCGAAGACGACCAGCCGCGGGTTCATCGGCCCTCCGCGAAGGGGTCGGCCGGCGCGTCGGAGGCCCGCCAGCCGAGCGCCGCCCAGGTGCGGGCCATGTGCGGGGGAAGCTCGGCGGTGACGCAGACGCGCGCGCCGGTCACCGGATGGTCGAAGGCGATCGAGCGGGCATGCAGATGCAGCTTGCGGCTGATCTCGCCGCCGAGGCTCGCGCCCCAGCCGTCGCCCGCGTTCACCTGCCCCGATCCGCCGTACTTGCCGTCGCCGACGATCGGGTGTCCGATCCCGGCCATGTGCGCCCTGAGCTGGTGCGTCCGCCCGGTGACCGGCACCAGCGCGACCCAGGCGGCGCGCCGGCCCAGCGCCTCGATCACGGCATAGTCGGTGGTGGCGCGCTGCGCCCCCGGGGTGTCGTCGATCCGCGCGGGGGGAACGCAGATCATCCGCTCGCCCTCGCCGCCCGGCCCGCGGCCCGGCGCCTTCACCAGCCCGTAGCGGATGGTGCCCCTGCCCGGGCTCGGCACCCCGGCCACCGCCGCCCAGTAGATCTTGCGGGTGGTCCGCGCGCGGAACGCCTCGGACAGCCGCCGCGCCACCTTGCCCGAGCGCGCCAGCAGCATCACCCCCGAGGTGTCCTTGTCCAGCCGGTGCACCAGGCTCGGCTTCTCGGGCCGGCCGAAGCGCAGCGCCTCGGCCAGCGCGTCCACATGGCGCGCGCCGATCCCGCTGCCGCCCTGGCTGGGCAGGCCGGGCGGCTTGTTCAGCGCGATCACATGGTCGTCCTGCCAGATCACCGCGCGGCGGATCATCTCGGCGTCGGCATCGGGCAGCCGCGGCGGGGCGGTCTCGCCCGGCGCCGGCTCGGGCAAGGGCGGCACCCGCACCGCCATGCCCGGGGCGACGCGGGTCGAGGCCCGGACGCGCCCGCCATCGACGCGAAGCTGGCCGGTGCGGCAGAGCTTCTCGATCTGTCCCTGGGTCACCTGCGGAAAGCGGCGGCGCAGCCAGCGGTCGAGCCGCAGCTCGCCCTCGTCGGCGGCGACCGTGAGGAAGCGGACGCCGCTCATCGCGGCCCCCGTCGGTCGGCCGGGGTGCCGGCGCCGATGGCGCCCACGGGCGCGGTCTGTGCAGGAACGATCCGCATCGCGCCTCCTTCGGCCTGCCGCACGGCGCTGTCAACCGCCCTGCCGGCGGTCGCGCAGACGTGCGAAATAGGCCACCCGTTTCGCCAGCTCGCGTTCGAATCCGCGGTCAACCGGCGTGTAGAACACCGGGCGCTTCATGCCCTCGGGGAAATAGTCCTGACCCGAGAATCCGTCCTCGGCATCGTGGTCGTAGGCGTAGCCTGCGCCGTATCCCTGCGCCTTCATCAGGCGCGTCGGAGCGTTCAGGATATGCTTCGGCGGCGGCGCCGAGCCGCTGGCCGCCGCCTTCGCACGCGCCGCGGCCCAGGCGGTATAGGTCGCGTTCGATTTCGGCGCGAGCGCCAGATAGACCACCGCCTGCGCCAGCGCGAGATCGCCCTCGGGGCTGCCGAGCCGCTCGCAGGTTTCCCAGGCCGACAGGCACAGGGTTACCGCCTGCGGCTCGGCCAGCCCGATGTCCTCGACCGCCATGCGCGTGATCCGCCGGGCGAGGTAGCGCGGATCCTCGCCGCCCTCGACCATACGGGCAAGCCAGTAGAGGCTCGCATCCGGGTCCGATCCGCGCACCGACTTGTGCAGCGCCGAGATCAGGTTGAAATGCTGGTCGCCGGACTTGTCGTAGAGCGCGGCGCGCCGCTGCAGGCGGGCCGCCAGCGCCTCGGGGTCGAGCGGCGCGGCGACCTTCCAGGCCATCACCTGCTCGATCAGGTTCAGCAGCGCCCGCCCGTCGCCGTCGGCCAGGGCGATCAGCCGGTCGCGGGCCGGGCCCGTCAGCGGCAGCGCCCGGCCGAGCGCCGTTTCGGCGCGCTGGGCCAGCCGCTCGAGGTCGGCCGGCGACAAGGGCTCGAGCACCAGCACCTGCGCCCGGCTGAGGAGCGCGGCATTGAGCTCGAACGACGGGTTCTCGGTCGTCGCCCCCACCAGCACGATCGTGCCGTCCTCCATCAGCGGCAGGAAGCCGTCCTGCTGGGCCTTGTTGAAGCGGTGGATCTCGTCCACGAACAGAAGCGTTCCGCGCCCCTCGCGCCGGCGCTGCCGCGCGGCCTCGAACACCCGCCTGAGGTCGGAAACCCCCGAGAAGATCGCGCTGATCTGCACGAAGTCGAGCGCCGTCTCCTCGGCCAGCAGCCGGGCGATGGTGGTCTTGCCCACGCCGGGCGGCCCCCAGAGGATCAGCGAGGGCAGGCTGCCCGCGGCCAGCATCAGCGTCAGCGCCCCCTCCGGGCCGATGAGCTTCCGCTGCCCGATCACCTCGGAAAGCCGCGCCGGCCGCAGCCGGTCGGCCAGCGGCCGCGGCGCATCCGGCCTGCGCGGGGTATCGGGTCGGTCGAAGAGGTCGGCCATGCGTCAGCGTAGTGCGGCGCATCCGGGCACGGAAGCGCCGATCAGATGCGGAAGCGCAGCTCGATCCGCCGCCCCTCGCGCAGGACCTCGACCGACCAGCGCCGCGGCGCCTCGGACAGCGCCCGGGCAAGGTCGCGGGGTCGGTCGATGCGCCGGCCGTTGACGGCAAGCACGACATCGCCGCGGCGCAGCCCCGCCCGCGCGGCCTGCCCCTCGGCCGCGGTGACCGCCACGCCCTCGGCGGCGAGCGGCAGGCCGAGGTCGGCGATGACGCGCGGGTTGATGCGCTCGACCCGCAGACCGCCGAGCACGGCGCCCGGGGGCACCTCGAACGGCTCGGGGTCGGGGTCGTCGGGCGGCGGATCGAGCCTGACCGGCCGCGTCAGCGCGCGCCCGTCGCGCCAGAGGGTCGCCACCACCTCGGCGCCGGTTCCCGCGACCGAGAGGCGGAAGATCACGTCCTGCGGCGCATTCACCGCCTGTCCGTCGATCGCAAGGATGACATCGCCCGCTTTCAGCCCGGCAGCGGCGAAGGGGCTCTGCGGATGGAGTTCGGACAGCAGGAACCCGTCCGGCCCGGCAAGGCCCAGCGCCTCGGCAAGATCCTGCGTGACCGGCTGGCCCGCGATTCCGGCCCAGGGCCGGTCGAAACGGTCGGCACCGGCCTCGGCCAGGGCGAGGAACCGCGCGACGAGGTTCGCCGGGATCGCGAAGCCGATCCCGTTCGACCCGCCCGAGCGGGTCAGGATCGCGGTGTTGATGCCGACGAGCCGCCCCGCCACATCGACCAGCGCGCCGCCGGAGTTGCCGGGGTTGATCGCCGCATCGGTCTGGATGAACCAGCCCCGCGCGCTTCCGGTGGCCGCACCATAGCGCGCAAGGCCCGAGATGATGCCGCTGGTCACGGTCTGGCCCACGCCGAAGGGATTGCCGATCGCCAGCACGAGTTCCCCCACCTCCACCCCGTCCGAATCGCGCAGCGGCAGGGCCGGCAGGTCCGGCGGCGCCCCGATCAGGCGCAGCACCGCCAGGTCGCTGTCCTCGTCCGACAGGATCACCCGCGCCTCGAACTCGCGCCGGTCGGCCATCACCACGCGGATCTCCTGCGCCCCCCCGACGACATGATGGTTCGACACGACCAGCCCCTCGGGCGAGAGAATCACGCCGGAGCCCAGCGAGTTCTGCAACCGCGGCTGGGCCATGCCGAAGTCGCGGAAGAGCGGCCCGAAGAACGGATCGTCGAGGAACGGGTTCATCCGGTCGGCGACGATCCGCCTGGCGTAGATGTTCACCACCGCCGGCGCCGCGGCGCGGACGACCGGAGCGAAGCCCATCGCGATCTCGGCGGAGGTTTCGGGCACGCGGGTTTCCGCGTGCCCGGGCCCCGGCAGCGCCAGGGAGAGGATCAGGGCGAGCGTGACGGCGCGCATCGGACACTCCCGTTTCGCGTTCGCCCCGGATATGCGCCCGGCCGGGCGCCGGCGCAACGGCTACCCCACGCCGGCTACCCCGCGCCGGACGGCCCGCGCCGGTCGCTCAGTGCAGCTTCGCCGTCAGGTCGATCGACACGCACTGGTTGTCGGTGCCGGCGATCGTCATCACCCGCCCCGCCGCGCGCATGTCGAGCCCGCAGCGCCCCGCCCAGCGCGGCCAGTTCGCCGGGATCAGCCCCAGGACCTGCCGGGCGCCGAGCTCGCGGGCGGACTTCGTCATCTCCATGATGAGATGGGCATGCACCCGGCGGCGGATCGCCATGGGCGTCGCATGGCTGACGAAGACGCGCGAGGATTCCCAGATGTGATCGGCCACCGGCGCCTCCTCGTAGAGCAGGTCGTGCGGGATCGAGTCGAGCAGCCCGCGCTGGGCATCCCGGATCATGTAGGTGTAGATGCCGCAGCGCGCCGTGGTCGGGGTCAGCCGGATGCCGGCGAGGATCTCGCCCAGGTGGTGCACGGCGATCCAGCGGCTCGCGGGCGTGTCGTACTGGTCGTATTCCATGCCCAGCGCCTCGGGCAGGTCCCAGTTGTTCTGGACGATGAACGACTGTCGCCTCGCACGAAGCAGGTTGGCGAAAAGCTCGCCGTGGTTGTGCATGTTGGCAAAGGACAGGGTGGTGGTCTGCATGGCCGCTTCCTCTCTCTGCGGATGTGCAGAGGCCCCGCCGCGGAAGCGTCCCGGCCGGCGGTCAGAGGAGGCGATAGTCCTTCGCGCGCTGCAGCGCCTCGGCCGTGGTGCGGGCCATGAGCCGTTCCCGGGCCGAGGTCAGCCGTGCCTTCAGCGCGCTCTCGGAGATCCCGAGCTTCGCCGCCGCAGCCGCATGCCGGTAGCCTGCCGCGATACACCGCAGGGCCTCGACTTGAGCCGGTGTCAGGCTATCGGGGGGCTCCGTCATCGCGTGGAGGCGGAGGACAATGGCTTCGATCCCGGCCAGTTCCGGGTCGGTGAATTCGCGGTCCGACCGCGCGCATCCGGCGATGGTGCGCGACGAGATCGGCCCGCAGGCCGCCTGCGCTCCGTAGCGCAGGCCGAAGCCTGCAGCTTCGGCCATGATCCCGAACGGGTCTGGAATCGCGATCTCGCTCCACCGGGCCACTCCTGTCGCCGAGAATCCCCAAGCGATCATCGGATCGCGGAGCGCGTAGGCCCGTTCGGTGTAATGATCGGTCCATCGCTGGTCGTAGGTCTGGAACGTCATCAGCGGCGCAGCGAAACGGATGTGGAGCCCGATGAAGTACCCCGAGCAGGCGATGGCAGAAAGCCGTGCAAGCTCGAGGTCAATACCGGACCGCAGGGACATATCCTTTTAGATAAGTTGCCCCCGCACCCGTCAACCGTAAATTGAATGGCACGAGGCCGTGAACCGGGTTGGAGAATTGCATGAAGCCGACCGACAAGTACCTGATTTCAAGAATCTTGTCCCTGCCCGAACCGGCGCGGTCCGAGCTTCTGACCATGCTGGGGACACCGCCCGACCAGACCGGACGGGCGGATGCCGGGGCGGTGTCCCTTCCGGGCTGGGCGATGGGCGCGGGCAACGGCGGCTCGGCCAGCCCGCGGGCGGGCGGACGCGCCTGAGCCGAGGCCCGCGGCCCGGCACCGCGGGGCTCAGACAGCTTCGGCAGCCTCGGCCTCGGCTTCCAGCCGGGCACGGTCGCCGGCCCCCTTGGCCGCGGGATCGCGGTCCACCAGTTCGACGATCGCCATCGGCGCCATGTCGCCATAGCGGAAGCCCGCCTTCAGCACCCGCACGCAGCCACCGGCGCGGGTCTTGTAGCGCGGGCCCAGCACGTCGAACAGCTTCGACACCTGCGCGTCCTGCTTGAGCTGCGCGGCGGCAAGGCGCCGGGCGTGCAGGTCGCCGCGCTTGGCGAGGGTGATCAGCTTCTCGACCACCGGGCGCAGATCCTTGGCCTTGGGCAGGGTCGTGCGGATCTGCTCGTGCTCGATCAGCGCACCGGCGAGATTGGCGAACATCGCCTTGCGGTGCTCGTGGGTCCGGTTGAACCGGCGGTAGCCGCTTCCGTGACGCATGACAGTCTCCTTCGCTTCGCTGTTTGTCCGGCCCGCCCTGCGTTCGGGCGGCCTCCCTTGGGGTGGTCAGGGCAACATGCCCCCCCTCCCTTTCCCTGCCCCGGTGCGGGGCAGGGCATCGCGGCGGGCGCCCCCCGGCGGAACCGGGCGGCGCGACCGGCGCTGTCTCAGAACTGGTCCTCGAACTTCTTGGCGAGGTCCTCGATGTTCTCGGGCGGCCAGTCCTCGACCTCCATGCCCAGATGCAGCCCCATCGAGGACAGCACCTCCTTGATCTCGTTCAGCGACTTGCGGCCGAAGTTCGGGGTCCGCAGCATCTCGGCCTCGGTCTTCTGGATCAGATCGCCGATGTAGACGATGTTGTCGTTCTTCAGGCAGTTGGCCGAGCGGACCGAGAGCTCGAGCTCGTCCACCTTCTTCAGCAAGAGCGGGTTGAACTCCAGCCCCACGTCGTCCGAGGCCTTGCCGGCGCTCTCGGGCTCGTCGAAGTTGACGAAGATCGACAGCTGGTCCTGCAGGATGCGCGCGGCATAGGCGACGGCGTCCTCGGGGCTGAGCGAGCCGTCGGTCTCGAGCTTCAGCGTCAGCTTGTCGTAGTCGAGCACCTGGCCCTCACGGGTCGGCGTCACCTCGTAGCTGACCTTCTTCACCGGCGAATAGATCGCGTCGATCGGGATCAGCCCGATCGGGCTGTCCTCGGGGCGGTTGCGGTCGGCCGCGACATAGCCCTTTCCGGTGTTGACGGTCAGCTCCATGAACACGTCGGCGCCGTCGTCGAGGTGGCAGATGACGTGATCGCGGTTCAGGATCTCGATGCCGGCGCTGGTCGAGATGTCGCCCGCCGTCACCACGCCCGGGCCGCGCGCGCTGATCGACAGCCGCTTCGGCCCGTCGACGTCCATGCGGATCGCGACGCCCTTGAGGTTCAGCACGATGTCGGTGACGTCCTCGCGCACGCCCGCCACGCTCGAGAACTCGTGCAGGACGTTGTCGATCTGCACGCTGGTGATCGCCGCGCCCTGGAGCGAGGACAGCAGCACCCGGCGCAGGGCGTTGCCCAGCGTCAGCCCGAAGCCGCGCTCGAGCGGCTCGGCGATCACGGTCGCCTGCCGGCTGGGATCGGCGCCGGGGCGCACGTCGAGCTTCTCCGGGCGGATCAGCGCCGACCAGTTCTTGTGGATCATGCGATCTCCCTCCATTCCTGTCCGCGGCCCATGTCCCCAAGCCGCGGACGCCCGAGGTTCCGTCGAAGAATACCGGATCCCGGGCCGCCCCCAAGGGTGCGACCCGGCCGAAATGGACCGGTCAGACGCGCCGGCGCTTGGGCGGGCGGCAGCCGTTGTGTGCGATCGGGGTCACGTCGCGGATCGAGGTGATGGTGAACCCCACCGCAGCCAGCGCGCGCAGCGCCGATTCGCGGCCCGAGCCCGGCCCCTGCACCTCGACCTCGATGGTCCGGACCCCGTGCTCCTGCGCCTTGCGGCCGGCATCCTCGGCGGCCATCTGCGCCGCGTAGGGGGTGGACTTGCGGCTGCCCTTGAAGCCCATCGTTCCGGCCGAGGACCAGGCGATCGCGTTGCCCTGAACGTCGGAGATCAGGATCTTGGTATTGTTGAACGACGAGTTCACATGCGCCACGCCGGCAGCGATGTTCTTGCGTTCCTTCCGC
The DNA here is from genome assembly GCA_937944395.1 of uncultured Paracoccaceae bacterium. Classification (GTDB taxonomy): domain Bacteria; phylum Pseudomonadota; class Alphaproteobacteria; order Rhodobacterales; family Rhodobacteraceae; genus CALDYW01. The sequence goes on along the minus strand of CALDYW010000101.1, from coordinate 12,660 downwards.
TTCATGCGGGCGGTCTTGGTATCGCGCGCCATCTGTCCTGCCCTTACTTCTTCTTGCCGGCGATCGGCTTGGCGGGGCCCTTGCGGGTGCGGGCGTTGGTATGGGTGCGCTGGCCGCGCACCGGCAGGCCCTTGCGGTGCCTCAGGCCGCGGTAGCAGCCAAGGTCCATCAGCCGCTTGATGTTCATCTGCACCTCGCGGCGCAGGTCGCCCTCCACCGTGTAGTTGGCGTCGATGTGCTCGCGGATCGCGAGGATCTCGGCATCGGTCAGCTGGTTGACCCGCCGGGAAGTGTCGATGCCGACGGCGGCGCAGATCCGGCCGGCGATGGCGGGGCCGATACCGTGGATGTAGGTCAGCGCGATCGGGACGCGCTTGGATGTCGGGATATTGACGCCGGCGATGCGTGCCAAGGGGCGTGGTCCTCATCGTTGCGGTTCCGTAATGCCGGAACCTTTTTTCACAACAGTGGCCCGCAGGGCGAACGGGCGGGCCGGGCTATGGTCTGCCGGTCCGCCCACAGGGCGGCGGCAAGGCTGATTCTCTCGCGAGACACCGCGCAATAGGGGCATCCGCCCCGCCCGTCAAGCGCGGGATCCCCCGCCTCACGCAGGCGCCGGAAGCGCCGCGTCCAGAACCGCGTCGATGGCCTCGGCGACCCGGTCGATCTCGGCCAGCCCGTCCACAACCCTGAGCCGCCCGAGCGCGTGGTAGTAGCCGATCAGCGGGGCGGTCTTCTTGTAGTATTCGAGCAGCCTCTGGCGCAGCGCCTCCTCGGTGTCGTCGGCGCGGCGGCGCAGGTCGGTCGAGCCGCAGACATCGCAGACCCCCGGCCGCGCCGTCGGGCGGGTCACGTCGTGATAGACCGCGCCGCAGGCGCCGCAGGTGAACCGCCCGGTGATGCGCTGGATCAGCGCGGCATCGTCCACCCGGATCTCGATCGCCGCGGCGATTCCGCGGCCCATCCGCGACAGCAGCGCCTCGAGCGCGTCGGCCTGGGCGAGCGTGCGCGGAAAGCCGTCGAAGATGAACCCGCCGGCGGCGCCGTGCCGCAGCCGCTCCTCGATCAGGCCGATCACGATCTCGTCGGTCACGAGGTCGCCCCGGTCCATGACCGCGGCGACGATCCGGCCCATCTCGGTGCCCGAGCTCCGCGCCTCGCGCAGCATGTCGCCGGTGGACAGCTGAACCATCCCCCGCGTCTCGACCAGACGCTTGGCCTGGGTGCCCTTGCCCGCGCCCGGCGGGCCCAGAAGGACGATGTCCGTCATCGGCGCGACGGCGCCTTGCGCGGGCCCGGGCCGCTGCCGGCGGGGCGCTTCCTGCCGCGCAGCTGCGATTTCTCGATCAGCCCCTCGTACTGGTGGGCGAGAAGATGCGACTGGATCTGCTGGATGGTATCCATGGTCACCGAGACGACGATGAGGACCGATGTGCCCCCGAAGTAGAACGGAACCGCCAGCTGCGCCCGCAGCACCTCGGGCAGCAGGCAGACCGCGGCAAGGTAGGCCGAGCCCAGCACGAGGATGCGCACCACCACGTAGTCGAGGTATTCCTCGGTCTTCTTGCCGGGCCGGATGCCGGGAATGAACCCGTTCTGGTTCTTCAGGTTCTCCGCCACCTCCTCGGTCTTGAAGGCGACGTTCTGGGTGTAGAAATAGGTGAAGAAGACGATCATCACCGTGAAAAACAGAAGGTAGAGCGGCTGGCCGGGCCCGAAGTAGGCCATGATCGTGCTCATCACCGGGCCGGTCTGCGATTGCGAGAAGGTCGCGATCGTCGTCGGCAGCAACAGCAGCGACGAGGCGAAGATCGCCGGAATCACGCCGGCGGGGTTCACCTTGATCGGCAGGTGGCTCGACCCGCCGTCATACACCTTCATCCCCACCTGACGGCGCGGATACTGGATGTGGATCTTCCGCAGCGCGCGCTCCATGAACACCACGAAGGCGATGGTGACCACCACCAGCAGCATCATGCCGACGATGATGGCCGGACTGATCGCCCCCGAGCGCCCCTGACTCAGGAACTGCGCCAGCGCCGCCGGAAGCTCGGCGATGATGCCGACGAAGATGATCAGCGAGATCCCGTTGCCGACGCCGCGCGCGGTGATCTGCTCGCCCAGCCACATCAGGAACAGGGTGCCGCCGACCAGGGTGATGACGCAGGCGGCGATGAAGAAGAACCCCGGCGAATGCGCCAGCCCCCCGGCCTCGAGGCTGACCGCAAGGCCGTAGGCCTGGAACGTCGCCAGAAGCACCGTGCCATAGCGGGTGTACTGGTTGAGCTTCTTGCGGCCCTGCTCGCCCTCCTTCCGCAGCTGCTGCAGCGAGGGCACCATCGCCGCCATCAGCTGCACGATGATCGAGGCCGAGATATAGGGCATGATCCCCAGCGCGAAGATGCCCATCCGGCCGATCGCACCGCCGGTGAACATGTTGAGGATGCCGCCCAGGCCCGCCGAGGCTTCGGCGACGAATTCGCGCAGTGCCGCGCCGTCGATGCCGGGCACCGGGATGTAGGTGCCCAGGCGATAGACGATCAGCAGCACCAGAGTGAAGAAAAGCCGCTGCCTGAGCTCGGTCGCCTTGCCCAAGGCCCCCCAGCTGATGTTCGCGGCCATTTGCTCGGCGGCAGATGCCATGGTGCCCCGTCCGGTTCATGGGTCGCGTCGCCGGGTCCCGCGGAACGGACGGCGCAGCCGTTCCGAGTGATGTAGTCGGCGCCCGGCGGCGCCACAAGCACCTATTCCGCCGCGGCCCCTTCCGCCGCGGTCCCTTCCGCCGCGGCCCCCGCCTGCGCCGCAAGCGTCAGGCTGCCGCCCGCTTTCGCCACCGCCTCGACCGCCGGGCGCGAGGCCCCGGTCACCACGATGGTGAGCGCCGAGGTGACGTCGCCCTTCGCGAGCACGCGCACCCCGTCGAGCCGGCGGCGCACCAGGCCGCAGGCGACGAGCGCCGCCTCGTCGATGACCGCGCCGGCATCGAGCCTGCCGGCATCGACGAACTTCTGGATCAGCCCGAGGTTCACCACCGCAAAGTCCTTGCGGTTCGGCTTGTTGAAGCCCCGCTTCGGCAGCCGCTGATAGAGCGGCATCTGCCCGCCCTCGAAGGCGTTCACCGAATAGCCGGCGCGCGCCTTGGAGCCCTTGATGCCGCGGCCGCCGGTCTTGCCCTTGCCCGAGCCGGGGCCGCGGCCGATGCGCTTGGCCTTGCGGACGGCGCCGGGATTGTCGCGCAGGTCGTGCAGTTTCATCTCGCTCTCTCCTTGCCGGACGCATCCCCCGAGCGGCGGGGCGGCCACGGATCTCAGGGGCGGCGCACGCAGGCGGCCGCCGGTTTGCGGGTCAGCCGCGCTCCTCGACGATCACGACGAGATGCGGGATCGCCTTCACCATGCCGCGCACCGACGGGGTGTCGGGCAGTTCGCGGGTGCGGTGCATCTTGTTCAGCCCCAGCCCCTTCAGCGTCGCACGCTGCACGGCCGGGCGGCGGATCGGACTGCCGATCTGCTTGACGACGATGGTCTTGGCCATGCTGTCCTCCTCAGGCCTCGGCCGCTTCCGGTTCCGACCGGCGCAGGATCTCGGCCACCTTCTTGCCGCGGCGGGCGGCCACCTGCCGCGGGCTCGTCTCCTTCTGCAGCCCGTCGATGGTGGCGCGCACCATGTTGTAGGGGTTCTGGCTGCCCAGCGACTTGGCCACCACGTCCTGCAGCCCGAGCATCTCGAAGACCGCGCGCATGGGGCCGCCGGCGATGATGCCGGTGCCCGGGACGGCCGCACGCATCACCACCCGGCCGGCGCCGTGGCGGCCCTCCATGTCGTGGTGCAGCGTCCGGCCCTCGCGCAAGGGCACGCGGATCAGGCTGCGCTTGGCCTGCTCGGTCGCCTTGCGGATCGCCTCGGGCACTTCCTTGGCCTTGCCCTTGCCGAAGCCCACCCGGCCGCGCTGGTCGCCGACCACGACGAGCGCGGCGAAGCCGAAGCGCTTGCCGCCCTTCACCGTCTTCGACACGCGGTTGATCGCCACGAGACGATCGGCGAACTCCGGGGTCTCGTCGCGGTCGCGGCGGTCGCGGCCTTCGCGGCGGTTGTCACGCTCTGCCATGATCGTCTCCTCAGAACTTCAGCCCGGCTTCACGGGCGGAGTCGGCCAGCGCCTTGACCTTGCCGTGGAACAGGAACCCGCCCCGGTCGAAATAGACCTCCTCGACCCCTGCGGCCTTCGCGCGCTCGGCGATCACGGCCCCGATCTTCGCCGCCGCCTCGACATTGTTCTTGCCGACGAAGCCGAGCCCGGCCTCGAGCGTCGAGGCCGCCGCCACGGTCACGCCGCGCGAATCGTCGATCAGCTGCGCGCTGATGTTCTTGTTGGACCGGTGCACCGACAGGCGCAGCCGCCCGTCGGCCACGGCCCGCAGCTTGTTGCGCACGCGCAGGCGGCGCTTCCGGAACAGTTCCCGCTTGGTCAAGGCCATGGTCGCGCCCCTTACTTCTTCTTGCCTTCCTTGCGGAAGATGAACTCGCCCTTGTGACGGATGCCCTTGCCCTTGTAGGGCTCGGGCGGACGCCACTCGCGGATGTTGGCGGCAACCTGGCCGACCAGCTGCGAGTCGATGCCTTCGATCACGATCTCGGTCTGCTTCGGCGTGGTGACGGTCACGCCCGGCGGCACCTCGAAGTTGACCTCGTGGCTGTAGCCCAGCGACAGCTTCAGCACGTTGCCGGCCATCGCGGCACGGTAGCCGACCCCGGTGATCTCGAGCTCGCGGCGGAACCCCGAGGTGACGCCGGTCACCAGATTCGCCACCATCGAGCGGCTCATGCCCCATTGCTGGCGGGCGCGCTTGCTGTCGCCGCGCGGCGCCACCCTCACCGACTGCCCGTCGATGGTGATGGTCACGTCATCCGTTGCGGTGAAGCTCAGCGTGCCCTTCGGCCCCTTGACGGTGACGGTCCGGCCCGAAAGCGAGGCGGTGACGCCCGCGGGCAGAGCGACCGGCTTCTTCCCAATCCGCGACATCGCCCCCTCCTCAGAACACCGTGCAGAGCACTTCGCCGCCGACATTGGCCTGGCGGGCGGAGGCATCCGACATCACGCCCTTCGGCGTGGACACGATCGAGACGCCGAGGCCCTGGCGCACCTGCGGCAGGTCCTTGACGCCCAGATACACCCGCCGGCCGGGTTTCGACACCCGCCGGAGCTCGCGGATCACCGGCGCGCCCTCGTAATACTTCAGGCTGATTTCCAGCTCGGGCTGGCCGTTCTCGGCGCTCACCCGCTCGTAGCCGCGGATGTAGCCCTCGTCCTTCAGGACGTCGAGCACCCAGGCGCGGAGCTTCGAGGACGGGGTGCGAACGGTGGACCGCCCGCGCATCTGCGCATTGCGGATGCGCGTCAGCATGTCGCCAAGGGGATCGTTCATCGACATCTGCGCCCCTCCCTCACCAGCTCGACTTGACCATGCCGGGGATCTGCCCCTTGCTGGCCAGTTCCCGCAGCATGATCCGGCTCATCCGCAGCTTGCGGTAATAGGCCCTCGGACGGCCCGTCAGCTCGCAGCGGTTGTGCAGGCGCGTGGCGCTCGAGTTGCGCGGCAGCTGCGCAAGCTTGAGCACGGCCTTGAAGCGCTGCTCCATCGGCAGGTCGGGATTGTCCACCACCGCCTTCAGCTTCGCCCGCTTCGCCGCATGCTGCTTCACCAGGCGCTGGCGCTTCTTCTCGCGCTCGACCATCGACACTTTCGCCATGATGTTCCCCTCGCGCCTCAGTTCACGAACGGCATGTTGAACTGCCGCAGCAGGGCCTTGGCCTCCGCGTCGGTGCGTGCCGTGGTGCAGATGATGATGTCCATCCCGAGCACCTCATCGACCTTGTCGAAGTTGATCTCGGGGAACACGATGTGCTCCCTCAGCCCCATCGCGAAGTTGCCCCGGCCGTCGAAGGCCGAGCCCTTGACGCCGCGGAAGTCGCGCACGCGCGGCAGCGCGATGGTGATCAGCCGGTCGAGGAACTCGTACATCCGGTCGCCGCGCAGCGTGACCTTGCAGCCCAGCGGCATCTGCTCGCGCACGCGGAACCCCGCGATCGACTTCTTCGCCCTGGTGATCACCGCCTTCTGGCCGGCGATCAGCGACAGGTCCTCGGCCGCGGCCTTCACCTTCTTGGTGTCCTTCACCGCCTCGCCGACGCCCATGTTCAGCACGATCTTGTCGAGCCGGGGGATCATCATGTCGTTGCGGTAGCCGAACTCGGCCTTCAGCGCCGGGCGGGCGACGTCGAGGTAATGCGTCTTCAGCCGCGGCGTGTAGGTGGCAGCGTCGAGCATCAGATCGCCTCCCCCGTGGTCTTGGCGTAGCGCACCTTCCTGCCGTCCTCGAAACGGAAGCCGACGCGCGTGGGCCGGCCGCTGGCGTCCATCAGCGCGAGGTTCGACAGGTCGATCGGCATCGCCTTCGGCTGCCGGCCGCCCGGGCTCTGCGGCGTCTGGCGGGTGTGGCGGATCGCGATGTTGATCCCCTCCACCACCGCCTTGTTCTGTTTCGGCAGGACCTGGACGATCTCGCCCTTCTTGCCCTTGTCCTTGCCGGTCAGCACGATGACCCGGTCACCCTTCCTGAGCTTGGCGGCCATCACAGCACCTCCGGCGCGAGGCTGATGATCTTCATGAAGTTCTTCGCCCGCAGCTCGCGCACGACGGGGCCGAAGATGCGGGTGCCCACGGGCTCGCCCTGGTTGTTCAGGATCACCGCGGCGTTGCGGTCGAAGCGGATCGCGGTGCCGTCCTCGCGGCGCACCTCCTTGGCGGTCCGCACGACGACGGCCTTGCGCACGTCGCCCTTCTTCACCCGGCCGCGCGGGATCGCCTCCTTCACCGACACCACGATGATGTCGCCGACCGAGGCATAGCGGCGGTGCGACCCGCCCAGCACCTTGATGCACTGGACCCGACGCGCGCCGGAATTGTCGGCCACGTCCAGATTGGTCTGCATCTGGATCATTTGGTTTCTCCCGACCTTTGGGAACCGGTCCCAGGGTTTCGTTCAAACCGGATGTGGAACGCTCAGGCCGATGCTTCGGCGTCCGTCACCACATGCCAGCGTTTCGTCTTGGAGATCGGCGCGCATTCGATGATGCGCACCGTGTCCCCCACCTTGAACCGGTTCTCGGGATCGTGCGCGCGGTACTTCTTCGACTTGCGCACGGTCTTCTGCAGAAGCGGATGCTTGAACCGCCGCTCGACCAGCACGGTGATCGTCTGCTGGTTCTTGTCCGACGTGACCACGCCTTGCAGGATGCGTCTGGGCATGGGTTCCTCCTCAGTTCGCCGGACCGGCGCCCGCGCGGGCCTTCTCGTTCAGAACCGTCTTGACGCGCGCCACGTCGCGGCGCACCGCCCGCATCCGCGCGGTGTTCTCGAGCTGGTTCGTCGCCTGCTGGAAGCGGAGGTTGAAGGCCTCCTTCTTCAGCGCGAGCAGCTGGTCGCGCAGCTGGTCGGGCGTCTTCGATCGCAGTTCCTTGGCGTCCATGCGCCCTGTCCTCATCAGAAGTCGGAAGGCACGCCTTCCGCTTTTCCAACAACAGCCGGCGCCCCCGCGCCGCGGCGCCGGGGGCCCGGACCGAAACTCACCAGTCCTCGCGGATCACCACGCGGGTCTTCACCGGCAGCTTCATCGCGGCGAGGCGGAGCGCCTCCCTTGCCACGGGTTCGGCCACGCCGTCAACCTCGAACATGATGCGGCCCGGCTTGACGCGGGCGGCCCAGAAGTCCACCGCGCCCTTGCCCTTGCCCATCCGCACCTCGGTGGGCTTCGAGGTCACCGGAACGTCCGGAAACACCCGGATCCAGACCCGGCCCTGGCGCTTCATGTGGCGCGTGAGCGCCCGACGGGCGGCCTCGATCTGGCGGGCGGTCACCCGCTCGGGCTCGGTCGCCTTGAGGCCGAACTGGCCGAAGTTCAGCTCGAACCCGCCCTTGGCTTCGCCGTGGATGCGGCCCTTGAACTGCTTGCGGAACTTCGTGCGCTTGGGTTGCAGCATCTGTCCAGTCCTCTCAGCGGTCGCGGCGCGGACGGCCGGCCCCGGCGCCCCCCTCCATCAGCTCGCTCGCCCGGCGGTCGCGCGCCTGGGGATCGTGCTCGAGGATCTCGCCCTTGAAGATCCAGACCTTGACCCCGATGATCCCGTAGGGCGTCGAGGCCTCGGCCAGCGCATAGTCGATGTCCGCGCGCAGGGTGTGCAGCGGCACCCGCCCCTCGCGGTACCATTCGGTGCGGGCGATCTCGGCCCCGCCGAGACGGCCCGAAACATTCACCCGGATCCCCAGCGCACCCATCCGCATGGCGTTCTGCACCGCCCGCTTCATCGCGCGGCGGAAGCTGACCCGGCGCTCGAGCTGCTGGGCGATCGATTCGGCCACGAGCTGCGCATCGAGTTCGGGCTTGCGCACCTCGACGATGTTCAGATGCAGCTCCGAGGCGGTCATCGCGGCAAGCTTCCTGCGCAGCGTCTCGATGTCGGCGCCCTTCTTGCCGATGATCACGCCCGGCCGCGCGCTGTGCACGGTGACCCGGCACTTGCGGTGCGGACGCTCGATGATCACCCGGCTCACGCCGGCCTGCTTGGCCTCCTCGGCGATGAATTCGCGGATCTTCAGATCCTCGTGCAAAAGCTTGCCGTATTCGCGGCGGTCGGCGAACCAGCGGCTGTCCCAGGTCCGGTTGACCTGGAGCCGCATGCCGATGGGGTTGACCTTCTGGCCCATTACGCTTGCTCCTCGACCTGCCGCACCTTGATGGTCAGTTCGGAAAACGGCTTGATGATGCGCCCGTAGCGGCCGCGCGCGCGCGGCCGGCCGCGCTTCAGCGTCAGGTTCTTGCCGACCCAGGCCTCGGCCACCACCAGGCTGTCCACGTCGAGCCCGTGGTTGTTCTCGGCGTTCGCGATCGCCGACTGCAGGCACTTCTTCACCTCGCCGGCGATCCGGCGCTTCGAGAAGGTCAGGTCGGCCAGCGCCTTCTCGACCTTCTTGCCGCGGATCAGCGCCGCCACCAGGTTCAGCTTCTGCGGGCTCGTGCGCATCATCCGGTGCTTGGCGAAGGCCTCGTTCTCGGCCACGCGGCGGGGGTTCTTCTCCTTGCCCATGGCTTACTTCCTCTTCGCCTTCTTGTCGGCGGCATGGCCGTAGTAGGTGCGGGTGGGCGAGTATTCGCCGAACTTCTGGCCGATCATCTCCTCGGTCACCAGCACCGGAATGTGCTTGTGCCCGTTGTAGACGCCGAAGGTCAGCCCGACGAACTGCGGCAGGATGGTCGAGCGGCGCGACCAGATCTTGATCACCTCGCTGCGGCCGGACTCGCGCGCCTTCTCGGCCTTCTTCAGCAGATAGGCATCGACGAACGGTCCCTTCCAGACGGAACGTGCCATGGTCAGCGCCCCTTCTTGGCGTGGCGCGAGCGGACGATGAACTTGTCCGTCGCCTTGTTGCGGCGCGTCCGCGTGCCCTTGGTGCCCTTGCCCCAGGGCGTCACCGGATGCCGGCCGCCCGAGGTGCGGCCCTCGCCGCCGCCGTGCGGGTGGTCGATCGGGTTCATCGCGACGCCGCGCACGGTGGGCCGCACGCCCATGTGCCGCTTGCGACCCGCCTTGCCGAGGTTCTGGTTCGAGTTGTCGGGGTTCGACACCGCCCCGATCGTGGCCATGCACTCCTGCCGCACCCGGCGCAGCTCGCCCGAGGACAGGCGGATCTGCGCGTAGCCGCCGTCGCGCCCGACGAACTGGGCATAGGTGCCCGCAGCCCGCGCGAGCTGGCCGCCCTTGCCGGGCTTCAGCTCGACGTTGTGGACGATCGTGCCGATCGGCATGCCCGAGAAGGGCATCGCATTGCCGGGCTTCACGTCGGTACGGGCACCCGAGATCACCTGGTCGCCCACCGCCAGCCGCTGGGGGGCCAGGATGTAGGCGCGCTCGCCGTCCTCGTACCGGATCAGCGCGATGAAGGCGGTGCGGTTCGGATCGTATTCGATCCGCTCCACCGTCGCCGGAACGTCGAACTTGCGACGCCGGAAATCCACGATGCGGTAGAGCCGCTTGGCCCCGCCGCCCTGGTGACGCATCGTCACCCGTCCGAGATTGTTCCGGCCGCCCTTCTTCGTCAGACCCTCGGTGAGGGCCTTCACGGGCCGGCCTTTCCAAAGCTCCGAACGGTCGATCAGAACCAGCCCGCGCTGGCCAGGCGTCGTCGGCTTGTACGACTTGAGTGCCATGCTTCCTGTCTTCCGTCTGCCCTGGACCAGTGGTCCGGTTGCCTGCGGCCGGCACGCCCGGCCTGAACGCCCGCGGCCCCCGGGGAGACGGGGGCCGCGAGTCGGGCCCCTCTATCAGAGGCCCGTGGTCACGTCTATCGTGTTGCCCTCCTCGAGCATCACATAGGCCTTCTTCACGTCGCGCCGGGTGCCCGGGCGGCCGCGGAAGCGCTTCACCTTGCCCTTGGCGACGACGGTGTTGACCGCCTTCACCTTGACCCCGAACAGCGCCTCGACCGCCTCCTTGATCTGCGGCTTGTTGGCGTCGATCGCCACCTCGAACACGACCGCCCCGCTTTCCGAGGCCAGGGTCGCCTTCTCGGTGATGATCGGCTTCACGATCACGTCATAGTGCTCGGGTCTCACGGTCATTTCAGGCGCGCCTCCAGCGCTTCGATGCCGGCCCGCGTGATCACCAGCTGGTCGCGGCGCAGGATGTCGTAGACGTTGGCGCCGATCGAGGGCAGCACGTCGATCCCCTCGAGGTTGCGCGCCGCGCGCGCGAAGTTGGCATCGACCTCGGCACCGTCGATGATCAGAACGCGCTTCCAGCCCAGGTTTCTCGCGGTCTTCGCCAGCAGCGCCGTCCGCGCCTCGGCCATCGCCGCCGCCTCGAGCACCATCAGGTTGCCCTCGGCCGCCTTGGCCGACAGCGCGTGCTTCAGCCCCAGCACCCGCACCTTCTTGGGCAGGTCGTGGGCATGGCTGCGCGGAACCGGAACCTTGTACTTGCCGCCGTGGCGGAAGATCGGCGCCTTGCGGCTGCCGTGGCGGGCGCCGCCGGTGCCCTTCTGGCGGTAGATCTTCTTGGTGGAATAGCTCACCTCGGTCCGGTTCTTGGCCTTGTGGGTGCCGGCCTGCGCCTTCGCGCGCTGCCAGCGCACCACCCGGTGCAGGATGTCGGCGCGCGGCTCGAGCCCGAAGATCTCGTCGGGAAGCTCGACCTCGCCGGACTTGCCCGCCTCGAGCGTGATCAGATCAGCCTTCATCGCCCTTGCCCCCTTCCGAGGTTGCCCCGGCCGCCGCCGCGGCGGCCGCCGCTTCGGCCTCGGCCGCCTCGATCGCCGCCTGTTCCGCTTCGGCCGCCGCCTGCCGCGCCGCCTCTTCCTCGGCCGCCGCCGCCGCCGCCGCCGCGGCCGCCGCCGCGCGCGCCGCCTCGGCCGCCGACTTCAGCGCCGCGGGGCGGATCGCGTTCTCGGGCTCGGGCCGCTTGACGGCGTCCTTGATCGTGACCCAGCCGCCCTTGACGCCCGGCACCGCCCCCCGAACCATGATCAGCCCGCGCGCGGCATCGGTGCGCACCACCTGCAGGTTCTGCGTGGTCACCCGCACGTTGCCCATGTGCCCGGCCATCTTCTTGCCCTTGAAGACCTTGCCGGGGTCCTGGCGCTGGCCGGTCGAGCCGTGGCTGCGGTGGCTGACCGACACGCCGTGGCTGGCGCGCAGGCCGCCGAAGTTGTGCCGCTTCATGACACCCGCAAAGCCCTTGCCGGTCGAGGTGCCGGTCACGTCCACCAGCTGGCCCTCGAAGTAGTGGTCGGCGGTGATCTCCTCGCCCACCCCGATCAGGTTCTCGGGGCTCACCCGGAACTCCACCAGCTTGCGCTTGGGCTCGACCCGGGCGCGGGCGAAATGCCCGCGCAGCGGGGCCGTGGTGCGCTTGGCCTTCGCCGCGCCCGCGCCGAGCTGGACCGCGGTATAGCCGTCGGTCTCGGCGGTCCGCTGCGCGACGACCTGCACGGCGTCGAGCTGCAGGACGGTCACCGGCACCTGCTTGCCGTCCTCGAGAAACAGCCGGGTCATGCCCAGCTTCCGCGCGATCACGCCGGAACGCATGGTCCTGCCCTCCTCAGCTCAGCTTGATCTCGACGTCCACGCCGGCCGCGAGGTCGAGCTTCATCAGCGCGTCCACGGTCTGGGGCGTCGGATCGACGATGTCGAGAAGCCGCTTGTGGGTGCGGATCTCCCACTGGTCGCGCGACTTCTTGTCGATGTGCGGACCGCGGAGCACGGTGAACTTCTCGATCTTGTTGGGCAGCGGGATCGGCCCGCGCACCTGCGCGCCGGTCCGCTTGGCGGTGTTCACGATCTCCTGGGTGCTGGCGTCCAGCACGCGGTAGTCGAACGCCTTCAGGCGGATGCGGATGTTCTGGTTGTGCATCTCTGGGGCCTTTCGGGGTCCGGAGGCGGGGGCGCGCGGCGCGCGCCCCTCACGCCGGACCGGTTTGCGTCACTTCAGGATCTTCGAGACCACGCCGGCGCCGACGGTGCGGCCGCCCTCGCGGATGGCGAAGCGCAGCTTCTCCTCCATCGCGATCGGCGCGATCAGCTCGACCGTGAACTTCAGGTTGTCGC
>CALDYW010000100.1 GCA_937944395.1 uncultured Paracoccaceae bacterium | reverse complement strand
GCGGCGCGGATCGAGGCCGACGACCTGTCGCCCGCGGCGATCCCCGGTCTGGCGGCGCGGGTGGCGGCAGCGGTCCGGCGGCTCGCGGGCGGCTGAGGTCGGCCGGCCGCGGCGCCCGGGGGCGCTCAGGCGCGGATCGCGGGCGGCCCGGCCTCGAGCCGGCCGATCAGCGCCGCCGCGCCCAGTCCGCCCGTCCGGATCGCCGCCAGGAGTTCCGCCGCCGCGCCGGCCGGGACGGCGGCGACCAGCCCGCCCGCGGTCTGCGGGTCGAACAAAAGCTCGGCGCGCGGCCCCGGCGGCAGCCGGCAGCGCGGGCCGGCGTGGGCGGCGTTCGCGGCGTGCAGGGTCGAGCGCAGTCCCGCGGCCATCAGCGCCTCGGCACCCTCGAGCACCGGCAGGGCGGAAAGGTCGATCCGCGCCGAAAGGCCGGCAGCATCGAGAAGCCGCAGGAGGTGCCCGGCCAGGCCGAAGCCGGTGACGTCGGTCATCCCGCGTGCGACCGGGGCGAGCAGCGCCGCCGCCGCGCCCTGCGGCCGCGCCATGGTGTCGAGCGCGGCCGCCACCGCCGCCGCCGGCGCGGCCAGGGCCATCTCGGCGGCAAGGATCACCCCGGTGCCGAGCGGCTTGGTCAGGATCAGCGCATCGCCGGGGCGCGCGGCGGCGGCGTCGGGCGGGTCGGCGTCGGCAAGGCCGGTCACCGCGAAGCCGACCGACAGCTCCGCCCCGACCGCGCTGTGCCCGCCGGCGATCGCGGCCCCCTCGGCGGCGAAGACCGGGGCCGCGGCGGCGAGGATCTCGGCCAGCGTCGCCGCGGCGAGCGGGTCGGACATCCGCGGCAGGGTGACGAGGGCGAGCGCCGCCTGCGGCCGGGCGCCCGCGGCCCAGAGGTCGCCCAGCGCATGCACGGCGGCGATGCGGGCGAGCAGGCCCCAGTCGGCGGTGAAGGCGCGCAGCACGTCGGCCGACAGCATCTGCCGCCGCCCCGCCCCGAGGTCGAGCACCGCCGCGTCGCCGCCGGCACCGAGCACGAGGTCGGCACGCCCGGCGGCGGGCAGCGCCGCCAGCGCCTCGGCCAGCGCCGCCGGGCCGACCTTGGCCGCGCAGCCGCCGCAGAGCGGCCGGCGCGCGTCGTCCGAAAGCGCCCCGGCCGCCGCAACCGCCGGAGGTGCGGGCGGCGGCATCGGGGACAGGCGGTTCAGCCGGTCCATGAAACGCCGGTCGATCCGGTCCTTCCAGCGCCAGACCCAGGCGCCGCTGGCCGCCAGGCCGCCGCGGTCGGCCACCGCGCGGCGGGTGCCGAGCGAGACGAGCTTGAGATAGGCGCGCTGCGGGCGGAACGGGCGCGGGCGGCCGGCACCCGCCGCGGCGCGCAGGTTCTGCCAGAGCACCGGCGCCGCGCGCACCGCGAAGACTCCGGCCTTCGGCCGCGGCGCCCGGGCGAGATGTGCGCAGTCGCCCGCAGCGAACACCGCCGGATCGCCGATCGAGGCGAGGGTAGGGCCCACCGTGACGAACCCCCCGGTCAGGTGAAGCCCGGTTCCGGCGAGCCAGGGGTGCGCCCGCGCCCCGGCGGCGCCGACGGTGAAGGCCGAGGCAAGCTCGGTTCCGTCCGCCAGCGCGACCGCCCGGGGTCCGACCTCGACGGCGCGGACACCGCAGCGCAGCGCGATCCCCAGGCGCGCCATCGCCGCGAGGATCACCCGCCGCGCCCCGGGCGAGACGCCGGGCAGGGGGGCGGGCGCGGCCTCGATCACGCCGACCGCACCGGGCCCGAGGCGGTGCGCCATCGCCATCGCCAGTTCCGCCCCGGCCAGCCCGCCGCCGATCACCGCCGCGGCCCGCGGGGCGCCGGCGGCCACCGCCGCCAGATGCGCGGCCCAGGCATCGGCGAAGGGCGCGAGCGGCTTGGCGGCATGGCCGTGGGCGGCGAACCCGGGCAGGTCGGGCAGGTCCGAGGTCACGCCGATGTCGAGCGACAGGATGTCGTAGCGGACGGGCGGCCGCCCCGCGACCAGAACGCGGCGGGCGGCGCGGTCGATGCCGGTGGCCGCGGCGGTGATCAGGCGGGCGCCGGCGAAGCGGGCCAGCCGCACGAGGTCGATCATCAGCGCCGAGCGCGGATAGTGGCCGGCGACGTGCCCGGGCAGCATGCCCGAATAGGCGGCCTCGGGAGCCGGGTCGATCAGGGTCAGCCGCGCACCCGGCAGCGGGCGCATGCCCCACATCCGGAGCACCAGCGCATGGGCATGGCCGCCGCCCACCAGCACGATGTCGCGGGTCAGGGGCAGGTCGGGGGTCATGCGGGCCCGTGCTCCATCGGATGCGCCCATAGCGCAGGCCGGGCCGCGGGGCGAGGGGCGAGTTTTGGCTTGACGAAGGCCGCCGGCGCGGCCTAAGAGCGCGGCGCTCTGGCGGAGTAGCTCAGCTGGTTAGAGCAGAGGAATCATAATCCTTGTGTCGGGGGTTCAAATCCCTCCTCCGCTACCACCGCTCCCCGCATCGCCCTGATTGTTGCACCGCGCGAAGGCCGTCGGGCCGGGCCGCCGGACCGCCCGGCCGGAGACCACGGCGTCGACGCCGCCCGAGCTGACGGGTCGGGCGAGACGGCCGTCCTGTCGCCTGTCGCTGCGTTCGCGCACCGCTTGCGCTGCCCCCGGCCGCCCGCGGGCCGCGGCATCGCGGCGGGGCGGCATCGCGGCTGGAAGGTTCCCGCGCCGGTTTCCGCCCTGCGCGGGATTTTCCGGGGCATCCCGCTTGACCCTGCCGGCCCGGACGTGCTGGCTTCCGGCGGGGCGGGGGATCCGCCGGACACTCGAAGGGACCTCTCCGCATGACCAGCACAGCGCAGCGCCACGCCCTCGTCACCGGGGGCGCCCAGGGGATCGGACTGGCCGTCGTTCGCAGGCTCCAGGCCGAGGGGATGGCCGTGCACATCCTCGACCTCGGGCCGGGCCCCGAACCCGCCTTTGCCGAGGCGGTCGCCGCCGGTGCCGTGCTGCACGAGGCCGATGTCACCGACCTCGCCGCGGTCGAGCAGGTGGTCGCCGCCTGCCCGCGCGTGGACGCGCTGGTGACCTCGGCCGGAATCGCGGGCCCCAACGCCACCACCTGGGAGTATCCGGTCGAGCACTGGCGGCGGATCATGGCGATCAACCTCGACGGCACCTGGCACGCGCTGCGCGCGGTGGCCCCGCGGATGATCGCCCAGGGCTACGGGCGCATCGTCACCGTCGCCTCGATCGCCGGCAAGGAGGGAAACCCCAACGCGCCGGCCTATTCGGCGTCGAAGGCGGCGGTGATCGCGCTGACCAAGTCGATGGGCAAGGAACTGGCGCAGCACGACATCTCGGTGAACTGCGTGACCCCGGCGGCGGCCCGCACCCGGATCTTCGACCAGATGAGCCAGGCCCATGTCGACTTCATGCTGTCGCGGATCCCGCGCGGGCGGTTCCTGAAGGTCGAGGAGGCGGCCGAGATGATCGCCTGGCTCTGCTCGCCGGCCTGCAGCTTCACCACCGGCGCGGTCTTCGACCTCAGCGGCGGGCGCGCGACCTACTGAGCGACCCGCCGGACCCGCCGGCGGCGCGGATGCGGCGCGCCGAGACGGTGGCGCCGCGACGGTTGCGCAGGCCGCAGGGGCGCAGCGCCGGAACCGACGCCCCGCGCCGCCGCCGCGCCGGCGCCGCGGCGCGACCGCCGCCCGCGCGGTCGGCCCGCGATGCCTCGGCCCGCGATGCCTCAGCCTGCGAGGGCGGCGACCATCTCGATCTCGACCGTGATGCCGCCCGGCAGCGAGGCCACGCCGATCGCGCTGCGGGCATGGCCGCCTGCCTCGCCGAAGACCTCGTGCAGAAGCTCCGAGCAGCCGTCGATGACATGGGCGTGGCGGTCGAAGTCCGGCGTCGCGTTGACGAAGCCGAGCAGCTTCACGGGCCCGGTGACGCGGTCGAGCGAGCCGAGCTCCTGCCGCATCGCGGACAACAGCACCAGCCCGGTCCGCCGCGCGTGGCCGCGCGCCGTCTCGGCCGAGACCTCGCGCCCGACCTTGCCGGTGGCCAGGCGCCCGTCCTCCATGAGCGGCCCCTGCCCGGAGAGGAACAGCAATCCGTTCTCGACCCGACCGTGGCGGAAGCGCCCGATCGGCGCGGGCGGCGCAGGCAGGATCAGGCCCAGCGCGGCGAGGCGCTGTTCGGGTCCGTCACCCACCGGGCAGCTCCCCCTCGACGCGCCGCCGCAGGTCGGCGAGGAAGGCGTCGGTGGCGGCGAAGTCGTGCGCAACGCCATAGGGCAGGCCCTGGTCGCGCACGAACCCGGGCAGCGCGGCCAGCGCCCGGGCCACGTCGTCCCAGCCGATGCCCATCGCCTCGGGGCGCATGTCCACGCCGATGCGGCGGATCGCGCCGGCAAGCTCGTCGGCGCGGCGGCCGTGCATCATCGCCCCGGCGACGATCCCGAGGCACACCGCCTGCCCGTGCAGGAACTTCCGCCCGGTCATCGCCTCGAGGGCGTAGAACAGGTAGTGCTCGACCCCCTCGATGTGGCGCGGGCACCAGCCGGCGGCGTGGAACGAGGCCCCGCCCCACCTGAACCCCTCGACGATCAGCGCGATGCCCGCGGGCGTGAGGTCGCGGATCTCCCGCCAGCCGGCCAGCGCCGCCTCGGCGCGGGCGAGCGACTCGGCGGCCAGGGCCGCGTCATAGGGCCATTTCGCCTCGGTCCGGCCGCGGTCGCGGGCATAGTCCCAGTCCCAGACGCCGGTGAAGAAGCAGAAGACGTCGCCGATCCCGGCGCGGTTGATCTGCGCCGGCGCGGCGGCGAGGATGTCGAGGTCGAAATAGACCGTCTCGGGCCGTGCCCAGCCGACGTAGCGGACGATCCCGTTCTCGCGCACGCCGGCGCGCTGGCCGTACATCGCATCGACCGAGAGCGAGGTCGGGAACTGGTGCAGCGGCAGGTTTCGCCGCCAGGCGAAGTACTTGGCGCAGTCGATCGCCTGTCCGCCGCCCAGGCCCACGACCGAGGCGATGCCGGCCAGCCCCGGCAGCGCCGCCTCGAGCGCGGCGCGCTCCATCGTCTCGACCAGATGCACGGGCGTTCCCTCCGGGAAGGCGCCGCGGAAGCGCGGCCAGAGGTCGGCCATCGTCACCACCAGGAACGGCGGCGCGGCGAAGGCCGGCACCTCGGCCAGAAGGTTGCGGCCGAAGACGGTGGGAAAGGGGGCGATGGCAAGGGCGGGATGGGTCACGGCGGGGCCTCTGCCGGCAGGCGCCGGCCGGTTGCGGGATCGAAGAAATGCAGCCGCGCGGCGTCGGCGTGCAGCGTCAGCCGGTCGCCCGGGCGCACCTTCAGGTCGGGGGCGCAGCGCGCGGTCGCCTGGATGCCGCCGAGCCGGCCGATCACCAGAAGGTCCGAGCCCAGCGTCTCGCCGAGCAGAACCTCGAGCGTCACCGGCCGGGGTGCGGCATGGCCGGCAAGGCGCGTCGCGTCGGTCAGATCCTCGGGCCGCAGGCCGGCAATCACCGGGCCCGCGGGCAGGCCCGCGGCGAGGCCCGGGGGCAGGGGCAGCACCTGCCCGTCGGCGAGCCGCAGAACCGGCGCCCCCCCCTCCGCCGCGACCGCGGCCGCGAACAGGTTGATCTGCGGCGAGCCGATGAAACCGGCGACGAAGAGCGTGGCCGGGCGGTTGTAGAGCGCCTCCGGGGTTCCGGTCTGGGCGATGCGCCCGGCCTCGAGGCAGACGATGCGGTCGGCCAGGGTCATCGCCTCGGTCTGGTCGTGGGTGACGAAGACGCTGGTCATGCCGAGCGAGCTGTGCAGGAGCTTGATCTGGGTGCGCACCTCGATCCGGAGCCTGGCATCGAGGTTCGACAGCGGCTCGTCGAACAGGAACAGATCGGCCTGCCGCGCCAGCGCCCGGCCCATCGCCACGCGCTGGCGCTGTCCGCCCGACAGCGCGCGCGGCCGGCGGTCGAGATAGGGGGCAAGCTGCAGCAGCTCGGCCACCTCGCGCACCCGCGCCGCCCGCTCGGCCGCCGGCACCCCGTGCATCCTCAGCCCGAAGCCGAGGTTCGCCGCCACCGACATGTGCGGGTAGAGCGCATAGTCCTGGAACACCATGGCGAGGTTGCGGCGGCGGGTGGGCACCTCGTTCATCCGCCGCCCGCCGATCAGCAGCTCGCCCGCGCTGATGTCCTCGAGCCCCGCGATCATCCGCAGGATCGTGCTCTTGCCGCAGCCCGAGGGGCCGACCAGCACCGCGAACTCGCGGTCGGCCACGGTCAGGTCGATGCCGTGGACGACGGGAACGCTGCCGTAGGCCTTGGTGATCCCGCGAAGCTCGAGCGTTGCCATCCCGCGGCCGTCCGTTCCCCTGGCGGTCACCGTGCGGTCATCTTGGTCAACCAATCCGGCCAAGTCAATTGCCGGCACCCACCGCAGCGGCACGGGCAAGCCCGCATGCGCCGTGTGCAAAAGCCGCGTCGGGTTCGGGCTCGCCCCAGAAAATGGTTGACTTTGGTCGGGCAATTTCCGCTTCATGATCCAGGGGGGTCGACCGGTGCGCCCCGACCCGGCCGGATCGGCCAGTCTCGCGGCGGCGCGTCCTCCCCGCGCCGGCCCGTGCACAAGGAGGAAGTCATGACCCCAGCAGGAAGATTGTTGTCCGCCTCCGCCATCGGCGCCCTGATCGCCTCGGGGGCCCTGGCGCAGGAGCTGAACCTCTATCTGATCCCCAGCCCCTCCTCGGACGCGATCCAGTCGTTCATCCCCGCCTTCGAGGCGGCGACCGGCATCAAGGTCAACGTCACCGAAACCCCCTACGGCGAGGCGCACCAGAAGCTGCTGCTGTCGGTGCAGCTGAAGCAGGGGCAGTACGACGTCGCGCAGTTCGACAACACCTTCCTTGCGCCCTACGGTGCCGCCGGCACGATGATGCCGCTCGACGACAGGATCGCCGGCTCGGCCGCCTACGACATCGCGGACTTCTCCGAGGGCCTGCAGGACTACGGCAAGTACGACGGCAGGACGCTGGGCCTCGTGCTGTCCACCGAACCGATGATCCTGTGGTACCGCTCCGACATCTTCGACGAGCTCGGCCTGTCGGTCCCCGCCACCTGGGACGAATACCGCGCCGCCGCGCAGGCGATCGAGGAATCGGGGCGCGGCGACGGCAACATCCTCGGCTGGGGCCCGAACGCGTCCTGGTGGTTCATGACCTTCATCTGGAGCTTCGGCGGCCACCTCTACGACGAGGATCTGAACCCGCAGGTGAACACCCCCGAAGCCGTGGCCGGCGTGACCTTCTTCAAGGAGATGCTGCAGTACGGCCCCGAGGGCGGCATCTCCGCCTCGGGCGACGACGTGACCAACAAGTTCCTCAGCCAGGACATCGGCATGATGATCCAGTACTCGGGCTACTGGGGGGTGGCGCTCGAGCCCGAGAACACCGAGTTCGTCGGCCGGATCGGCACCGCCAAGATGCCGCTGGGCGCGGTGGACATCACCCATCTCGCGGGCTGGAACATCGGCATCCCGGCGGATGCGGTGAACGTGGACGAGGCGTGGAGGTTCCTCGAGTTCGTCCTCGGCAAGGACAACGCCGCCGACTACCTCAAGGCCGGGGCCGCGGCGATCGGGCGGAAATCGGTGCTCGACAATGCCGAGCTGCTGGCGATCCACCCCTATCTGCCGCTGCTCGACATCCCCGAGTCCAGCCGCATCGAGCGCTACCCGCAGCTCAGGGTCTGGCCGGAACTCGAGAAGGCGATCCTCGACGCGCTGCCGGCGATCCTGAACGGCGAGGTCGAGGTGCAGGCCGGGCTCGACGCCCTGAACGAGACGATGCGCCCGATCCTGGCGCAGGAGCGCGCGAACTGAGACCGCCCCGGCCGGGCTGCGGGGCGCGCTCGCGGCCGGGGCGCATCCGGGCGCGCCGGCCGGTCGGACGGGCATAGCGCATGGCGAAGGCGGGGATCAGGCAGGCTCCGAGCCTCGAGGCGGGGCGGCGGCGGCTTGCGGCGCTTCTGGCGCTGCCCGCCTGGGCGTTCCTGATCGCCGTCTTCGCCCTGCCGATCCTCGGCGCGGTCTGGCTGTCGTTCCGCAACGAGACGCTGGGCGCCTTCGTGCCGCCGCGCTTCGTCGGGCTCGAGAACTACCGCACCGCGCTGGCCGATCCGCGGTTCTGGGAATCGATCGGCACCACGCTGTGGCTGATCGTCGCGGGGCTTGCGGTGCAGCTTCCGCTCGGCATCGGGCTGGCGCTCCTGCTGCACCGCAACCTGCGCGGCACGGCGCTGTTCCGCACCGTGCTGATCGTGCCGATGCTGCTGACGCCGGTGGCGGTGGGGCTGATGTGGCGCTTCATGCTCGACACCGACTTCGGCATCATCAACTGGGCGCTCGGCCAGCTGATGGAGCGGCCGCCCAACTGGCTGGGCGCCCGCTGGCCGGCGCGCTTCGCGGTGGTGATCGTCGATTCCTGGCTGTCGGTCCCCTTCGTGATGCTGATGGTGCTGGCCGCGCTCAGCAGCCTGCCCCGGGGCCCGGCCGAGGCCGCGGCGATCGACGGGGCGGGGCCGGTGCAGGTGTTCTGGTTCGTCACCCTGCCGGCGCTGGTGCCGGTCATCCTGGTCGTGGTGATGATCCGCGTGGTCGATGTGGTGAAGCTCTTCGACATCCTCTTCATCGTCACCCAGCGCGGCGGGCCCGGCACCGCGACCCAGACGCTGGGGCTTCTGACCTACAACACCGGCTTCATCTTCTTCCAGATCTCGCGCGCAGCGGCGCTGGGCGTGCTGCTGACGCTGATGCTGGCGCCGATCTACTTCCTCTGGCGCCGCGTGGGGCGGACCCCGTGAGCGCGCGGCGGACCCGATGGGTGCGGCGGGCGGGCGTGCTGGCCAGCTACCTGGTGCTGGCGCTCGCCGCCTTCGTCGCCCTGTTCCCGCTGTTCTGGACGGTCTCGACCTCGGTCAAGCCGCGCGCCGACACCTTCGCCATGCCGCCGCGGTTCTTCGACTTCGCGCCCACGATGAAGAACTACGAGGCGATCTTCGCCACCCGCGGCTTCGCGCAGATCTACCTCAACACGATCACGATCACCGCGGCCTCGACCCTGCTCTGCGTCGCGGTCAGCACGCTTGCGGCCTATGCGCTGGCGCGTGCGCCGCGCTTCCGCGGGCGCCGGCCGCTCGAGGTCGGGCTGATCCTGACCCGGGCAGTGCCCACCATCGTCATCATGGTGCCGCTGTTCCAGATTGCCTCGCGCCTCGGGCTCTACGACAACCACCTGATGCTGATCGGGATGTATGCGGCGGTGAACATCCCCTTCGCCACCTGGCTGATGACCAGCTTCGTCGGGCAGGTGCCGCTCGCGCTCGAGGAAAGCGCGGCGGTGGACGGCGCCTCGGCCGCGCGCATCCTGTGGTTCGTGGTGCTGCCGCTGATCCTGCCGGGCATGGCCGCGACCACGATCTTCGTGGCGCTGCTGACCTGGAACGAGTTCCTGATCCCGGTCATGCTGGCGGGCAACAGCGCCCGCACCCTGCCGGTGTTCATCGCCGGCTTCATCTCGGCGCGCAACCTCGACTGGGGGCCGATGGCGGCCGCAAGCACGCTGGCGATCGTGCCCATCGCGCTGGTCACGGTCCTGGCGCAGCGGATGCTCGTCGGCGGGCTGTCCACGGGCGCGGTGAAGGGATAGGGCGATGGACGACATCCTGGCGCGCCGCGGCCTGCGCGCGGTGATCAACGCATCCGGCACGATGACCGCGCTCGGCGCCTCGCGCATCCTGCCCGAGGCGCTGGCCGAGATGGCCGCGATCTCGGCGCGGTTCCTCAGGATGGACGAGCTGCACGACCATGCGAGCGCGGTCATCGCCCGCATCACCGGCGCCGAGGCGGGCTTCGTCACCGGCTGTGCCGCCGCGGCGCTGACGCTGGCCTGCGCCGCCGCGATCACCGGCGACGACCTGGCGGCGATCGAGGCGCTGCCCGATGCGCCGGGGCGCGCCCGCCGCATCGGGGTGCAGGCGGGGCACCTCGTCAACTACGGCGCGCCGGTCGGACAGGCGGTGCGGCTGGCGGGGGCCGAGGTGGTGCCGCTCGGCACCGCCGCGCTCTGCGAGGTCTGGCACCTCGAGGCGGCGCTGGAGGCGGGCCTCGCGGCCGTCGTCCATGTCGTGTCGCACCATACCGTGCGCGAGGGCGAGCTGCCCCTTCGGCTGGTCGTCGAGCGCTGCGCCGCGCGCGGGGTGCCGGTGATCGCCGACATGGCCAGCGAATACGACCTGGACGGCCCGGCGCGCCTTGGCGTCGATGTCGCGATCTGGTCGGGGCACAAGTTCCTCGGCGGGCCGACCAGCGGCATCGCCGCCGGGCGGCGGCGGATGATCGGCTGCATGCGGCTGCAGAACCGCGGCATCGGCCGGACGATGAAGATCGGCAAGGAGGGGATCGCGGGCGCGCTGGCCGCGCTCGAGGCCTGGGAACGGCGCGACCACGCCGCCGCCCGCGCCCGCGAGGAAGCGATCGTCGCCGGCTGGCTCGCGGCGCTCGCCGATCTGCCGGGCGTCGCGCTCGCCCCGCACGCGGACTGGACCGGCAACCCGATCACCCGCGCCGAGCTCTGCCTCGACCCCGCCCGCGCCGGACTGAATGCCTGGGAACTGGCCGAGCGGCTGATGCAGGGCGATCCGGCGGTGGCGGTGCGCGACGATCTGGCCGAGCATCAGCGCCTCTACCTCGACCCCTGCAACCTGACCGCGGCCGAGGCAGAGACCGCGGCCCGCGCGATCCGCGCCACGCTCGAGGCCGCGCGGGCGGCCGGCGACGGCTGCCGGCGTTCCTGGGCCGAGGTCAAGGCCGCCCGCCGCCGCTTTCCCCTCTCCGGGGCGCCGACATGAGCCCGCATGCGCATCTGCCCTCGGGCTTTCCCACGGTGATCGGCCGCGGGCTGGCCGCCGAGTTCCGCAACTTCGTCAACCCGCCCTTCCTGGTGGTGACGATGGACGACCTCTGGCCGCGCTTCGCCGCCGACTTCGCCGGGGCCGACTGTCGCCCCTACCTGACCCGCTCGATCGAACGCGCCGAGCTCGAGCGCGACCTTGCCGCCCTGGGCGAGGTGCGGGCGGTGGTGGGCCTCGGCGGCGGGCAGGCGCTCGATGTGGCGAAGTATTTCGCCTGGCGGAGGAACCTGCCGCTGTTCCAGATGCCCACGGCGCTTTCGGTCAACGCCGTCTATGGCCAGAGGTCGGGCGTGCGCGAGAACGGCCGCGTGTCCTATGTCGGTTTCGCCGTGCCCGAATGCGTGTTCGTCGATCTCGACGTGCTGCGCGCGGCGCCGCCTGCGCTCAACCGGTCGGGGATCGGCGACATCCTGTGCTTCCACACCGGCGTGCTCGACTGGCGCTATGCCCACGACCGCGGCCGGGCCGAGGCGAAATGGCCCTGGGATCCGGTGCTCGCGGAGCAGTCGCTGGCGCGCGTCGAGGCGGTGATCGCCGCCGCCGACGATATCCGCGCCCTCACCGACCGCGGCATCGCGGTGCTGCTCGAGGGGCTGAAATGGGGCACCTCGTTCCACGGCGCGGGCTGGTGCCCGCGCCACATCGAGGGCACCGACCACTTCCTGTTCTACACGCTCGAGGCGCTGACCGGGCGGAAGTTCCTGCACGGCCAGCCGGTGGGCCTGGGCGTGGTGGTGGGATCGATGCTGCACGAGAACCGCGCCGACGAGCTGCTCGACGTCATCGCCCGCATCGGGCTTGACATCCGC
This sequence comes from uncultured Paracoccaceae bacterium, assembly GCA_937944395.1. Taxonomy (GTDB): domain Bacteria; phylum Pseudomonadota; class Alphaproteobacteria; order Rhodobacterales; family Rhodobacteraceae; genus CALDYW01. The sequence continues at coordinate 3,406 of CALDYW010000100.1, read as the reverse complement.
CCCGAGGCGATGGGGCTCTCCTGGACCGCGCTCGAGGAGGGGCTGACCACGATGCGCGGCTACCTCGCCACCCTGCCGCTGTGGCATTCCATCGCCCACGACGTCGCGATCACGCCGGGCTTCATCGCCGACTTGCGCCGCCGGCTCGACCGGGCCTATGCCCACCGGCGATGAGACCCGCCCCGCGCCCCGTTCCCGACCCCGCGCCGCCCGGCCCGCCCGAGCCGAGGCCGGCGATGACCGTGGCCCAGATCCACGCCGACCTGATGGACCTGGTCCGCAGCGGCCGGTTCGCGCCCGGCCAGCAGCTTCCCAACGAGCGCCAGCTTGCCCAGCACTACGGCACCTCGCGCCAGCAGGTGCGCGACGCGATGCTGAAACTGCAGGAGGCGGGTCTGGTCACCCGCCGGGTCGGCAGCGGCACCTTCCTGTCCGAGGCCGCGCCCCAGATCATCGAGCGCATCGACGCCGAGGTGGACGTGACCGCGCGCCACGCCCATTCCTTCCTCGAGACGATCGAGGCGCGGCTGATCCTCGAGCCCGGCGTGGCGGCGCTGGCGGCGCGCAACATCTCGCGCGAACAGCTGGCCGAACTGGCCGCGGCGCTCGAGGCGGTGCGCGCCGAAGGCTCGTGGATCGACTACAAGTCGCGCATCTACCTCTTCGCGCGCGGCTACTACGTCGCCTCCGGCAACAGCTTCCTGTTGCGCACCTTCGACCAGATCCTGCGCGCGCGCCAGGACCACCGCTTCGACGGCCAGCGCGAGGCCGGCACCGTGGCCGAGATCGTGCGCCGTCATTCCTACGACCAGCTGAAGACGATCTTCGACGCCATCGCCGCCGGCGACGAGGCCCGCGCCGAGGACGCGACCCGCCGCTACCTGATCGGCATCGCCGCCTCCAGCGGGCTCGGCTGAGGCCATGCCGTCGCTTCCGCCCGCGCTCAAGGGGGCGCCGCGGCTGCTGCGCCCGGCCGACATCCCGCCGGGCAGGGGCCGGGTGCTGCTTCTGGTCGTGGCCCATGCCGACGATCCGGCCTTCTTTGCCGCCGGCGTCACCGCGCTCTGGGCCGACGCCGGCTGGCGCATCCACTGCCTTCGCGTCACCGACGACGCGCTCGATTCGGTCGGGCTCGACCCGGCCGAGACGATCCGCCGCAACGCCGCCGAGTTCCGCGCCGCGGCGCGGATCCTCGGGATCGCCGCGGTCGAGGACCTGATGTGGCGGACCGACCGGCTGGGCGATGCCTCGCGGGTGGCGCTGCGCGAGCGGATCATCCGCGCGATCCGCCGGCTTCGCCCCTTCGGCCTGGTCAGCTTCGACCCCTACGCCGTCTTCGGCGAGGACAACCTCGACCACAAGGTTCTGGCCGAGGCGGTGGACGAAGCCTTCTGGTGCGCCCAGTTCGACAAGCACCACCCCGAACATCTGGCCGAGGGGCTGGCCCCGCACGGGGTCTGGGAGCGGTGGTATTTCGGCCGCTCGGTCCTGTGCCCGACCCATGTGTTCGATACCGCGGCCGTCCTCGACCGCCAGGTCGCGGCGGTGCTCGCCCATCCGACGATGCTGGCGAACATCCTCAACCAGCTCGCCCTGCAGGCCCGGACCGCCGGCGCCGACCCCGCGCCCTTCGCGGCGGCCGCGGCCGACCCGCGGCCGCTCGTCGCGGCGATGCTCGCCCGCGCGGCGGCGGCGAGGGGCGCGCCCTTCGGGCTGGCCGCCGGCGAGTGGCTGCGGCGCGCGCGCAGCGAGATCCCCGGCGCCCCGCCGGGGGCGGGGGGCGACTGAGGGCGTCAGAGTCCGTCGCCCTCCGGCGGCAGTCTGGGGCGGTGCGGTGCCGCGACCCCCGGCATCGCCCGCCGCCGACCGTCCGAGACGCCACCAGGAGAGGCCCGCCATGATCCCGTCCCCGCCCCGACCTTTGCCGCAGCCGCCCGCCCGGGCCGAAGCCCGCGACCCGCGGCGCCGGCCCCGGGGGCCGTTCCCGCTGCGCGCTGCCTTCCGCGCCGCCCTGGGCGCCGCGCTGCGCGCTGCCGGCCGCGCCGCCCTGGGCCTGCCGCTCGCCCTCGCCGCGACCGCGGCCGCCGCGTTCTGGGATGTCAGCCGGTCCGAGAAGGACGTGTTCGGCAACGTCAACGTCACCGCCACGTCCTTCGGCGACAACGGCAACATCATCCGCTTCGAATGCGGCAGCAGCCACGACCCCTTCGTCGCCTTCCTGATCCGCTCCAGCGAAGGGGATATCCCCGAGCTGCCGGCGCTCTTTCTCATGCGCGACGCCGGGGGCACGCGGCATCAGGCGGCCGCGACGCTGACCCCGTGGAACGACCGCTTCGTCGCCGTCAGGGTCACCGACCCTGCGATGCTGCGGCGGCTGGCCGAGCTCATGGTCGTGGCGACGCGCGCGATCCCCCTGGGGATCGAGGTGCCGCTCATCGACCTGCGCATCAGCGACACCTTCAGCCCGCGCGGCAGCACCGCGGCCGGGCGGGCGGTGCTGGCGCATTGCCTCGACTGAGGCCTGCCGCCGCGACCGCGCGGCACCGGGCGCGGCACCGGGCGCGTCACTGCGCCGGGCGAAGGGCCGGACGGCGGCGGCGCCGCCTCGGCTCAGCAGGCCAGGCCCGGCGACGCGGGCATCGCGCCGGCGCCCGCCGCGACCCGGGCCAGCAGCGCGCGCGCCTCCTGCGCGCGCAGCGTCGGGCGCGCCGCGACCTGCGGCAGCGCCGGCGCCAGTCCGGCGACGTCGGGGAAGATCGACAGGATTTCGGCCTGCTGCGCGGCTCCGAGGCCGTCCATCGCGCGGTCGCCCGCCTGGAAGCTCTCCGACCACAGGCCGTCGCCGCAGATCACCTCGTGGTCGTCGAACACGACGTGCACACAGGTCACCCGCGGAACCGTGACCGCCTCGACCCCCGGCAGCGCCGTCAGGTGGATCGCCCGCACCAGCACCTCGGAGTCGCCGAACATCAGTTCCGCCGCCGGTCCCCGGACCAGCACCCGGTGCTGGCGCGACACCGCCGTGTCGCGGTCGGGACGGCCGGCACCCAGCGCGCCGGCACGGATCAGCACTCCGGCTGCAGCGCGGGGTCGGCCGCCAGCCGCGCGCCCGGCAGGGTCCGGACCCCGACCCATCGCACCGGCTGCAGGCCGCGGTCGCGGGTCAGCACGCGGTCGCCCGGGCGCAGCCTTTCGACCCTCACCCGGCCGGATCCGGTGTCGATCGGGGTGCCCGGGGTGAAACAGGCGATGATCGCCTCGATGTTGCGGAACTCGAGCGTGCCGGTCACGTTGCCGAAGGCATCGAGGAACTCGATCCGGCCGTTCTCGGGGTTCAGAGGGTCGCGGATCAGCCGGCAGTTTCCGGCCCCGCTGAGGTCGAGCACATCGTCGTCCTCGCCGTCCT
>CALDYW010000099.1 GCA_937944395.1 uncultured Paracoccaceae bacterium | reverse complement strand
CGCGCGCCGGTCTGCGGCACGGGGGGCCGCGCGCCCCGTCAGCAGCGGTAGGCGCGGGCGCGGATCTCGGTGACCAGCGCCCCGGGCTCGACCGGTTCGAACACCACGGTGTTCGCGCCGTCGTCGCGCGCCGCGGCAAGGGTCTGGTTGCGCGCGAAGTCGAGCCCCTGCTGCGCGAAGGGTCCGTAGACCCCGGGCCGGGTGCGCAGTTCGGTGACGAAGGCGCAGCCCGCCACCTCGGCCGCCGTCGCCGTCCGCACGTCGGGGACGCCCGTGAAGCCCGGGTTGTTGCAGGCGGCGGCCAAGGTCAGGCAGGCCAGCGTCGGAAGCGTGCGGTTCATGCCGGAAAGCCTCGGATTGCGGGGCTCTCGCGCGGCCCCTTCAGGGGGTCAGAATGCGCGCTGCACCGGCATCGGGCAAGCCCGCCCGCAGGCCCCCGCCAAGCGGCGACCGATGCCGCGGCGGGTTCGGGGGCCGGCGGCGGCGGATCAGCGCAGATCCCGGGTCAGCGCCACGAGGGCCGGCACCGAGTTGCGCCGTATGCCGCCGCTCTCGAGCCCGACCAGTACCGACAGGCCGAAGTCCGACAGAAAGAGGTAATGCTCGATCTCGATCTCGCTGCCCTCGCCGTCGATGCGCACGCTTGCCTCGAACCCCTCGAAGGGGCAACCGGCGATGGTGAAGACCCCGGCGGGGCCGGCGCTCCAGTGCAGCTCGCGGTCGCGCGTTCGGCCAGAGTCGGTCTCGATGCGCACCGAAGCCGGGAAGGCCATGCCGGGCGCGGGCGGCGGCAGGCCGGACACCTCGGGATCGTAGCGCCAGGTCTCGAACGAACCCGGAACCGGTTCCCCGTCGGCGCCGATCCGGTAGCGGCCCAGAACGTAGAGCCCGCGCCCCAGACGGTAGACCGCGCGCACACCGTCCGGATGCGTCACGACCGACAGCATCTCGCCCGGTGTCCCGCCGGGCGAGAGCACCTCGACCCGGCCGTCCTCGTAGACGACCGAAACCGGACGCTGCCCTCCCGCAGGGCCGGGACAGGGCACCAGCACCTCGGCCGCCGCATCGCCCGCGACACGGAGAGCGGCCGAAAGGATCGCTGCCGCGACGGCCCGTTCCGGTCCCATCTGCCGCTCCCTGCCCGGTTGCCGCCGTCAGGCTAGACCGGACGGGACGCGAAGGGAAACCCCCGGCCGGGCCTGCTCGGCGCGGATCTGTCCGATCCCGGTCAGAACAGGACATCGCGCCGCGCCATCGGCAGCAGGTCGGCCGGCGGACGGGTCGGGCGCGCGCCATCGGCCCGCACCTCGCAGGTCTCGGGATCGGCCCGGCTCGCCGGGATTGCGCCGGCAAGGCGCATGTCGGCCCTGCCGACGGCACGGGTTCGGGCCATCGCGACCTCGTCCTCGGCGAGCCCGGCCCGCCCGCCCGCGTTCGCCTCGCGCGCCGCGGCCGGCCGGGGCGGAGGTCACCGCACCCCGGAGCACCGGCCCGCCGGAGGCGCCGCATGCGCCGGCGGCCGGCGGTGAACCGGCCGCGGTGCGGGACTTTCGGCATCGGGGCCGCCCAACCGCACCATCGCGATGCTTGCGCCGACCGGCACCACCGCAGGGGTCGCGCCGAAGGATGCGGGATGCCAGGGCAGGAGGCCGGCGCGCCTGCCCCCCCTCGGCGCCGCCGAAACGGGCGGCGATGCCGTGCGCGACGGCGGGGTTGACGGCGGGGTTGACGGCGGGGTTCACGGCGGGGTTGACCGTGGGGTCGGCGATGCAGCGGCGGGCGCGCAGGTTTTCGTTGTCGCCGCACCTATCGGGCCGGGGGCCGGCCGCGAGCGCCGTCTCGTTCGCGCTCTGCCGGCTGCGGTCTGCGGGGTGCGGATCACCGCCTCGCCGATCCCCCCGTCGCCTCGCTGTCCGTGGAAAGGGTCGAGAAGGCGCCGAGGCGGTGCAGGAGGCACCCGGCGGCGATGGTCCTGTGCCGGGGCGCGGTCGTTGCGGGTGGTGGCGCGCCTGCCGGGCGCCGGCCCGGTGCCGCCGCCGATCGGCCTGGTCGGCCCCGCGTGCTGCGCACCGTCGATCCGCCGCGGGCAGAGGCAGATCGGGCGCACTCGCGCGTCGATCCTGCCGGCGGTCAGGAGCTGCCCTTCGCCCGCGATCACCTCGGTCCCGGGGCAGATGACGATGGTCACGCCGGGCCGGATGCCGGGGTTGGCGGTCTTGCCGATATGGCGGATGCGCCCGTCGCGCAGGCCGACACCGGCCTTGATGCCCCCGGTCCGGCCGCGGATCGGCGCATCGGTGATCACCGTATCCGCCGCACCCTCGGCGCGGCTTGCCGGCGACTGCCCCGTGCCGTCGCGGATCACCCTGCCGCCGTGCATGTCGCGGGCCATCCGCGCGAGCGCCGGCGCATCGCCCCCGGTCAGCCCGGCTCGGTGTTCAGAAACACCGCCTCGGCCCGCGCCGCGGGATCGCGCGGCAGCAAGACCCGTGCCGGACCCTGCCGGCGCAGGCCGCGCGGGCCGCTCGCCGCCCGCGCCGCGGCGCGGGCGGCCCTGCGGCGGCGGACATCTGCCCATCCCTTCGGCGCCGGCGGCGGGGGCGGGGCGGGTTGACGGCGCGCTGGAAAACGCCCGTCCGATCCTGTAGCGCCTGCGGGCATGACCGACCTGCTGACCATCGCACGGCCCGACGACTGGCACCTGCACCTGCGCGACGGGCCGATGCTGGCCGCCGTCGCGCCCGAGACCGCGCGCCACTTCGCCCGGGCGCTGGTGATGCCGAACCTCGTGCCGCCGGTCGTCACCGCGGCCGGGGCCGCCGCCTATCGCGCGCGCATCCTCGAGGCCCTGCCGCGCGAAGCCGCGTTCACCCCGCTGATGACGCTCTATCTCACCGAGGCGACCGACCCGGCCGAGGTGGTGGCGGCGCATGCCGCCGGCGTGGTGACCGCGGTCAAGCTCTACCCCGCCGGCGCCACCACCAATTCGGCCTCGGGCGTGCGCGAAATGGACCGCGTCATGCCGGTGCTCGAGGCGATGGCGGAAGCCGGCGTCCCGCTCTGCATCCATGGCGAGGTGACCGACCCCGAGGTGGACATCTTCGACCGCGAGGCGGTTTTCCTCACCCGCGTGCTCGAGCCCCTGCGCCGCCGGGTGCCGGGGCTGCGCGTGGTGCTCGAGCATGTGACCACCGCTGAGGGGGTGGAGTACGTGCGCGGGTCCGGCCCCGGGATCGCCGGCACCCTGACCGCCCACCACCTGGTGCTCACCCGCAACCACCTTCTCGCCGGCGGCATCCGGCCGCACTACTATTGCCTGCCGGTCGCCAAGCGCGCCCGCCATCGCGACGCGCTGGTGGCGGCGGCAACCTCCGGCGACGGGCGGTTCTTCCTCGGCACCGACTCGGCGCCGCATCCGGACGGGCTGAAGGAACATGCCTGCGGCTGCGCCGGCTGCTTCACCGCGCCGGTGGCGCTGGCGGTGGTGGCGGCGGTCTTCGAGGCAGCCGGCGCGCTCGACCGCCTCGAGGGGTTCGTCTCCCGCCACGGGGCGGCCTTCTACGGCCTTCCCGAAAACGCCGGCACGCTGACGCTGCGCCGGGGCGAGGCGCTGCCGCCCGCCGGCAAGCTCGTCACCGGCGCCGGGCCGGTGACCGTGTTCGACCCCGGGTTCGCCCTGCACTGGAAGGTGGTTCCCGCGCGGGCCGGGGGAGCGGCCGCGTGATCCCCGCCGTCCACCTGCCCGCCGCCGAGGTCGCCCGGCTGACCGCCGCCATGCTGCTCGAGACCGGCGCGGTCCACCTGAACACCGAGGAACCCTTCACGCTCGCCTCGGGCCGGCGCGCGCCCACCTACGTCGACTGCCGGCGGCTGATCGGCTTTCCCCGCGTGCGGGCGACGCTGATGGACTTCCTCGCCGCCAGGGTCATGGCCGAGGCCGGGTTCGAGGCCTTCGACGTGATCGCCGGCGGCGAGACCGCGGGGATCCCCTTCGCCGCCCTGATCGCCGAGCGGCTGGCGCTGCCGATGGCCTATGTGCGCAAGAAGCCCAAGGGCTACGGACGAAATGCCCGCATCGAGGGGCTGGTGCCCGAGGGCGCGCGGGTGCTGCTGGTCGAGGATCTGGCGACCGACGGCGGCTCGAAGCTTTCCTTCGTGGCGGCGTTGCGCGAAGCCGGGGCAAGCTGCGCCCATACCGCCGTCATCTTCTCCTACGGCATCTTCCCCCAGACCGAGGCGCGGCTTGCGGCCGAAGGCGTGCGGCTCACCGCGCTCTGCACCTGGGCCGACGTGCTGGCCGAGGCGCGCAGCGGCGGCCGGTTCGCGGCATCGACCCTCGACGAGGTGGCGCGCTTCCTGGCCGATCCCGAGGGCTGGCGCATCGCGCGCGGATACTGACCGCAGACCGGGGCGGCCGTGCGGAGACGCGCGCGCGGGCCGGCATCCGCGCCCGGGGTGCGATCGCCTCCCCGCCCCCCCGGAGCGGCCCCCAACCCGGCGCGCCCCACCCCCCCGAGCGGCTGCGGCAGACCCCGCGAATCAGCGTTCTGCCACCAGATAAGGGGATGCCGGCGACAGCACCGCGAAGATATGGTAGGCTCAAGCGCAGGTGTGACGGAAGCGCCCGTCCTCCACAGGGTTCTTCGGGCCGCCGTCCACAGGCTTGTTGAACTTTCGCGCCGGGCCGGGATCGGGCATAGGGCGTGGCGGGGCAGACCAACGGGGCAAGGGGGGCAGGAATGGCCGACATCACCGCGCTTAGGTCCGCAATGGATCGCGCCGCCGAGGACGGCGGATTGCCGCACAACATCGAGGCCGAGCAGCAGCTGCTGGGTGCGGTTCTGGTCAACAACGAGATCTTCGACCGGGTGAGCGCGATCACCCGGCCGGAGCATTTCCACGAACCCGTCCACCGCCGCATCTGGGAGGTCGCCGCCGCGCGCATCCAGCGCGGCGCGCTGGTGTCCCCTGTCACCCTCAAACCCTTCCTCGAGGACGACGAGGGGCTGAAGGTTCTGGGGGGTCCGGGCTATCTGGCGCGGCTGGCCGGGGCCGCGATCTCGGCCTTCGCCGCGCGCGACTATGCGCAGATGCTGCACGACCTGGCGGTGCGTCGGGAACTGATCGCGCTCGGCCGCGACATCGCGGCCCGCGCCGCAAGCGTGGACGTGGACAGCGGGCCCGACGAGCAGATCGTCGAGGCCGAGCAGAGGCTCTACAAGCTGGCCGAGCAGGGGCGCAGCGACTCCGGGTTCCAGAGCTTCCTGCGCGCCGTCACCGATGCCGTCAACGTCGCCAATGCCGCCTACCAGCGCGAGGGCGGGCTTGCCGGGCTGTCGACCGGGCTCGCCGATCTCGACCGCAAGCTCGGCGGGTTGCACCGGTCAGACCTGCTGATCCTCGCCGGCCGGCCGTCGATGGGAAAGACGGCGCTGGCCACCAACATCGCCTTCAGCATCGCCCGCGCCTACCGCCGCGGCCGCCGGCCGGACGGCACCGAGGGCGCGGTGGACGGCGGGGTCGTGGGCTTCTTCAGCCTCGAGATGTCGGCCGAGCAGCTGGCCGCGCGGGTGCTGTCCGAAGTTGCCGAGGTGCCCTCCGAACAGATCCGCCGCGGCGACATGACCGAGGCCGAGTTCCGCCGCTTCGTCGATGCCGCGAAACTGCTGGAAGCCTGCCCGCTGTTCATCGACGACACGCCGGCGCTGCCGATCGCCCAGCTTGCCGCCCGCGCCCGCCGGCTGAAGCGCACGCACGGGCTCGACGTGCTGTTCGTGGACTACCTCCAGCTCGTCCGCCCTGCCACCGCCCGCGACAGCCGGGTGAACGAGGTCAGCGAGATCACCCAGGGGCTGAAGGCCGTGGCCAAGGAGCTCGACATCCCGGTGGTGGCGCTGAGCCAGCTCAGCCGCCAGGTCGAGAACCGCGAGGACAAGCGGCCGCAGCTGTCGGACCTGCGCGAATCGGGGTCGATCGAGCAGGACGCCGATGTGGTGATGTTCGTCTACCGCGAGGAATACTACAAGGAACGCGAGAAGCCCGGCGACCACGAGCTCGAGAAGATCGCCCGCTGGCAGGAGGAGATGGAGAAGGTCCACGGCAAGGCCGAGGTGATCATCGGCAAGCAGCGGCACGGGCCGATCGGCACCGTGGAGCTGTCGTTCGAGGGCCGCTTCACCCGCTTCGGCAACCTGGTGAAACCCTGGCAGCAGGGCGCGGGCCTCGGCTGAGGCCGGGCGCGGGCCCGGACCCCGCGCGCCGGGCGGTGCCGCGCGCGCCGGGGCGGCGCGCCGGTGCGCGCCCCCCTGCACCCGGGCGGCCG
>CALDYW010000098.1 GCA_937944395.1 uncultured Paracoccaceae bacterium | reverse complement strand
GCCGCTCCATGTCCGGTCCGGAAATATCCCGGGGGAGCCGCCCCGCAGGGGCGGCGGGGGCAGAGCCCCCGGGGCAGGGCCGGCCGCCGCCCGCGCGGCGGCGCGGCATGATCGTGCGGTTGCCGGCGCCCGGCGGGCTTGGCATAACGGATCCGTCAGCCGAACCCGGACCCGCCATGACCTTCCGCGCGCGCCACCTGCTTGGCATTCCACAGCTCGCGCCGGACGAGATCGTCGCGGTCCTCGACCTTGCCGAGCGCTACGTCGATCTGAACCGGCGCACCGACAAGCGCGCCGACGCGCTTGCGGGGCTGACCCAGATCAACCTGTTCTTCGAGCCATCGACCCGCACCCAGGCCTCGTTCGAACTGGCCGGCAAGCGTCTCGGCGCCGATGTGATGACCATGGGGATCGCCCAGTCGAGCCTGCGCAAGGGCGAGACGCTGATCGACACGGCGATGACGCTGAACGCCATGCATCCCGACCTGCTGGTGGTCCGGCATCCGGCCTCCGGCGCGGTTCACCTGCTCGCCTCGAAGGTCGCTTGCGCGGTGATCAACGCCGGCGACGGGCGTCACGAACACCCCACGCAGGCGCTGCTCGACGCGCTGACCATCCGCCGCGCCAAGGGCCGGCTGACCCGCCTGACGGTCGCGATCTGCGGCGACATCGCCCACAGCCGCGTCGCGCGCTCGAACATCCGCCTGCTCGGGCTGATGGAGAACCGCATCCGCCTGATCGGACCGCCGACGCTGGTTCCGCCGGGAGCGGCGGAATGGGGCTGCGAGGTGTTCGCCGACATGGCCGAGGGGCTGCGCGGCGCCGACGTGGTGATGATGCTGAGGCTCCAGCGCGAGCGGATGGAGGGAGGCCTGATCCCCTCCGAGCGCGAGTACTTCCACCGCTACGGGCTGGACGCGGCCAAGCTCCGCCACGCCCGCGAGGATGCGATCATCATGCACCCGGGACCGATGAACCGGGGCGTCGAGATCGACGGGCTGCTCGCCGACGACCTGCGCCGCAGCGTGATCCAGGACCAGGTCGAGATGGGGGTGGCGGTGCGCATGGCGGTGATGGACCTGCTCGCGCGCAACCTGCGCGCCGAGCGCGGCCTGCGCGCCGCGGGGGGCGTTCTTGTCTGAGGTCGGCGGCACCCGAACCGGGACCGGGGCCGGGGCCGTGCCCGCCGGCTGGGAGGGCATCCTCGCGCCCGGCGAGCGCATCCTCTGGCAGGGCCGGCCGGAAGCGTCCTTCCGCCTCGAGCCCGCGCATGTGGTCACCGGACTGGCGGGTCTGGCGATGCTGGGCTTCATCCTCTGGGGTTTCCTGCCCGCCGCCCTGTCCGGTCGCGGAGCCTGGAGTTTCGTGCTTCTGCCCGGCCTGCTCGTGCTCGGCATCATCGTCTGGGGCCCGCTCTGGACCCTCCAGAGGCGGCGCGGAACCTGGTACACGCTGACCGACCGGCGCGCCTTCATCGCGACCCGCCTGCCGCTGCTCGGCCGCGACCTCGAGCGCTGGACGATCCGGCCGCAGAGCCGGATCCGCTGGGACGGGAACGACCCCGGCACCGTCTGGTTCGCGACCCGGACCGAGCGGATCGACGACCGCAGCCACGAGGTGCCGGTGGGGTTCGAGCGGATCGCCGGCGCCGGCGAGGTCTTCGCGCTGATGGAACGTCTGCGCCGCGGCGGCGGCGGGGCCGATCCCGACCGGGACGGGTCATGACCGCGCCGCCGCTCCTGCTGCGCAACGTGCGCCTGATCGACCCGGAGGCCGGCACCGAAATGTCCGGCGACCTGCTGTCCGAGGGCGGGCTCGTCGTCGCCGCCGGACCGGCGGGCAGCCTGCCGGCCGCGGCGCCGCCCGGCGCGCGGGTGATCGACGGCGCCGGGCGGTGCCTGGCGCCGGGCATCGTGGACTGGGGCGTGCAGATCTGCGAACCGGGCGAACGGCACCGGGAGAGTTTCCGCTCGGCCGGACTGGCGGCGGCGGCGGGCGGCGTCACCACCGTCGTCGCCCGCCCCGACACGACCCCGCCGATCGACAGCCCCGAGACGCTGGAGTTCGTCACGCGCCGGGCGGCCGCGGCCGCGGCGGTCCGCATCCGCCACATGGCGGCCCTGACCAAGGGCCGCGAAGGCCGCGAGATGACCGAGATCGGCTTTCTTCTCGATGCCGGGGCGCTGGCCTTCTCGGACGGCATGCGTCCGGTCGCGGACGCCCGGGTGCTGGCGCGCGCCATGACCTACGCGCGCGGCTTCGGCGCGCTGGTCGTCGGGCATCCGCAGGAGCCGGCGCTCTCGGCCGGGGCCGCGGCGACCGCGGGGCAGATGTCGGCACGCATGGGGCTGCCGGCGGTGCACCCGATGGCCGAGCGCATCGGACTCGAGCGCGACCTGGCCCTGGTCGAGATGACCGGCGTGCGCTACCACGCCGACCAGGTGACCACCGCCGCCGCCCTGCCCGCACTCGCGCGTGCCAAGGCCGCGGGGCTCGACGTGACCGCCGGCGTCTCGGTGCATCACCTCACCCTCAACGACCTCGACATCGCCGAGTTCCGGACCTTCTTCCGCCTGACCCCGCCGCTGAGGTCCGAGGAGGACCGGATTGCCGCGGTGACGGCGGTGGCCGAGGGGTTGATCGACGTCATCGGCTCGCATCACACGCCGCAGGACGAGGAGGCCAAGCGCCTGCCCTTCGAGGAGGCCGCCCCGGGCGCGGTCGGGCTCGAGACGCTCCTGCCCGCGGCCCTGCGCCTCGTCCATGCCGGCGCGCTCGACCTGCCCAAGCTGTTCCGGGCGCTCAGCCTCAATCCCGCCCGCCGGCTCGGCCTCGCCTGCGGCCGGATCTCGCCGGGGGCACCGGCCGACCTGGTGCTGTTCGACCCCGACGCACCCTTCCGGCTCGACCGGTTCTGCCTGCGCTCCAAGGCCCGGAACACCCCCTTCGACGGGGCCCGGATGCAGGGCCGGGTGCGGGCGACCTTCGTCGGCGGGCGCCAGGTCTTTCCGCCGGTTGACGGCTGATGCCCGATCCCGTCTCCGCCCCGGTCGTCCTCGTCCTCTGGGCCGTGCTGGGCTACCTCGCCGGGTCCGTGCCGTTCGGCCTGATCGTCACCCGGATGCTCGGCCTCGGCGACGTGCGGGCGATCGGGTCGGGCAACATCGGCGCGACCAACGTGCTGCGAACGGGCTCGAAGCGGGCGGCGGCGGCGACGCTCCTGCTCGACGGACTGAAGGGCGCGGCGGCGGTGCTCGCGGCGCGGGCTCTGGCGGCCGGCGACGCCGCACAGCTCGCCGGCCTCGCCGCGCTCGTCGGCCACTGCTTTCCGGTCTGGCTCGGGTTCCGCGGCGGCAAGGGGGTCTCGACCTTCTTCGGGGTCGCCCTTGCGCTTGCCTGGCCGGTCGGCCTGGCCGCGGCGCTGACCTGGGCCGCCGTCGCCGGCGCCTTCCGCTACGCCTCGCTGGCCGGCCTCGTCGCGACCGCATCCTCGCCGGTCTGGGCGCTGCTGCTGGGCGCCTCCGGAACCGCCGCCCTGTTCGCCGCACTCGCCGCACTCGTCCTGCTGCGCCACCGCGGCAACATCGCCCGGCTGGCGGCCGGCACCGAACCGAGGATCGGTCGCGGGCGCTGAGCGCCGATGCGGCCTTCCCGACCGGCCACGCCGCGCCGCGCGCCCGGTGCCGCGCGCCCGGTGCCGCGCGCCCGGTGCCGCGCTGCGCGCCCGGTCCGGCCGCAGAGGGGGGCTGTCTGCCCCCCGGGCCGCGCGGTGCCCGCGCGCCCCCCCCCCGAGGATATTTCCGGACCAGACATGGACCTGCCTGCATGTCCGGTCCCGAAATATCCCGGGGGGAGTCCCCGGCCCTGCCGGGGACGGGGGGCAGAGCCCCCCTGCCCCCGATCACACCAGCCGGCAGAGCGGATCGTCGTAGATCCGCCCGGGATCGCGCGCCCAGTCGCCGGCCCAGAGCTCGAGCAGCCGGTCGGCCGGCGTGCGGCCGGTGGCCAGGCTCTCCGAGAGCGGCGCCAGGAAGCCGGTCTCGTCCGCCGCGCCGCCGCCCGGCCGCGCCCTCGCGGCGAGCCCCGCGCGCGCGATCGCGACCGCCTCGCGGGCGAGATCGAGAAGCCGCACCCCGCCCGCCGCGCCGGCCAGTCCCGCCTCGGCGGCGGCGATCCGCAGCCCCTCGCGGGTCGCGCCGTCGAGCCCGCGCGCAAGATCCCAGGCGGCGTCGAGGGCGGCGGGATCGTAGAGCAGCCCCGTCCAGAAGGCGGGCAGCGCGGTCAGGTGGGCCCGGTCGCCCGCGTCGGCACCGCGCATCTCGATGAAGCGCTTGAGCCGGGCCTCGGGGAAGATCGTCGTCAGGTGGTCGGCCCAGTCCGACAGGGTCGGCAGCTCGCCCGGCAGCGCCGGCAACCGGCCCCTGAGGAAGTCGCGGAAGCTCTGGCCGAGGGCGTCGATGTAGCGCCCGTCGCGGTAGACGAAGTACATCGGCACGTCGAGCGCATACTGCACATAGGCCTCGAATCCGAAACCGTCCTCGAACACGAAGGGCAGCATCCCGGTGCGCGCCGGGTCGAGGTCGCGCCAGATCCGGCTGCGCCAGCTGCGGTGACCGTTCGGCCGGCCCTCGAGGAAGGGCGAGTTGGCGAACAGCGCCGTCGCCACCGGCTGCAACGCCAGCGCGACGCGCAGCTTCCGCACCATGTCGGCCTCGGAGGCGAAGTCGAGGTTCACCTGCACCGTGCAGGTCCGGTACATCATCTGCGTGCCGAGGCGGCCCACCCGGCCCATGTACTCGGTCATCAGCCGGTAGCGCCCCTTCGGCATCATCGGCATGTCCCCGTGCCGCCAGACCGGCGCCGCACCCATGCCGAGGAAGCCCGCGCCCATCGGCCGCGCCACTTCGGCCAGTTCGGCGAGATGGCCGTCGAGTTCCGCGGCCGTCTCGTGCAGGGTGGCGACCGCGGCCCCCGAGAGCTCGAACTGCCCGCCGGGCTCGAGCGAGATGTTCGCCCCCCCGCGGGCGAGCCCGATCACGTTCGCCCCCTCGCGCACGGGGGTCCAGCCGAAGCGATCGGCGAGCGCCTCGAGGATCGCCCGGATCGAGCGCGGCCCGTCGTAGGGCAGCGGGGCATGGGTGTCGGTCAGGAAGCCGAACTTCTCGTGCTCGGTGCCGATGCGGAACGCATCCGGCGGCTTGCAGCCCGCGGCGAGGTAGTCGGCAAGGTCGCTCTCGCGCTCGATCGGGGCGCCGCCGCCGCTCTGGGGGATCGACATGGGTGGCGAGGCTCCGCGCTTCCGGCCCTTCGGGACGGCCATGCCTGTCGCGGCAGCCCCGTCAAGTCAAGGCCCGGCGGGGGTCCGGGACGGCCCTGCGCCAGACCGGCACGGGCGCCGTCGCCGGGCTCTCGAGCGCGGCGACGAGCCGGGCCGAGGACAGTCCCGGAAGCGTCGCGAAGGCCTCGAACAGCCGGTCGGCCCCCATCGCGGCCGCGGGCACGTCGAGGGCGCTGCCTCCGGCCTCGGCGAGGCGCCACCATTTCCGGCCCCGGGCGTCGGTCAGCAGGTCGAGGGCGACGAGGTCGGGCAGAGCGGCGAACCCGCCGCCGGCGGGGCCGAAGTAGCGCACCTGCCCCTCGTCGATCTCGACGATGCCGGGCTGGTCCACGTCGCGGGCAAATCGCAGCCGGCGCAGCGCCAGGAGCGCACCCCCTGCACCCGCGGTCGCCAGCAGCCCCCCGGCCGCGAGGAAGAACCAGCCGCCCAGCCCCGCGACCCACAGGCCGCCCGCGGTCAGCGCCAGCGCTCCGGCGACCTCGCGCCAGCGCCGCAGCGCCGCGACGGCGCCCGGGCGGAGGAACCCGCCCCCGCTCACGGCGCATCCCCGTCGGCCTCGCTGAAGCGGAACCCGATCCGGTAGCGCCCCGGCCTGAGCGCGGGCACCGCGCGGGCGGCGGCGCGGGTTCGGGTGTCGAAATCCTCGGCGACGATGATGCCGCGCACCGGCGTCGGCGCCTCCTCGTCCATGAGGTCGCCGATGTAGCCGAGCGTCTGACCGATCCCCCGTGCGTCGCCGCGGCCGGCCTTGAGCTCGACGACGACCGGCGCGCCGTCGCCGTCGCGGCAGGGGATGTCGATCTGGCCCGAGGTCACCGCCCGCCCGACCCCGTCATCGACCATCCCGAGGCCCGGCTCCGGCGCGGCGATGTCGCGCCGCAGGGCGCGCTGCAGGGCGCGCTGCATGTCGCGCTCGAGCGCGAAGCGCTGGCCGTCGGTGTCGGTCCGGCCGGCTCGGGGCGGTCGGGCGGCCGCTGCCCCGGCACCGGCGGCTTCCGCGGCGCCCGCGACGGCCGCGGCCGCCCCGGCCTCGGGTGCGCCGGGCGACGCGGGCAGGGCGTCCGTCTCGGCGAGGAACCGGCGGTAGAGCGCGGCGGCGCTGCGATACGAGGCGAGCGCCGTGCGCAGCATTCCGCCGATCTCGAGACGCGAGGGGTTCGGCCGGCCGGCGCGCTCGTCGGCCGAGGAACAGCTCAGTCCGGCCGCCATCGCGTCCCGGCCTGGACCGGCCGCGAGACCGGCCAGGTCGCCGTAGGCGGCTTCGAGGCGGCGCGCCAGCGACAGTTGCGTGGCCACCGTGTTCGGGCCGTAGCCCTCGGCCTCGAGCCAGGCGCGACAGGCGGTCTCATCCATGCCGCTGTCCCGGCGTCGCCTCTGCCGGGCACCAGTCGCCCGCCGTCGCCTGCCACAGCGCCAGCGCGGCGATCGCCGCCGTCTCGGCGCGCAGGATCCGCGGCCCGAGCCGCATCGGCCTTGCCTGGGGCAGCGCCCGCAGCCGGGCGCGCTCGCTGTCGGTGAAGCCGCCCTCGGGCCCGATCAGCAGCGCCGCCGGACCCCGGGCGTCGGCGTCCGGACCCGCCGCGCCGGAGGCCCCGGCAAGGGCCTCGTCGGCCCAGTGGAGCCTGCGGTCCCCGGGCCAGCCGTCCAAGAGGCGCGCGAGCGGCTGCAGCGCGGCGACCTCGGGCACCACCGTCGCACCGCACTGCTCGGCCGCCTCGACGGCGATGGCGCGCAGCCGGTCGGGGCGCAGCCGTTCGGCCCCGGTGCGTTCGCTGGCCACCGGCAGGATCCGTGCCGCGCCCAGTTCCACCGCCTTCTCGACCACAAGGTCGGTGCGCGCCTTCCGGAGCGGCGCGAACACGAGCCACAGGTCGGGCGGCGGCACCGCCGGGCGCAGCCGCTCGCGCACCATCAGGCTTCCCCCGCGCCGGCCCGCCTCGGCCACCTCGGCCCGCCACTCGCCGCTGATGCCGTCGAACACCAGCACCGGATCGCCGGCCCCGAGACGCATCACCGAAAAGAGATAATGCGCCTGCGCCGGCGCGAGCCGCGCAGCTTGCCCCGCCGCAAGCGGCTGGTCTAGAAAGAGCCGGACACGCGCCACCATCGGGGGCCGAGGGTATGCCGGACCGGCTGGACATGCCAGAGGCGAGCCGCCCCGTGGCCGACGCCGAGCCCGGCAACTGGGTGGACAGGTTCGCCCCGGCCGCTGCCCGGCCGTATCTGCGCCTGTCGCGGGCCGACCGGCCGGCCGGCAGCTGGCTTCTGTTCATTCCCTGCCTCTGGGGGCTGCTGCTGGCGATCGGCGCGAACCCCGACAGCCTGCAGCGATGGGACGCCTGGATCGCCGGCGGCTGTGCGCTGGGCGCGATCCTGATGCGCGGCGCGGGCTGCACCTGGAACGACATCGCCGACCGGCACATCGACGCCCGGGTGGCGCGGACCCGGTCGCGGCCGCTGCCGGCCGGTCAGGTCACGGTGGCGCAGGCCGCCGGCTGGATGGCGCTGCAGGCGGCGCTGGCGGCGGCGATCCTGTTCTCGTTCAACAGCGCGACGATCCTGATCGGGCTCGCCTCGCTCCTGCCGGTGCTGGTCTATCCCTTCGCCAAGCGGTTCACCTGGTGGCCGCAGCTGTTCCTCGGGGTGGCCTTCAACTGGGGGGTGCTGCTGGCCTGGACCGCCCATGCCGGCGCGCTCGACTGGCCGGCGCTGCCGATGTACCTGGCGGGACTCGCCTGGACCCTGTTCTACGACACGATCTATGCCCATCAGGATCGCGAGGACGACGCGCTGATCGGCGTGCGCTCGACGGCGCGGCTGTTCGGGGCGCGGACGCCGGCCTGGCTTGCGGGGTTCCTCGCCGCCGCCGTGGGACTGATGGCCGCTGCCGTCGTGGCGGCCTTCGTTCCCCGCGGGGCCTCGGGCCTTGCCCTGGGGCTTGCGCTGGCCGGCGTCTGGGCCTTCGGCTGGCACCTGTGGTGGCAGCTCCGCCGGTTCGACATGAGCGACCCCGAGCGCTGCCTGGCGCTGTTCCGGTCGAACCGGACGGCGGGACTTCTGCCTGCGCTGTTTCTCGCCGCTGCCCTGCTGGCCTGATTGAACCCGGGACGGGCGGGCCCTAGAACCCGACCCCGTCCCCGACCCGCGAGGTCCGCGCCCATGCCGATCGGCCGCCGCTTCCTGCTTCCCGTCGCCCTGCTGACCGGTGCCGCCCTGTCGCTGGCGGCGGCCACTGTGGCGGTGGGCGCGATCGAGAACCGGTCGTCGCTGGCGGTGCGCACCGCACTGGCGCTGGCGGGGCAGGACTGGGTCGAGGTTTCGGCCGACGGACTGCAGCTGCGGCTTTCCGGCATGGCCGAGACCGAGGCACAGCGGTTCCGTGCGCTGTCGGTCGCCGCCGCCGTGGTGGACAGCGCCCGACTGATCGACGCGATGGAGGTGCGCCCGGCCGAGGCGATGCGCCCCCCGGACTTCTCGATCGAGGCGCTGCGCAACGATGATGGCGTGCAGTTGATCGGCCTCGTGCCGCTCGGCGAGGACCGCGAGGCCCTGCGGGCCCGGATGGGGGAACTCGCCCCGGGCACCGAGGTGGCCGACATGCTCGAGGCGGCCGACTTCCCCACGCCCGCCGGCTGGGACCGGGCCCTGGCCTTCGGCTGGGAGGCGCTGCGGCGGCTGCCGCGTTCGAAGGTCTCGATCGCGCCCGAGCGGGTCAAGGTGACGGCGATCACCGGAAGCGCCGCCGAGAAGGCGCGGATCGAGAGCGAACTGGCCCGGATCGCACCGCCCGGCCTGCATGTGGTGCTGGCGCTCTCGGCCCCCCGGCCGGTGATCACGCCGTTCACGCTGCGCTTCCTGATCGACGGCGCGGGTGCGCGGTTCGACGCCTGCTCGGCCGATACCGAGGCGTCGCGGCGGCGGATCCTGGCGGCCGCCGTCGCCGCCGGGGCCGAGGGGCAGATCGACTGCACCGTGGGCCTCGGGGTGCCCTCGCCGCGCTGGGCCGCGGCGGCGGAGGCGGGCATCGCCGCGCTGGCCGAACTCGGCGAGGGGACGCTGACCTTTTCGGACACCGACGTGTCGCTGGTCGTGCCGCACACCGTGCCGCCGACCGCCTTCGACCGGGTCGTGGGCGAACTCGACCGCGCCCTGCCGGACGCCTTCGCGCTGACCGCGGTGCGGATGCGCCCGCCCGCCACCGACGCGCCCGACGGTCCGCCCGAGTTCACCGCGGTGCTGACACCCGAGGGCAAGCTGCAGCTGCGCGGGCGGCTGACCGATCCGGCAGTGCGCGAGGTGGTGGAAAGCTACGCCGTGGCGCGGTTCGGAGCCGGGCAGGTCGATGCCGCGACCCGCATCGACCCGGACCTGCCCGAGGGCTGGCCGGTGCGGGTGCTGGCCGCGCTCGAGTCGCTGGCGAAGCTTGCCCACGGGCAGGCGGTGGTGCGGCCCGACACGCTGTCGGTCAGGGGCACCGCGGGCGACCGCGGCGCACGGGCGGCGATCGCGAGGATCCTGGCCGCCAAGCTGGGCGACGGGGCGAGCTTCGAGATCGAGGTCGCCTACGAGGCGCGGCTCGATCCGCTGGCGGCGCTGCCCACGCCCGCCGAATGCGTGGCCGCGATCACGGCGATCCTGGCGGAGCGCAAGATCACCTTCGCTCCCGGCTCGGCCGAGATCTCGGCCGATGCCTACCCGATCCTCGACCGCATCGCCGCCGAACTGAAGCGCTGCGCCGACGTGCCGATCGAGATCGCGGCCCATTCCGACAGCCAGGGCCGCGACGAGATGAACCTGGCGCTGAGCCAGGCGCGCGCCGAATCGGTGCTGGCGGCGCTGATGGGCCGCCGCGTGCCCACCGGCAACCTGACCGCGGTCGGCTACGGCGAAAGCCGGCCGATCGCCGACAACGCGACCGAGGAGGGGCGCGAGGCAAACCGGCGGATCGAGTTCGTCCTGGCCGCTCCGGCCGCGAGGGCCGAGCCGGACCCTGCGCCGGACGGGGCCGGGGAACCGGAGGCGCAGGAATGAACCGCACCGAGTTCATCGTGGTCACGGCGATCATCCTGTTCGTGGCCTTCTCGCTGGGGTGGTTCGCCTACTGGCTGCTGCACCGCTTCACCCGCGTCTCCGGCGCCGAGATCGGCGAACTCGAGCGCATGGCGCAGGAACTGCACGAGGCCGAGGAGCTGCGCGACCAGGCGATCGCCTATCTCGAAGCGCGCGAGGCGGAACTGATCAACCACATCGCCCAGACCGAAGCCGAGCTGCGCGCAGCGATGGACGGGCTGAGGGATGCCCGCCGCGAGGCCGAGGAACTGCGCGCCTACATCCAGCGGATGCAGGCCGGCTGACGGCGGCGCGTGGCACGCGGGCGCGGGTTGTCCACCCGGGGCCGCCCGCAGGGCGTCTTCTCCGGCCGCTCCCGGCCGGCCCGGGGCGGCCGGTCAGAACAGCGAACCCTGCGGCCCGCCGGCCGATCCGCCGCTGCCCCGGCCGCCG
>CALDYW010000097.1 GCA_937944395.1 uncultured Paracoccaceae bacterium | reverse complement strand
TCCCGCTCTAGGCTTCGGGCGATGGACGACCCCGCCCCCCTCGCCTCCCCTCTGGCCGCCTGGCGCCCGCCTCCCCCACCCCGCCGCGCGCCTCTGGCGGGCCGGTGGGTCGCGCTCGACCCGCTGGAACCGGCCCATGCGCCGGCCCTGCACGCGGCCGTCGCCGGCCGGGACGCGCTGTGGCGCTTCATGGCCTACGGCCCCTTCCCCGACGCGGCCGCCTACGCCCGCTGGATCGCCGCGCAGACGGCCGGGGACGACCCGCTGTTCTTCGCGCTGACCGCCCGGGGCGAGACCGCGCCCGCAGGCGTCGCGGCCTTTCTCAGGATCACCCCCGCCCACGGCACGATCGAGCTCGGCCACATCGTCCTCGCCCCCGCGCTGGCCCGGTCGCGGGCGGCGACCGAGGCCTGGCATCTTCTGATGCGCACCGCCTTCGGCCTCGGCTACCGCCGCTTCGAATGGAAATGCGACGCGCGGAACCTCGCCTCGCGCCGGGCGGCCGAGCGGCTGGGGCTGAGCTTCGAGGGCATCTTCCGCCAGCACATGGTGGTCAAGGGCCGCAACCGCGACACCGCCTGGTTCGCGGCAACCGACGCCGACTGGCCGCGGCTTGCCGCGGCCCATGCCGCATGGCTCGATCCGGCGAACTTCGATGCCGAAGGGCGGCAGCGCCTGCGGCTTTCCGACCTCACCCGGCCGCTGCTGGCCGCCCGCGATCCCGCGCTGTGCTGACGGTCCGCCGCGCGCCGCAGGGTGCGGGCGGCGGTTGCCCGCCCTTGCGTCGCCTCCGGCGGCACCCCATAAGCAGAAGTGTTGCCCGGTGGAGACCGCCCATGATCGGACGCCTGAACCACGTCGCCATCGCCGTGCCCGACCTCGCCGCCGCCGCCGCCCAGTACCGCGACACGCTGGGCGCCCGCGTCGGAGCGCCGCAGGACGAGCCCGACCACGGCGTGACCGTGGTCTTCATCGAGCTTCCCAACACGAAGATCGAGCTTCTGCATCCGCTCGGAGACGGGTCGCCCATCGCGGGTTTCCTCGAGAAAAACCCCGCCGGCGGCATCCATCACATCTGCTACGAGGTGGAGGACATCCTCGCCGCCCGCGACCGGCTGCGCGCGGCGGGTGCCCGCGTGCTCGGCAGCGGCGAGCCGAAGATCGGCGCGCATGGCAAGCCCGTGCTGTTCCTCCACCCGAAGGACTTCGCCGGCTGTCTCGTGGAACTGGAGCAGGCGTGATGGGCGTGACCTCGGGGATCGTCCTGTTCGCGGTCCTGTGGTTCCTCGTCCTGTTCGTCGTGCTGCCGTTGCGGCTGACCACCCAGGGCGAGGCGGGGCATGTGGTTCCCGGCACACCGGAAGGCGCGCCCGAGGGGCTGATGATGCGCGCGAAGCTGCGGCTGACCACCTGGATCGCCGCGATCCTGTGGTTCGTGCTTGCGGCGGCGATCCTGTCGGGCGCGATCGGGATCGGGGATATCGACTGGCTGGGCCGGCTGCCTCCGGCGGCGTCAGACGCTGCACGAGGTGAGTGAAGGTCGCCGCGCCCAGCACCGGCATCACGAGGTTGACGAGCGGAACCGACAGCGGCGCCGCCATCAGCGTCCCCGCCGCCCAGATCTCGAGCGCATGCCGGCGGCGCAGCGCCCGCGCGCCCTTGCGCCCCAGCCGCCGCATCGCCGCCATCATGAAATACTCGCGCCCCAGCAGGAAGCCGTTGACCGCCCAGAACACCACCGGGAACAGCGGCCCGGCGAACACGTAGAGCGCCAGCGCCAGGGTGTTCACAAGCACGATCAGGCCGAAGAAGTTCACCGTGTCGGTCAGGCCCTGCCAGAACGACGCCCGCGGAACGGGCGGCAGGTGCGGGTAATGGCGCGCCTCGACCGCCGCGGCCACGTCGTCGAGGAAGAACGAGGTGAAGGCCGAGGCCACCGGCACCATCAGGAAGACGCTGAGGCCGATCATGAACAGCAGCGAGCCCAAGCTGAGCAGCGTGTCCAGCGCGGCGACCGGGCCGACGAAGGGAATCTCGATCGGCTCGTCGGGAACGAGCCACTGGATCGCCCCGAGGAACAGCCCGTAGATCGCAAGCAGCAGCGCCAGGCTGAGCGCGATGCCCATCCAGACCACCCGGCGGAAGCGGGGGTCGCCGAGCTGGCCGATCGCCTTCAGGAAGTCGCCGAGGATCACGCCTCGACCCAGGCGACGATGCGCCCGAGATCGGGGCGCGGCCGGTCCGGGGGCGCGGTGGTTTCCGTGCCGAGGTGGATGATGCCGGCCACGAACTCGGACGGCGCGAGCCCGAGATGGCGCTGGCGGAAGTCGGCGTCGTGCATCGCCCAGCCGGTCAGCCAGTTCGCGCCCCAGCCTGCGGCCAGCGCGGCGTTCCGCAGCGCCAGGCACACCGCCCCGGCGGACAGGATCTGCTCGATCTCGGGGATCTTCGGGTCGGGGCGCGGCGCCGCCACCACCACGACCGCCAGATGCGAATCGTCGAACTGCGCGCGCATCTTCGCGGTGCGCTCGGGATCGATGCCCAACTCGGCGGCGCGGGCCGGCACGGCCGCGCCGAGGCGCAGCAGCGCCGGCCGCTCGAGCACGAGGAAGCGCCAGGGCTCGAGCTTGCCGTGGTCGGGGCTGCGCGCGGCGGCGGTCAGGATCGGCAGCAGGGCGGCGCGGTCGGGCACCGGCAGGCCGAGCGTCTTGGCGGGCCGCGAGCGGCGGGTCAGGAGGAACTCGAGCGCGGCGGGATTCGGGGCGGGCATGGGCGTCTCCTGTCGGCGCAGATGTGCGGCATCGCCGCCACCGGCGCAAGGGCGCCCCGTCGTGCCCGCCCCTTGCGCGGCGGGGGATCCTGCCCGACGGTCGGGCGGCCCGACTCGCGGCGGTGCGCAGAGGCGCGGATGACCCGGCCCTGGCCCGAACTGGCGCATCTGCGCGCGCCCGGCACCGAGATCGCGCTGCGCGTGATCCCGAGGGCCCGGCGCACGGCGCTCGAGGTGCTGCCCGGAAGGCTGGTGGCGCGGGTGACCGCGCCGCCCGCGGACGGCCGCGCCAATGCCGCGGCGGTCGAGCTTCTGGCCGCGGCGCTCGACCTGCCGAAGTCGCATCTCGCCATCGTCCGGGGTGCGGCGGCGCGGGACAAGGTGGTGCGCGTTCTGGGCTGAGGGCCGGGCCGCCGCCGGCCGCCCGGACCGTTCCGGGTCGCCGGACGGCCGGCATCCCCGGTCGGGGGCGGGGGCCGTCCGGTCCGCGCCCGGCGCGCGCCGGGCGCCTGCGTCAGTCCTTGCCCGCCACCACCCGCAGCCCGAGCTCGCGCAGCTGCTCGCCCGTCGGCTCGGACGGCGCGCCGAGCAGCAGATCCTCGGCGCGCTGGTTCATCGGGAACATGATCACCTCGCGGATGTTCTGCTCGTCGGCCAGCAGCATCACGATGCGGTCGATTCCGGCGGCGCAGCCGCCGTGCGGCGGGGCGCCGTAGCGAAAGGCCGACAGCATGCCGCCGAACCGTCGCTCGACCTCCTCGGGGCCGTAGCCGGCGATCGCGAAGGCCTTCAGCATGATGTCGGGCCGGTGGTTGCGGATGCCGCCCGAGACCAGCTCGTAGCCGTTGCAGGCCAGGTCGTACTGGAAGGCGCGCACGGCCAGCGGATCGCCCGACAGCGCCTCGAGCCCGCCCTGCGGCATCGAGAAGGGGTTGTGGCTGAAGTCGATCTTCCCGGTCTCGGGGTCGCGTTCGTACATCGGGAAATCGACGATCCAGGCAAAGGCGAAGCGGTCCTCGTCGAAATGGCCGAGCTCGCGGCCGACCTGCACCCGGGCCTTCGCCGCCACCCGCTCGAAGTCGGCCGGCCGCCCGGCCAGGAAGAAGGCGGCGTCGCCGGCCTTGAGGCCGAGCTGCCGGCGGATCGCCTCGGTCCGCTCGGGGCCGAGGTTCCTCGCCACGGGACCGGCGCCGGCGATCCCGCCCGCCTCCTCGCGCCAGAAGATGTAGCCCATCCCCGGAAGCCCCTCGGCCTGGGCGAAGGCGTTCATCCGGTCGCAGAAGGCGCGGGAGCCGCCGCCCGGGGCGGGGATCGCACGCACCTCGGTGCCCTCCTGCTCCAGCATCCGCGCGAAGATGGCGAAGCCCGAGCCGCGGAAGTGGTCGGACACCACCTGCATCCTCAGCGGACAGCGCAGGTCGGGCTTGTCGGTGCCGTACCACAGCGCGGCCTGTGCATGGGTGATGCGCGGCCAGTCGGCATCGACCTTCCGGCCGCCGCCGAACTCCTCGAAGACGCCGCGGATCACCGGTTCCACGGCGGCGAAGACGTCGTCCTGCTCGACGAAGCTCATCTCGACGTCGAGCTGGTAGAAGTCGGTCGGCGAACGGTCGGCGCGGGGGTCCTCGTCGCGGAAGCAGGGCGCGATCTGGAAGTAGCGGTCGAAGCCGGCGACCATGATCAGTTGCTTGAACTGCTGCGGCGCCTGCGGCAGGGCGTAGAACTTGCCCCGATGCAGCCGCGAGGGCACCAGGAAGTCGCGCGCGCCCTCGGGGCTCGAGGCGGTGATGATCGGGGTCTGGAACTCGGTGAAGCCCGCCTCCCACATCCTGTCGCGCAGCGAGCGGATGACGCGGGAACGCAGCATGATGTTCGCATGCAGCCTGTCGCGCCGCAGATCGAGGAAGCGGTAGCGCAGCCGCGTTTCCTCGGGATAGTCCTGCTCGCCGAAGACCGTCAGCGGCAGTTCGGCGGCCTCGGACAGAACGGCGATCGCGGTGACGAAGACCTCGACCCCGCCGGTCGGCAGCCTGGGGTTCACCAGCGCGGGGTCGCGCGCCTTCACCACCCCGTCGATGCGGATGCACCACTCCGAGCGCACCCGCTCGACCGCGGCGAAGGCCGGACTGTCGGAATCCGCCACGACCTGGGTGATCCCGTAATGGTCGCGCAGATCGACGAACAGCACGCCGCCATGGTCGCGCACCCGGTGGACCCATCCCGACAGCCGCACGATGCGTCCGGCATCCTCGGGCCGGAGCGCGCCGCAGGTATGGGTGCGATAGGGGTGCATCGGGGCGCTCCGGCTTGCTCGGGTCCGCCGGCGATCAAGCCCGCGCCGGAGGGGAAGTCAAGCGCCCGGGCGCGCCGAGAACCGGCCCGCGGTGCGCCGCGGAGGGGCCTCCACCCCCGCACGGCGCGGGGCAGACCCGTCCCGCAAGGACGCGGCTTCGCGGCGTTCCCTGCGGAATTCTCCCGCGGACTCCCCGCACGCGGAACCTGGGGCAGCGCCCGCCTCCCTTCCCCGCACGCAGGATCGGCGCCGCCGGGTCAGGCCCTTGCGCGCCCGAAGGCCGGAGCGGCGATGCCGAGGGCCGAAAGCGCGGTCGCCGCGATGTCCGCCGCGGTCAGACCCGCGTCGCGATACATGGCCTCGGGGCTCGCCTGCTCGATGAACCGGTCGGGCAGCGTCATGGTGCGGATGGCCAGGCCTCGGTCGAGCCGTCCGGTCCGGGCCAGGTGGTGCAGCACCTGCGCCCCGAAGCCGCCCTCGGCGCCCTGCTCGACGGTGACGAGCGCGGCGTGATGGTTGGCGAGCTGCGCAATCAGGTCGGTGTCCAGCGGCTTGGCGAAGCGGGCATCGGCAACGGTGACCGACACGCCCCGCGCCTCGAGATCCTCGGCCGCCCGCAGGCATTCGGCCAGATGCGCCCCGAAGGACAGCAGCGCCACGCCGCTGCCCTCGCGCAGCACCCGGCCGCGGCCGATCTCGAGCGGCTGCCCGCGCGAGGGAAGCTCGACCCCCACACCTTCGCCGCGCGGATAGCGGAAGGCGATCGGGCCCTCGTCCCAGGCGGCGGCGGTCGCGACCATGTGCACGAGTTCCGCCTCGTCTCCGGCGGCCATCACCACGAACCCGGGCAGGTTGGCGAGATAGGCGATGTCGAAGGCCCCGGCATGGGTCGCGCCGTCGGCACCGACGAGGCCCGCGCGGTCGATGGCGAAGCGCACCGGCAGCCCCTGCAGGGCCACGTCGTGCACCACCTGGTCGTAGCCGCGCTGCAGGAAGGTCGAGTAGATCGCGCAGAAGGGCTTGAGCCCGCCCGCCGCCATGCCGGCGGCGAAGGTCACCGCGTGCTGTTCGGCAATCCCGACGTCGAACACGCGGGCCTTGAAGCGTTTCGCCATGATGTCCACGCCCGTGCCCGAGGGCATCGCGGCCGTCACGGCCACGATGCGCGGGTCGCGCTCGGCCTCGGCCGTCAGCGCCTCGCCGAACACCCGGGTGTAGGCGGGGGCGTTCGACTTCGCCTTGGCCTGCGTCCCGGAGGCGACGTCGAACCGGCCGACGCCGTGATACTTGTCGGCCGAGGTCTCGGCCGGGGCATAACCCTTGCCCTTCACGGTCAGCGCATGGATCAGCACCGGGCCGGTGGCGCGGGCGCGCGCGGCCCGCAGCACCCCCAGCAGCTGTGCCATGTCGTGCCCGTCGATCGGGCCGATGTAGGAAAAGCCCAGTTCCTCGAACAGCGTCCCGCCCCCCGGCATGCCGGTGACCAGTTGGCGGGCGCGGCGGGCGCCGTCGCGCAGCGGCCCGGGCAGCGCGCGCTCGAAGCCTTCCGCGAGGTCGCGGAAGGCGGCCAGCGGCGAGGTGCCGGCATAGAGCCCCGAGAGATAGCGCGACATCGCGCCCACCGGGGGCGCGATCGACATCTCGTTGTCGTTGAGGATGACGAACAGCCGCCGCCCCTCGTGCCCGGCGTTGTTCAGCGCCTCGTAGGCCATGCCGGCGCTGATCGCGCCGTCGCCGATCACCGCGATCGCGTCGCCCGTGGGCATTCCGAAGTCGCGCGCGACCGTGAAGCCGAGGGCGGCCGAGATCGAGGTAGAGGAATGGGCGGCGCCGAAGGGGTCGTATTCGGACTCCGCGCGCTTGGTGAAGCCCGAGAGCCCCCCTTCCTGGCGGAGCGTGCGGATCCGGTCGCGCCGGCCGGTGAGGATCTTGTGCGGATAGCACTGATGCCCGACGTCCCAGATCAGCTTGTCGAAGGGCGTGTTGAACACCGCGTGGATCGCCACCGTCAGCTCGACCACGCCGAGCGAGGAGCCGAGGTGCCCGCCGGTCTGGCTGACGGCGTCGATCACCTCGGCGCGGAGTTCGCGGGCAAGCTGCGCGAGGTCGCGGTCGCCGAGCGCCCTGAGGTCGGCCGGGCCGGCAACGCGATCGAGGGTGGGCGTCACGGGGCGGGTCATCGGTGAATTCCCTTCGGGAAAAGGGCGCCGCGGGGACTTTCGGCCCTGCGGCGCCAGGTATCCTGTAGCCAACAGGAAGGGAACCGGGGTGTGGAGGCCCCGACATCCGGGCGGAGCGACCCGCCCGAACCCTGCGGGGGGCGACGCGCCGCCCCCCGATCTGCTTCGCCGTCAGTTGCCGACGGCGACGATCTCGGCCGTGAGTTCCGGCCAGTCGCTGATCATGTCGAACCCGCCCATGGGCCGCTGATAGCCCTTGTGGCAGGTCATGCAGGCGATCTTGGGAGCGTCGCCCAGCGGCCCGAGCCGCTCGGCCGGCAGCACCTCGCCCAGCGGGATCAGGTAGTCGTTGTTGACCTCCAGCACCATCTGGATCGCGAGCATCGCGTTGTTCCACTGCGGCGTCACCTGGCCGGGGTCGTAGAAGGCCCGGCTGTTGTGGCAGAACACGCAGTTCACCCCCAGCGAGTTCGAGAAGTAGTTCATCAGGCTGAACGTCCGCTCGGTATGCTGCCAGGCGATGTAGTCGGGATCGCTGGCGCGGCCCTCGACCCGGCTCTCCAGGTCGTGGACCTTGATCGATTCGCCCTCGACCAGATATTTCTGCAGCGCGTCCGAGGGCAGCGAGGTGAACTGGCTGAGCATCGTCACCCGGTTCTGCACCCCGCCCCAGCCGGCCATCACCTTCACCGTGCTCCCCGGATCGAACCAGATCCCCGCCGGCACCGGCTGGCCGCGGTGGCAGGTGAAGCAGTTCACCCCGGCGTTGGTGCCGTCGTCGGCATAGGCGTTGGTGTGCCCCGACCAGGCATCGTTGAGAAGCCAGGTCATCTGGATCATCCGCCGGGCGACGACGGTCTGGTAGTTCTCCTCGCCGGCCAGCAGGTCGGGGATGCCGGTCCACTCGCGCATCGCCCCGACCAGCCGGTCATACTGCGACTGCGGCAGGCTGGCCAGCAGCGGCTCGGCGTTCTCGTAGGCCTCGCCCGCGGTCGGCTCGCCCGGCGCCGGCTCGACCGGCGGCGGGCTGACATAGGCCGCGACCGTCGGATCGGGCCTTGCGGCGACCGCGACGAAGTCGGGAACGTGCATCCCGGTGCCGCGCGGCCCGGTCTGCAGGCTCTGGGTCGGCCAGGGCTGTCCGTAGGCCACCAGAAGCCC
Organism: uncultured Paracoccaceae bacterium; assembly: GCA_937944395.1. Taxonomy (GTDB): domain Bacteria; phylum Pseudomonadota; class Alphaproteobacteria; order Rhodobacterales; family Rhodobacteraceae; genus CALDYW01. The sequence continues at coordinate 10,813 of CALDYW010000097.1, read as the reverse complement.
CGCCACCACCACCGCGGCCCCGACCACGCCGACGAGGATCGCGGGGCGGTAGACGTCGGTGGGGTTCTTCGCGTTCCAGTCGTCGAACCATTTAGGCAGCATCTCAGCCTCCCGTGCCTTGATAGGCCTCGTAGCCGTAGTCACCGAGGTAGGTCGGAGCGAAGTGGTGCTCCTGCGCCCAGATGAACCAGTTGTCGACGACGGTGCCGGTGAGCAGGATCCCGATCCCGCCGGTGATCGGCGTCAGCACGGCGAACCACCAGGCCCAGCGATGGATACCCTCCATCGTGGCGTTGAAGCCCATGGTCCAGCGCCAGAACAGCGCCGCACGCTCGGTGGCGGTGCCGCGATCGACGATCTGCTCGAGCTCGCGGTCGCCGCCGAAGCGCGAGACCGCCAGGATCGTGGCCCCGTGCATCGCAAACAGCAGCACCGAGCCGTAGAGGAACACGATCGAGAGGCAGTGGAACGGGTTGTAGTAGAGGTTGCCGTAGCGGATCGAGAAGGCGGTGGTCCAGTCGAGGTGGGGGAAAATGCCGTAGGGCACCCCTTCCGACCACGACCCCATCAGGATCGGCCGGAACAGGCCGAGCACGAGGAACAGCCAGATCGCGCTGGCGAAGGCCCAGGCGACGTGCTTGCCCATCTTGTGCATCTGCGCGAGCTGGTAGGAACGCACCCACCAGGCCAGCACCGAGACCAGAAGGAAGAACGAGGCGATGATGTACCACCCCCCGTCGTTCAGCGGCGGCATCGACAGCCCGTATTCCGGCGAGGGCGGCTCGAGCGCCAGCCAGAAGAGCTGGCGGATGAACTCGGGGATCGACCAGCCGACCTGCGCCAGCATGTTGAAGCCGATGATGTTCAGCCAGAGCACGCCGCAGGCGATCGAGACCACGCCGGTCGCGCCGAGGTAGATCGGCCCGATCTGCGCGTTCCCCAGCCAGCCGATCAGGTTGGAAAACCCCGGGCGGCCGGCCCGCTCTTCCATCATGTTGTTTTCGTTGTCCATGCCCCATTCGGGCGCGCCGCGGACCTGGACCTGCGTGAAGATGTTCTGATACTCGGGCATGGCTCACATTCCTCCCGCGGCCGGCCAGATCGGCAGCTCAAGCCACCAGTTCCACCATTCGGGCCATCCCTTCGTCCAGACCGGCCCCGAGATGATGATGCAGACCGCCGACCAGAAACCGGCGTTCAGCGCGAGCAGCAGGCCCAGACGGTGGATGCCCAGCGTGCCGACCGAATAGCCGATGAAGTCGCGGAAGAACGTGTCCTCGTGGTCGGGCGTGCGCATCTCCTCGCCCTTCTCGGGGTTCGCCGCCGACAGGATCAGCGCGCCGTGGAGCGCAAGCGCAAGCGTGGTGGTGAAGAAGAAGGTCACCGCCAGCATGTGCGCCGGGTTGTAGTGGAAGTGCAGGTAGGCGTAGCCGGTGTTCGACACCCAGTCGAGGTGACTGAAGATGCCGTAGGGGAAGCCATGCCCCCAGGCGCCCATCAGGAGCGGCCGGAACACCACCAGCGTGACATAGGCGAGGATCGCCACCGAGAAGGCCACCGGAACGTGGTAGCCGATCCCGAGCTTGCGGCAGATCTCGACCTCGCGCAGCGCCCAGCTGACGAAGGCGCCGATGGCGCAGATCGTGATGATCTGCCACAGCCCGCCCTCGGCCAGGGGCGCAAGGCCCAGGCCGTAGCTCAGGTCGGGCGGCGCGATGTTGATCAGCCAGGGGTTCCACTCGCCCTGAAGCGCGGCGCCGTAGAAGATGAGCAGCGTGCCCAGCGCGGCGAAGAAGGCGGTCGTCACCCCGAAGAAGCCCACATAGAACGGGCCCACCCAGAAGTCGAACAGATCGCCGCCGATCAGCGTCCCTCCGCGGACGCGATATTTGCGTTCGAAACTCAGCAATGCCATGCGTCAGACTCCGCGTTTGGCGGCCTTGCCGTCCGGGCCTCAGCCGTCGCTCTTGTCTCTCGTGTCGCCGTGGGCGGGGACCAGGGCCCCCGCCCCCCGGCGCGTCGCGTTACCGGGTCGCCATGGCCGCGGCCTTGCGGGCGGCGGCGGTCTCGAACCAGTTCAGCCCCGAGCTGAGCACCACGAGGTGGATCAGCACGGCCAGAAGGAACAGGAACACGCCCTGGGCGACGAACACCCGGCGCGGATCGAAGACCATCCAGATCTTGTAGAACTTGGCCATCTTGCGATCCTCCTCAGAACCACGGAGCCCAGATGTACGTCGCGATATGAGCGATGACGGCGACGGCCGTGAACAGCCAGAGCCCGCTCATGTACACCGAGTGCAGTTCCTGGGCCTGCTCGTCGGTAAGACCCGTGAACGACAGGTCCGATCTATCAGCCATATACTTCCCTCCGGAACATCAGACTGATGCCGCGCCTCCCGGCGGCCGGGCCCCGGCAGAACCTCGCGTCCTGCCGGCACGTCCGCCCCCTCGGGGGGAGGGGGCGAACCTCGTCATCCGCCTTGCACGCCCCCGGGGCGGCACGGCGGAAAGTCCGTTTCCGCCCTCAGGCGGAGAAGATCATCGGCGTGATGATCCGCGCCTGGGTCCAGGCGCGGGCCACCGGCCCCTTCTCGGGCAGCCGCCCGCCCTTCAGCGCCGCCAGCGCCCAGGTGAGCGCCGCCAGCGGCAGGGTCGCAAGGAAGATGATCGCGAAGTACACGCAGAACTCGGTCCGGGGCGGTCTGCCCGCCCGGATCAGGGGCACGTCCGTCGTCTGGTCGGCCATTCACGTCACTCCCGTGTCGGTCTCGCTTCGGTCGTCGGTATCGCCGGCAGGCGCCAGCGCCCGCACGGTCTCGATCACCACGCGCTCCGCCCCGGCCGCGAGCGCCGCCTTCTCGGCGGCGTCGCGCAGCGTCCGCGCGGCAGAGATGCGGGTCAGGATCGGATGCTCGGCCACGATCCGGTCGAGCGCGGCCAGCGCATCCTCGTCCCAGGGGAAGTCGCGCCGCAGCGTCGCCGGCGTGGCTTCGGCCGCGTCCATCTCCGAACCCAGCGGCAGGATGTGGAACAGCGCATCGAACAGCGCGTTGCACACCTCCTGCAGCAGGTAGGTCGCCCCCGCAAAGCCCATGAACGGCGTTCCCGTGTGCCGCCGGATCGCGGCCCCGGGGAACGAGGCGGGAATGAAGGCGGGCCGCGGCCCGTGCCCATGCGCGAGCTCGGCGAGATACATCTTCTCGTTGATCGAGCCCATCACCACCAGCGGCCGGTGCCGGCGCATCAGCGCGCGCACCTCCTCGTTGTTGGTCTTCGCCCCGCGCCGGCGCGCCACCGCGAAGGCGCAGGGCAGCCCGAGGTCGGCTTCGAGGAAGTGGCGGATGCCGCGGGCATAGGTCTCGTTCGCCACGATCGCGAACGAGGCGGTGGCGAAGAAGTCCTGGGTGACGCTGCGCCACAGATCCCAGACCGGCTTGATCGTGGAATGTTTCTCGCGCACGATGAAGGGTTCGGGATCGAGCCCGAGGATCCCGCCCAGCGTCCGCAGGAAGGCGGTGGTGGACCCGATCCCGATCGGCGCCTGCAGGTAGGGCTTGCCCAGGACCTCGGCCAGACCGCGCCCGAACTCGCGGTACATCACGATGTTGGCGTCGGCGTTCACGAGGTTGCGCATCTCGGCCAGATGGGCGCCGAGCGGCATCACCATGTTGACCTCGGCGCCGATCCCCTCGACCAGGCGGCGGATCTCGGCGAGGTCCGAGGGCATGTTGAACACCCCGTACATCGGCCCGAGGATGTTGACGCGCGGCCTCGACCCCGGCGCGCGGGGCTTCTCGGGCGGCATCCGTCCCTTGGTCTGGCCGAACTCGGTGAAGAGCCAGGTCATCGCCCGGTCGGCAGCCTCCCACTGGTCCTCGTCGATGGTGCGCGGCAGGAAGCGCTGGATGTTCGTGCCCTGGGGCGTGACCCCGCCGCCGATCATCTCGGCGATGGACCCCGTCACCACCACCGCCGGAAGCGCGGGGTCGAGCGTGTCCCAGGCCCGCTTCATCGCCCCTTCGGTGCCGTCTCGGCCCAGTTCCTCCTCGCCGAGGCCCGTCACCACGATCGGCAGCTCGTGCGGCGGCAGCGCGTCGGTGTAGTGCAGCACGCTCGTCACCGGCAGGTTCTCGCAGCCGACGGGCCCGTCGATCACCACCTGCAGCCCCTTGACGGCGGTGAAGGCATAGACCGCGCCCCAGTAGCCGCCCGCCCGGTCATGGTCCTGGATCAGCATCCCTCCCCTCCCGCGCGCACGGGCCGCCGCGCAGGGGGCTCCGCCCCCTGACCCCCGGGATATTTGCGGACCGGACATGGAGGCACTCGGAAGCCCCTTCCCATGTCCGGTCGCGAAATATCCTCGGGGGGTGAGGCGCCGGCAGGCGCCGAGGGGGGCAGACGGCCCCCCTGCCGCGCCATCCGCAGCGCGTCGCGGCCGGTCATATCATTTCCTCCGCCTTCGCCGCCCGCGCCGCCTTCTCGAGCTTCTTCAGGTGCTGGGCGCGGAACTCGGGGCGCAGGTTCGGGGCGCCCTCCCAGACACCGGCGGTATCGCCGTTCCCCACCCCCTCGAAGAAGGCGCGCATCGCGTCCATCCGGCCCTTGTTGGCGATGGCGGCGTTGACGACCTGGGCAAGACTTCCCGCCCCGGCCGGGCCCATCAGGGGGCGGGCCGAGATCAGGTTGGTGAAGTAGAGGCTGGGGATCCCGAGTTCCTTGCCCTTCTGCACCACCGGCGTGGTGCCGATGGCCAGGTCGGGGCGGACCGCCTCCATCGCCGCGAGGTCGTCCTCGAGGCTTGCCCGGTAGGTCACCCGCGCGCCATGCGCCTCGAGCCAGTCGCGGTCGGCCTCGGACTGCGCGGTGCGCGGGCAGGCGGTGCCGACATAGGGCACCTCCGCCCCCGATTCGACCAGCAGGCGCGCGACCAGAAGCTCGGACCCCTCGTAGCCCGAGAGCGTGATCGTGCCCCGCACCGGAGTCGCCGCCAGCGCGGCGCGGATCGCCGGCCCGACCGCATTCTGCGCCGCCGCGATCCGGTCTGCCGGCACGCCGGCGGCCGCGCCGACGGCGGCCAGCCAGGCCATGGTGCCGTCGTGGCCCACCGGGGCCGAGCCCACGATCGGCCGGCCGGCGGCGGCGAACTCGCGCATCGCGGCGGTGTAGAACGGGTGGATCGCGGCGCAGACGGCCGAGTCGAGCGCGGCGTAGAGTTCGCGCCATTCGCGGGCCGGCACCACCGGTCCGGCCGCAAGCCCCATCGGCGCCAGCATCTGGCCGATCACCATCGGGTCGGCGGGGAACATCTCGCCCAGCATCGCCACCGTGGGCCGCGCCGAGCGCCCGCCGACCGGCGCCGGCACGGGTCCGGCCTCGATCTCGGCGCGGGCATAGGCAAGCATGGCGCCCGACAGCACGTCCTTGGCCTCGGCATGGGTCGGCACGCCGAAGCCCGGCACATCGATGCCGACGATGCGCACCCCGTTGATCTGGTCGGGCAGAAGCCGCAGCGGCACGCCCGAGGCGGTCGGCACGCAGAGGTTCGTCACCACGATCGCATCGTAGCGCTCGGGGTCGGCCATCTCGTGCACCGCTTCGCGGATGTCCTCGAAGAGCTTTCCGGTGACCAGCGTCTCGGAGCTGAACGGCACGTAGCCGACCGAGCGCCGGGCGCCGTAGAAGTGGCTGACGAAGGTCAGCCCGTAGACGCAGCAGGCCGAGCCGGACAGGATCGTCGCCACCCGCCGCATCCTGAGACCGACGCGGAGCGAGCCGAAGGCCGGGCACATCGACTGCGGCTTGTCGTGCGGGCCCTGCGGGTAGTCGGCGGCATAGCGGTCGAGGATCTCCGACTTGCCGGCCGCACGCGCCGCCCTTTCCATCTCTGCCGCGCCGGCGTGGCAGCCGGTGCCGTCGCCCCCCGATGGCATCGCACCGAGGCCTCCGGGTTCGGGCTGCGACTCGCCGGCGACCACCGGGGCCGCGTGTGCGTCGTCATAGCGCAGCTCGCTCATGCCCTGCCCTCCGCCGCGGCTGTTGCGCCATGGAAGAACGGGCAGCGGCCGGTCATCGGGGCGGTGCCCGCAGCAGGGCGTGCGCCGGTCGCGGGACAGGCGCTCGGCGCCGCGGCGCGCGCGTCGGGCGGCGCCATCGGCCCGTCCGCCAGCACCCGGTCCCAGGCGGCCAGTGACTCCAGGTCAAACATCGTCGTAGACGACCTCCAGCGATTTCCGGGGCGCGGCGTTCTTGCCGCGCATGTCGGTGTCGGTGGCGGGTTCCAGAACGAAGTCCGCCCCGGTGGTCTCGGCCGAGAACAGGGCGAGAAGGCCATCCTGGCTGAGCGGCTTCGGCCGCAGCGGCGGCGCCGCCGCGACGTTCACCGCCAGTTGCTCGAACAGCGGCCCCCAGGGGCCGGCGTGCGTGCCGACGATCTGGTAGTTGGCCGACTTGCGGCGCAGGTCGTCGTCGGCCGGGATCGCGGCCAGGATCGGGATCTTCACCGCCTCGGCGAAGGCCGCGGCCTCGCCGGTGCCGTCGTCCTTGTTGATGACGATGCCGGCGACGCCGACGTTGCCGCCGAGCTTGCGGAAGTACTCCACGGCCGAGCAGACATTGTTGGCCACATCGAGCGACTGCAGGTCGTTCGACCCCACGATGATCACCTTCTGCGCCATGTCGCGCGCGATCGGCAGGCCGAAGCCGCCGCAGACCACGTCGCCCAGGAAGTCGAGCAGGACGTAATCGAAGTCCCAGTCGTGGAAGCCGAGCTTCTCCAGCAGCTCGAAACCGTGGATGATGCCCCGGCCGCCGCAGCCCCGCCCGACCTCGGGGCCGCCGAGTTCCATGGCAAACACCCCGCCGCGCTTGAAGCAGACGTCGCCGATCTTCACCTCCTCGCCGGCGAGCTTCTTGCGCGTCGAGGTCTCGATGATCGTGGGGCAGGCCTTGCCGCCGAACAGCAGGCTGGTGGGGTCCGACTTCGGGTCGCAGCCGATCAGCAGCACGCGCTTGCCCATCTCGGCCATCATGTGGCTGAGGTTGGCGAGCGTGAATGACTTGCCGATGCCGCCCTTGCCGTAGATCGCGATGATCTGGGTCTTCTTCGAGGGCGGTTCGGCGGGCACCTCGAGCGTCGGCTCCTCGGCGGCCTCGGCGCGGAGCCTGGCGTCGAAGTCCTTGAGGTTCGGCACGTCCAGCGTCATTGCACCTGGCTCCAGTCGAGGATCATCTTGAGGCACGCGGGGTCGCCGAAGGCGGTCGCGTAGGCGCGGGGCGCCTCGGCGGCCGGGGCGGTATGGGTGATCAGGCCGTCGAGGCCGAGGGCGCCCGCATCGATCAGCGCCCGCGTCGCGATCAGGTCGTCGCGCGTCCACTCGGCGGCGACGCGCAGGCGCGCCTCCTTCATGAACGCGGGCGGGAAGGAAAAGCTGAGCGGTTGCGTGTAGAACCCCGCCAGCACGATCTCTCCGCCCTTCGCGATGCGGGTGATGAGGTCGTTCAGCAGCGCGCCGTTGCCGCTCGCGTCATAGATCGCGCGGTAGTCGCGGCGCGGGTCGTCCTCGGGCCGCAGGACGGGATAGCCCGCGGCACCCTGGGCGCGAAGGGGGTCGATCTCCCACACCGTGGGCGCCGGCGCACCGGCGGCGAGCGTCAGCCGCGCGAGCAGGCGGCCGAGCACGCCGTGCCCCACGATCAGATCGGGCAGCGCCTGGCCGAACCCGGCCAGCGCATGGCGCGCGGTCGCGGCCAGCGCCAGCAGCGCGCCCTCGGCGCCCATCGCGGGATCGATCGGCGTCACCCGGTCGGCATGGGTGACCAGCCGCCGCGCGGCACCGCCGAACAGGCCGCGGACATCGCCGTAGCAGTTCGCACCCGGAACGAACACGCGGGTTCCGGGCCGGTAGGGGGCCGCCGGTCCGGCCGCCACCACCTCGCCGGCCGATTCGTAGCCGGGGATCAGCGGATATCCCATGCCCGGGAAGGGCGGCATCTGGCCCGACCAGAACAGTTTCTCTGTGCCGGTGGAAATGCCGGAATGGGTGATCTCGACCACGAGGTCCGCCTCGCCCGGGTCGGACAGGCGCACATCGCCGAGCCCGAGGTGTTTCGGCCCCTCCAGGATGACGGCCCTCGCCTCCACGTCGTTCTCCCCCCCCCGCTCCACGGGCGACGCCTCTGCGACTCGGCGTCGCATCGGTCACGGCGGTCCCGCGTCATGGGTGTAAGTCTAGATTGACAGCAACGGTTGTCAATTGGTTTTGACATCTTTCGTGCCGCGACCTCGCTTTCCTGCCGCCGGCCCCGGCCGCCCCGCGGCTCAGGCCGGCTTGCGCCCCATCACCACCGAGGCAACGTAGGGCCGGCGCGGGCGCGGGGCGGTGATGCGCTCGAACCCGGCCTCGGCCAGCATCGCGCCGATGCGTTCCGCCGATCGCACCCGGCCGGTGCCCATCGCCAGGCAGTAGAAGGCGAAGTAGGCATCGCCCGCGGGCTCGGGCCGCTTCCCGCCCGACATCGGCTCGGCCACGATCACCCGTCCGCCGGGGGGCAAGGCGGCGAACACCCGTGCCAGAAGGGCGGTCACCGTCGGGTCGGAATGGTCGAACAGCACCCGCACCAGGCTGATCGCGTCGGCCCCCCCGGGCAGGGGGTCGTCGCGGAAGCTGCCCGACACCAGCGTCACCCGGCCCGCGAGCCCCGCGCGCGCCAGCCGCTCGCCCGCGCCCGCCAGAACCGCCGGCAGGTCGAACAGGGTCAGCGCAAGCCCCGGGTGCGCCCGCGCGGCGGCCGACAGGAAGGCGCCGGTGCCGCCGCCCACGTCCATGAGGTGCCGCACGCCCTCGAGGTCGGCCATCGCCAGGGCATCCTCGGCGACCAGCGCCTGGGTCTCGGCCATGAGTTCGGAATAGGCCGCTGCCGTGTCGGGATCGGCCGCCGCACCCGCACCGAACACATAGGGCCAGAAGCGCGCGAGTTCCCCGCCGCCCTCGGCACCGAGCAGCCGGACCGGATCGGCGAGGTCGCGGTAGAGGATGCGGTTGTGGCGGATCATCGCCGCAAGCCCCGGCACGCCGGGCACCGCCGCCCCGACGCGCCCGGTCTGGAAGGCGTCGCCCACCCGTTCCATCAGCCCCAGCGCCGCCCCGGCCTGCAACAGCGCCGCCAGCCGGTCGGCCGGCAGGCCGAGGCGCGGCGCGAGCGCCTCGGGTCGCTGCGGCGCGTCGCGGCAGATCACGAACAGGTCGAGCTCGACGTGCGCCAGCAGCACCTGGCTGTGCACGAAGCCGGCGACGATGTCGAACAGCCTGGCCCCTTCGCCCCGGGCGAACCACCGGGTCAGCGGCGAGCGCGCCATGAACGACTGGAAGCCGCGCCGCCCGATCATGCGGTTGCGCAAGCCGCGCCACGAGACCCTCCGGCGCCCCGCCGCCTCCGGCCCGGGGTGCGGGCCGGCCGCGTCCATCAGGCGCGCGCCCGGACCGGCGCCACCGGCGTCAGCCGTTCGGCGGTCTTGCGCACCATCGCCGCCAGCATCGCCTCGCCGGGGCAGGAGGGAATCGAGGCGATCGCACCGGCCAGGATGTCGTTCAGCCGCCGGATCGCGCCCTGCACGCCCAGCGCGGCGACCGCGTTCGGGCGGGCGTGGATGGCGTCCTGCCCGGCCGGCTTGCCCAGCGTCTCGGAATCATAGAGCGCGTCGCGCAGGTCGTCGGCCACCTGGAAGGCCTCGCCGATGCGCGCCCCGAGTTCCTCCCAGGGTTCGGCCTCCTGCCCGGCGGCCACCGCGCCCATCTGCGTCGCGGCGATGAACAGGGCGCCGGTCTTGGCCCGATGGTAGGCCGACAGGTCCACCGCGGCCTCGCTTTCCCACCCCTGCCCGGCGCAGATGCCGCCGGGCATGCCGGTGCGCGCGGCGAGGATCCGGATCAGCTCGACGGCCGCGGCGCAGTCGTGCACCGCGGCGCGGGCCAGAACGTCGAAGGCCATCACGATCAGGCTGTCGCCGGTCAGCAGCGCGAGCGGTTCGGAATAGGCGCGATGGACCGACGGTTTGCCGCGGCGAACATCGGCATCGTCGAACATCGGCAGGTCGTCGTGCACGAGGCTCGCGCAATGGATGAGCTCGAGCGCCGCCGCCGCCGCATCGGCCAGCGCCGGGCGGCGGTCGCCGCAGGCCAGCGCGACCGACAGCAGGATGGTGGGGCGGATCCGCGCGCCCCCCGGGGTGACCGCATACTGCAGCGCCGAGGCCAGGCGCGGCGGCGGGCTGCCCGACTGGCCATCGGCGATCGCCGCGGCGACAGCGGCTTCGATCCGGGCGTGCAGCGGCATGGCGTCCATTCCTTCCCGACCCCGTCTGTCAACCCGAGTGGACATTCTGTTTGTAAGTTAGTGTGGACAGTCTATCATCGCCTGTCAACAGCGGCCGGGAGCGGCCCGGGAGCGGGGGAAGCGGCGGATGAGCGGCGAGGTGGTGGTGATCGGCGCCGGCATGGGCGGGCTCGCCGCCGCGATCCGGCTCGCCGCGGCCGGCCTGCCGGTCGTGCTGCTCGACCGTCACCCCTGGCCCGGCGGCAAGATGCGCACGCTGCCGAGCGCCGCCGGCCCGGTGGATGCCGGCCCGACCGTGCTGACCCTGCGCGAGGCCTTCGACGACCTCTTCGCCGCCGCCGGTGCGCGCCTCGACGACCATGTGCGGCTCGTGCGCGAGCCTCTGCTGGCGCGCCACTACTGGCCCGGCGGCGGCTGCCTCGACCTGTGGGACGATCCCGAACGCAGCGCCGAGGCGGTCGGCGACTTCGCCGGCGCG
>CALDYW010000096.1 GCA_937944395.1 uncultured Paracoccaceae bacterium | reverse complement strand
CAGCGGGGTGCGCCCCGCCGCCGGCGCCGTCGTCGCGCGCGTGCAACCGCCCCCCGGTCACGCCGCGGCCTCCGGGGCGAAGGCGGTCACATCCACCGCGCGGTCGCAGACCGCCGCGCGCGCCTCGGCGTCGTGGAAGATCCCGAGGATCGCCGCGCCGCGCGCCTTGGCCTCGGCGATGAGATCGAGCACCACCGCGCGGTTCGCGGCGTCGAGGCTGGCGGTCGGCTCGTCGAGCAGCAGCGCCGGGTAGGGGTGGACGAAGCCGCGCGCGATGTTCACCCGCTGCTGCTCGCCCCCCGAGAAGGTCGTGGGCGACAGCCCGCGCAGCCGCGGCGGGATGTTCAGCCGCTCGAGCAGCGCCTCGGCCCGGGCGAGGGCGGCGTCCTCGGGCAGGCCGAGGGCGCGCAGCGGCTCGGCCACCACCGCCCGCGCCGGCACCCGCGGCAGCACGCGCAGGAACTGGCTGACGTAGCCGAGCGTGCCGCGCCTGAGCGCGAGGATCCGGCGCGGCTCGGCGCCCGCGACCTCGACCCCGGCGACCCGGATCGACCCTTCCCGCACCAGGTAGTTGCCCCAGATCATCCGCAAGAGCGTGGACTTGCCCGCACCCGAGGCGCCGGTCAGCGCCACGCATTCGCCGCCCCGCACCGCCAGCCGCGCGTCCCGCATCACCGGGATCACCGCGCCGCCCTGGGTATGGAGCGTGAAGGCCTTGCCGACCCCCTCGACCGCGATCACCGCCTCTAGAGCCATTTCTTCCACTTGAAATAGGCATAGGTGCCGACCGCCGAGGCCAGCATCAGACCCAGCGCCATCGGATAGCCCCAGGTCCACGACAGTTCGGGCATGGTCTCGAAGTTCATCCCGTAGGCCGAGGCGATCACCGTCGGCGGCAGGAACACCACCGCGAGCACCGAGAAGATCTTGATCGTCTGCGACTGGCCGAGGTTGATCATGCCGAGCGTCGCATCCGTTGCCATCGCCACCCGCGACGACAGGAAGTCGGCATGGACCTCGAGCGCGGCGATGTCGCGGATCAGGGCCTTGACCGCCGACTTGAGCCCGTCGCCGCGGGCGCGCGCCACCTGTGCCTGGCCGTAGAAGCCGAGCGCGCGCTCGAGCGTGAGCAGTGCGAGCCGGACCCGCCCGATCTGTTCGGTCTCGCGCCCGATCTGTTGCAGCGCGGTCTTGAGCGCGGCCGCATCGCCGGTCTCGCCCTCGAAATAGACCTGCCGCGCCACCCCGTCGAGGGTATTGCCGGAGGCTTCCAGAAGATCGGCCAGGCGCCCGATGATCTCCTCGACCAGCGACAGGAACAGCCGGTCGGGATCGGTGCAGCCCACCCCGACCCGGCCGGCCCGCTCGGGGTAGCTCTCGAAGGGGCGCGGCGCGTGGTGGCGCACGGTGACAAGGCGCGCGGGCGTCAGGATGAAGGTGACGGGCCCGGCCATCGCGTCCTTGGTGGTCGAGAGCCCGGGCAGCACGACCGTCATGTAGTCGGCCTCGCCCTCGTGATAGAGGCGGTTCGACAGCTCGATCTCCTCCATCTCGGCCAGGGTCGGCACCTCGACCCCGAGGGCGGCGACCGCCGCCGCCTGTTCCGGCTGCGGCCGGTAGAGGTCGATCCAGACCGCGCCCGAGATGTCGGCGCCCGGGGCGAGGCGCTCGAGCCGGCCGGCGGTCTCGCGATAGGCGAACATCATCGGCGTCAGACCTGCAGCACGGAGGAGACCAGGAGTTGCGTGTAGCCGTGCTGCGGATCGTCGAGAACCTGGTCGGTCAGACCCTGTTCGACGACGCGCCCGCCCTGCATCACCATCAGCCGGTCGGAGAGCAGCCGCACCACGGCAAGGTCGTGGGTGACCACCACCGCCGACAGCCCCATCCCGCGCACGAGACCGCGCAGGAGGTCGAGCAGCCGCGCCTGCACGCTGACGTCAAGGCCGCCGGTCGGTTCGTCCATGAACACCAGCCGCGGCCCGGTGACGAGGTTGCGTGCGATCTGCAGGCGCTGCTGCATCCCGCCCGAGAAGGCCGAGGGCCGGTCGTCGATGCGGCCGACGTCGATCTCGACCCGGGCCATCCAGTCGCGCGCGGCGCCGCGGATCTGCCCGTAGTGGCGCGCGCCCACCGCCATCAGCCGCTCGCCGACGTTCGCCCCGGCGCTGACGCCCATCCTGAGGCCGTCGCGCGGGTTCTGGTGGACGAAGGCCCAGTCGGTGCGGGCGAGCATCCGCCGCTCGGGCTCGGGCATCGCCAGCACGTCGCGCGGGCCGCGGTCGCGGGTGTCGAAGATCACCCGGCCCGCATCGGGCGCGATGTGGCCGGCCAGGCAGCCGAGCAGGGTGGACTTCCCCGATCCCGATTCGCCGACGATGCCCATCACCTCGCCGGGCCAGAGCATGAAGCCGACGTCGGCGCATCCGATCCGCGCCCCGTAGCGCTTGGTCAGCCCCTCGACGGTCAAGAGCGGGCGATCCTGCGCCGAGGGGTCGCCGCCGGCGCGCGCGGGCGCCCCGCGCCGGGCCGTCACGACGCCTCCCCGCGCCGTCCGGCGCAGTGGTCGGTGTCGGAACAGACGAACATCCGCCCGCCGGCGTCGTCGGTGATCACCTCGTCGAGATAGCTGTCCGCGGCGCCGCAGAGCGCGCAGGCCTGGTCGGCCTTGCTGGGCGTGAAGGGATGATCCTCGAAATCGAGGCTCTCGACCCGGGTCCAGGGCGGCAGGGCGTAGATGCGCGCCTCGCGGCCGGCCCCGAAGAGCTGGATCGCCGGGCACATCGACAGCTTGGGATTGTCGAACTTCGGGATCGGCGAGGGATCCATGACATAGCGCCCCTCGACCTTCACCGGATAGGCGTAGGAGGTCGCGATCTCGCCGTGGCGGGCGATGTCCTCGTAGAGCTTGACGTGCATCAGCCCGTAGTCCTGCAGCGCATGCATCCGCCGCGTCTCGGTCTCGCGCGGCTCGAGGAAGCGCAGGGGTTCGGGGATCGGCACCTGGAAGACGAGGATCTGCCCCTCGCGCAGCGGTGTTTCGGGAACCCGGTGGCGGGTCTGGATGATCGTCGCCTCGGCGGTGCGGGTGGTCGTCCGCACGCCGGCGGTGCGGGCGAAGAAGGCGCGGATCGAGACCGCGTTCGTGGTGTCGTCGGCGCCCTGGTCGATCACCTTCAGCACGTCCTCGGGCACAAGGCAGGCCGCGGTCACCTGCACGCCGCCGGTGCCCCAGCCGTAGGGCATGGGCATCTCGCGGCTGGCGAAGGGAACCTGGTAGCCGGGGATCGCCAGCGCCTTCAGCAGGGCGCGGCGGATCATCCGCTTCGTCTCCTCGTCGAGATAGGCGAAATTGTACGAAATCGGCTCGGGTTCGGTCACGATCTTGCCCCTTTCGGCGGGTCCCTTCGGTTCCGACACCGAGCCTGGAGACAGCGATGGACCTGTTCGCCCCGATCACCTTCGACATGCTGGCCGCGAGCTTCCTCGCCTGCCTTGCGGTGCGCGAGCTGATGATCTTCGCCCTGCCCGACAGTGTGGCCGGTCCGGGCGGCTGGCTGATCGACACCGGCCCCGAGAACTGAGCGCCCGTGCCCCGGAACTTCTTCGGTGCCGCCGCGCTCATGTCCGGCGGCGCCCGGCTGGTGCTGAAGAGGCTGCGCGCGGCCCTGCATCGCGTCGCGCCGGCCCGGATGGCGGGTCCGAACCGGCTTCTGATCGACACTCCGGACGGCCACGGGATGCCGCAGCTCGGCAGCGGCACCGACCTTGCGGACGTCGGCCCGGGCGATGCCTTGCAGGGCGGCGGAGGCTGCCACCAGGGTCATTCCACCGCCTCGCGAGCCCGCACCGCGGCGCCGCCGTCCGCCGCCCCGCCCGGCTCTGCCGCTGCCTCTGCGGCTGCCGCTGCCTCTGCCGCTGCGGCTGCTGCGGCGGCGGCTTCTGCCGCCGCCTCGGCGCGCAGCCGGCGGACGAGTTCCAGTTCGGACTGGAAATCGACGTAATGCGGCAGCTTGATGTGTTCGAGGAAGCCGGTCGCCTGCACGTTGTCGGCGTGCATCAGCACGAATTCCTCGTCCTGCGCCGGCGCAGCCTCGAAATCCTCGCCGAGCTCGCGCCAGCGCAGCGCGCGGTCCACCAGCGCCATCGCGATCGCCTTGCGCTCGGACTGGCCGAAGGCAAGGCCGTAGCCGCGGGTGAACTGCGGCGGTTCGCGCCGCGAGCCCCTGAACTGGTTCACCGTCTCGCATTCGGTCAGGCGGATCTCGCCGATCTCGACGGCGAAGCCGAGCTCGGGGATCTCGACCTCGACAGGCACAGTGCCGAACCTGAGCTCGCCGACGAAGGCATGGGTGCGCCCGTAGCCGCGCTGGGTGGAATAGGCCAGCCCGAGGACGAAGCCCTCGTCGGCGCGCGCGAGCGCCTGCAGCCTGAGCGGCCGGTCGGCGGGCAGCTCGAGCGGCGCGCGGGTCAGATCGCCCGGCTCGGCCTCGTCCGCAGGTTCGGCCTCGATCAGCCCGTCACGGTTCAGGAAATCGGCGATGCGCGGAACCGTGTCGGGGCCGGGTTCGGCCTGCGGCGCGGGCGGCACCGGGACGCCTGCGGCCAGCGCGAAGTCGATCAGCCGGTGGGTGTAGTCGAAGGTCGGCCCCAGCACCTGGCCGCCCGGGGCATCCTTGAAGGTGGCCGAGATGCGCCGCTCGACCGCCATGCGCCCGGTCTCGACCGGGCGCGAGGCGGCCAACCGCGGCAGCGTGGTGCGGAAGGCGCGCACGAGGAAGGCCGCCTCGATCAGGTCGCCGCGCGCCTGCTTGATCGCCAGGGCCGCGAGGTCGGGGTCGTAGAGCGACCCTTCCGACATCACCCGGGCCACCGCCAGCGCCATCTGCTCGCGGATCTGGGCGACCGAGAGCTCGGGCACCCCGGGGTCGCCGCGCCGGTCCTCGGCGAGAAGCGCATGGGCGTTGCGGATCGCGCGTTCGCCGCCCTTGACCGCGACATACATCAGGCCGCCTCCACCCGGGTCGAGCGCGGCAGCGCCGCCACCGCGTCGCCGGCGCAGAACAGGAAGTCGAGCCCGAGCGGGAAGGCCGCGGCATTGGTCGCGAGCGCCGCGGGATCGGGCAGGTTCAGCCGCGCCTCGCGGCGGATACCGGGGCCGGCAAGGCGCGCGCCCGCGGCCAGCAGCCGCGGCAGCTCGACGATCAGCGTGGCCGAACGGTCGGGGTATTCCGGGGTGCCGCGGGCGAAGCGGTCGAGCGGAAGCAGCGCCTCCCAGGTGCCGAGCGCGAAGGCCGCCGCGGCCGGATCGCACGGCATGGTCGCACCGCAGTGGAAGCCGATCCACCGCCGGACCGCCGGCGTGTCGTGGGCGCCGGCAAGGAACACCGGCGTTGCGGCATCGGCCAGCGTCAGCAGCACCGCGCCCGCGGCCGGCGACAGCGGCGCGGGCGGGGCGGCGCCGGCGAGCCGGCGGATCGTGCCCGGCCGCGCCATCGCCTCGAGCAGCACCCGGAAGGCGCGCGCCGCCCCGACCCCCGCCTCGGCGAAACCGCCGGTCAGCACGGCGCTTTCGGCCGCAGGGTCGGCGGCGCCGCTCACGGGTCCTCTCCGCGCACGAGGGTGAAGAACTCGACCCGCGTCGCCGCCACCTTCGCGGCGCGCGCGGCGCGGGCCTCGCGTTCGCGCCGGGCGAGCGGATCGAGCACGCCCGCCCGGACTTCGGCCGCCCGGTCGGTCTGCATCAGCGCGTCGATCAGCGCCGCGCGGCGGGCATGGTCGCGGGCGCGCCCCGCGACCCAGGCATGACCCACCTCGCCCGAATCGAGCCTGAGGGTGCAGCGCGTCACCGTCATCTCGCCCAGATTGAAGGGCGCCCCGGTGCCGCCGGCGCGCCCGCGCACCATCACCGAACCGACCTCGGGCGCGCGCAGGAAGGTATGCGCGGGCTCGGGCCCGATCGCCGCCAGCAGACCGGCCAGCGCCGCCGGATCGGCGCGCGCGACGAGCCCCATGCGCGCGGCGCGATCGGGCGCGGTGCCGGCGGGTTCCGGGATCCTCGCGGAAGCGTCTGACATCTTGCCGGGCCGGCGGTGTTACCTATACAACTAGACAACTCTTAATCCGCAGGGCCGCCCCGTGCAAGGGCCGCTCGCGTGAACTTTCGGTGACGGATGCCGCGCACGCCTCTTTTCGCCGCGATCGCCGAGACCCTGCGCGCCGAGATCGCCAGCGGCACCTGGCCGCCCGGCGCGCGGCTGCCCTCGGAATCCGAGCTCGCCCGCCGCTTCGGCGTCAACCGGCACACGGTGCGCCGCGCGATGGCCGAGCTCAGCGCCTCGGGAATCACCCGTCCGCGGCGGGGTGCGGGCGTCTTCGTCACGCAGGCGCCGACCGAATACGCCATCGGCCGGCGCGTGCGCTTCCACCGCAACCTCGCCGCCGCCGGCCGCCTGCCCGGGCGCCGGCTCCTGCACCTCGTCACCCGCCCCGCCGACGAGGCCGAGGCGAAGGCGCTGGGCCTCGCCCGCGGCGCACCGGTCCATGTCTGCGAGGGCGTGTCGCTGGCCGACGGCGTGCCGATCGCGGTGTTCCGCTCGGCCTTTCCCGCCGACCGCCTTGCCGCGATCCGCGATGCGCTGGAGCGCACCCAGTCGGTCACCGCGGCGCTCGCCGAATGCGGGGTCGCCGACTACACGCGCGCCCGCACCCGCCTGTCGGCCCGCCGCGCCAGTGCCACCCAGGCGCTGCATCTGGGCTGCCGCGAGGGGGCGCCGGTCCTGCTGTCGGAAGCGGTCAACATCGACGCCGAGGGCCGGCCCGTCGAATACGGCCTGACATGGTTCGAAGGCGAGCGCGTGACGCTGATCGTCGCGCCCGAGCCGGCGTAGGCGGGCCGACGTGAGCGGGCCCGCGCGCGGATCTCCCGGATCCGTGACGACACCTTCACGCACACGACACGCTCGCGAGTTATCCACAAGGTCCAGAGTCTCCGAACCCGAGCCGCCGATGCCCCTGCCGCTCCCGCCGCTGCGCTTCGTGAATGCGCTCGTCCTGCGCGACGGCGAGTTGCAGGCCCGCTCGGTCGCGATCGAGGCGGGCCGGATCACCCGCGGCCCGCTTCCCGAGGTGGACCTCTCGGGCTACCTCGTCCTGCCGGGCATCATCGACCTGCACGGGGATGCCTTCGAGCGTCACCTCGTCCCGCGACCCGCGGCCGCCTTCGACCATGCGACCGCGCTCGCCGGGGTCGAGGCCGAGGCGGCGGCGAACGGCGTCACCACCGCCTGGATCGCCCAGGGCTGGAGCTGGGAGGGCGGCCATCGCGATGCCGATGCCGCCGAGGCGTTGCTCGAGGCGCTCGAGGCCTACCGGCCGGGTGCCCTGCTCGATCTGCGCGTGCAGCTGCGCGCCGAGGTGCACTGCACCGATTCGGGCGCGCGTCTGCTTGCGGCCGTGCGGCGCTGGCGGGTGGACTATGTGGTGTTCAACGACCACCTCGCCGAGGCGCTCGAGCTGCGCCGCACCGCCCCGGGCGAATTCGCCGCCTGGGCGCGCCGGCTCGGCCGCAGCCCCGAGGCGCACCTCGCCGAGGTCGAGCGCGCCGCCGCTCGCGCCCGCGAGGTGCCGCGCCACCTCTGCCGCCTGGCCGAGGCCTTCGACGAGCTCGGGGTGGCCTACGGCAGCCACGACGACCCCGACGGCGAGACGCGCGAGCGCTACAAGATGATCGGCGCGCGCATCGCCGAGTTCCCGCTCAGCCGCCGCGCCGCCGCCGCCGCGCGGGCGATGGGCGACCCGGTGCTGATGGGCGCGCCGAACGTGGTGCGCGGCGGCAGCCAGAAGGACAATGTCGCCGCCCGCGCGCTGATTGCCGACGGGCTCTGCGACGCGCTGGTGTCGGACTACTACTATCCGGCGCTCGCCCGCGCCGCCTTCCGGCTGGCCGATGCGGGCGTGCTGTCGCTGCCGCGCGCCTGGGCGATGATCTCGTCGGTCCCGGCCGAGATCCTGCGCCTGCCCGACCGCGGCCGGATCGAACCCGGCCGCCGGGCCGACCTGGTGGTGATCAACGCCGAAACCCGGCAGGTCGAACTGACCATCGCCGGGGGGGCGCTCGCCTTCGCCCGCGGCGAGGCCGCGCGTCGGCTGGCGGGCGGGGCCTCCGGCCTGCGCCTCGCCGCGGCCTGACCGGGCGTTCCCGGCAGGGCGCGCCAGGCGGCCGACCGGTCACGCGGTCGGCCTGTCATGCCCGTGACGCGCCTCCGCCGTCGCAGCGTTACCGGCCTCGGTCATCCGGCGCCCGCGTCACCGACCGGAGAGGACCCATGCGCCGCGCCCCAGCCGGCCTCCTCGCCTGCCTCGATCTCGCCGCTGCCCCCGCGGCGCTGTCCGAACCCGAACCGCCCCTCGGGCTCGATCCGCGCCCGGCCTGGCTCGTCAGCCGGATGCAGGACGGCCCGCTGGAGGAGCAGCTCGACGCCTGCCTCGGCCAGCCGATCCGCCGCACCCTGTTCTCGATCGGCCATCGCGGTGCGCCGCTGATGTTCCCCGAGCACACCGCCGAGTCGAACATCGCCGCCGCCGCCCAGGGGGCGGGGATCCTCGAATGCGACGTGACCTTCACGAAGGAGCTCGAACGCGTCCGCCGGCAGGCGCAGAACGACCTGCACACGACCACGAACATCCTTGCCACGCCGCTCGCCGCGACCTGCATCAAGCCCTTCACCCCGGCTGCGGGCGAGACTCCCGCCTCGGCGGAGTGCCGCACCTCGGAAATCACCCTCGCCGGGTTCCTGACGCTCGAGCCGAAGATGGACGACCGCAACCCGAAGGCCGCGACGGTCGGGGACTCTATGCGCTCGACCAACAGCTGGCGGACCGACCTCTACCGCCACGGCACGACGCTTCTGACCCATGCCCGGTCGATCGAGCTCTTCCGCAGCCTCGGCGCGAGGTTCACCCCCGAACTCAAGGCCCCTGCGGTCGAGATGCCCTTCGAGGGCTTCACCCGGCAGGATTACGCCCAGAAGCTCGTGGACGAAGACAAGGCCGCGGGCGTGCCGCCCGAAGACGTGTTCCTGCAGTCCTTCCAGCTCGAGGACATGCTCTACTGGATCGAGGCCGAGCCCGCCTTCGGCGCCCGGGCGGTCCATCTCGACAGTTCCTGCGAGGAGATCGAGGGCTGGAGCCCCCTCGACCCGGCCACTTGGAAACCCTCGATGGCCGAGCTGAAGGGCATGGGCGTCAACATCGTCGCGCCCCCGCTCCGGGTGCTGGTGACGCTAAAGGACGGCCGCATCGTCCCCTCGCCCTACGCCCGCGCGGCGAAGGACGCGGGCCTCGACATCATCACCTGGACGCTCGAACGCTCGGGGCCCCTTCATACGGGCGGCGGCTGGTACGTCCAGTCGATCCGGGACGTGACCGACCACGACGGGATCCATTACGAACTCTTGCACGTGCTCGCGCAGGATCTGGGCGTGCGCGGCGTGTTCTCGGACTGGCCGGTCACGGTCAGCTTCTACGCCAGCTGCATGGACCTCGACTGATCCCCGGGCCCGCGACCGCACGGGGCGCGCGCCCCCGTCCCGCCCCCCCGGCCCGCCGCGCTCCCCCTCCGCCCCATGTCCGGTCCCGAAATATCCCGGGGGGAGGCCCCGGCACGGG
>CALDYW010000095.1 GCA_937944395.1 uncultured Paracoccaceae bacterium | reverse complement strand
GCCCGCGGGTTCGCCGCCCGTGCGGAAGCCCCCCGGGGGCACCTGTGCCCGGCGCCGGACCGCCGGCAGGGCCCGGACGCGCGCGGGCGCGCCGGCCGCAGTCCGGATCGGTCCCGTCCGCCGCCTCACAGGATGTCCTTGTGGATCACGCCGTCCTTCATGATCAGCCGGAAGGTCGCCTCGTGATCGAGCAGGAAGCCGAGATCCTCGGCCGGGTCGCCATCCACCACGATCAGGTCGGCATGCGCGCCCTCGGCGATCACGCCCAGCGGTCCCGGATAGGGCGCGCGCTCTCCCGACAGCCGCAGCAGTGCGCCGGCAGCGCCGGTAGCGAGGTGCAGCGCCTCGAGCGGCGACATGAATCGCTGGAACTTGGCGAGCTGGCGGGTCATGCGACCGACGCCCGCGGGGTTGAACAGCGTGTCGGTGCCGAAGGTCAGCCGTGCGCCGTGCCGCCGCGCCAGGTCGAAGGCGCGCACCGTGCCCTCCGCGACTTCCTGCTGCTTGCGCCGCTGCGCCGGGTCGGACTTCGGGTTGGCATCCTCGTCGGCGAGGAAGGGCTGGATCGACCACCAGACGCCGGCATCGGACATGCGGATCACCGTGTCCTCGTCGGCAAGCTGGCCGTGCTCGATGCATTTCACTCCGGTCTCCAGGCAGCGGCGGATGCCCTTCGGCGTATAGACATGGGCGCAGACGTAGGTGCCCCAGTCCTCGGCCGCCTGAACCGCCGCGCGCATCTCGTCCGGCGTGAACTGGACGGTCTCGAGCGGATCGTGGAGCGAGGAGACGCCGCCGCCGGCCATGATCTTGATCTGGCTCGCGCCCTTCATCAGCTGCTCGCGCGTGCGCCGCAGCACCTCGGGCACGCCGTCGGCCAGCACGTTGACGCCCTCGGCCTCGACCCGGTGCGCGGGGTCTCCCGGCATCCGCGGCAGGTCCGAGGGGAAGCGGAAGTCGCCGTGCCCCGAGGTCTGCGACAGCGCCGCACCCGACGGAAAGATCCGCGGTCCGGCGAGGATGCCGCGGTCGATCGCCATCTTCAGTCCGAAGGCCGGGCCGCCCACGTCGCGGACGGTGGTGAAGCCCTGCCGCAGCATCGCCTCGGCGGTGCGCGCCGAGACGTGATGAACGAAGGCAATATCCCCTGTCAGCGCGACGAATTCGCTCACACCGGCCAGCGTGAGGTGGCCGTGGGTTTCGATCAGGCCCGGAATCACCGCGCGCCCGCCGCAGTCGATGACCTCGGCGTCCTCGGGCCCCTGTCCGCGCGGCACGAGCGATGCGATCCGCCCGTCCTCGATCAGAAGATCAGTGCCCTCGCGCAGAACCGGTGTCACACCGTCGAAGAAGCGCAGGTTGGTCAGCAGGCGCGGGCGCGGCGTCTCCTGCGCGCGCAGTTCCCCGGGGGTCAGGCCGAAGCCCGCGAACAGGCCGAGCACCGCCGCCGCCCCGCCCAGGAACTCGCGGCGCCGGAGGTCGGCCTCGAGGCGCGCATAGGCGCGGAAGGTCTGCGGCGCGCCGCAGAGGCAGGGATCGAGCCCGGCCGCGCGCGCGTCCGCGGGCTCAAGGCAGGCAAAGCACATGTCGGTTCTCCTTGCATCCGTGCCCGGGCCGGGCCGGCACTGCGCGCAACGGTCGCGGACGTGCCGCGGCGTCGCGCAACCCTCGGCTGCGACCCTGCCGCCTTTTTCGACGGCCGGGAAGCCGTCTGCGCTGCGCGCGGACGTCGCGGCCGGCTCGGGCCGGGCCCTCCGGGCCGCCCGCGCGCCGGAGGGGGGCGGGGTCAGACCACCTCGATGCGGATCGCGACCGGGCTGCCCACCACGACGCCCGTCGCGGGCAGCCGGACCAGCGCGTGATCGAGCGCGTCGCGCGTCGTCTTGTGGGTGACGATCAGCACCGGGGCGGTCGGCTCGGCATGGCCGTACTGGCGCATCCGGTCGATCGAGACGCCGGCATCGCCCAGCACCGCGGCGACCTTGGCCAGCGCGCCCGGCTTGTCGATCAGCGCCATGCGCAGGTAATAGGCCGCGGGTGCTGTCGCGCGTGCGGGCCGTGCCGGGGCGAGGCTCGCGGCCGGTCGGCCGAAGGTCGAGACACGGAAGCCGCGCGCCAGGTCGATGACGTCGGCCATCACCGCGCTGGCCGTGGGCCCGCGCCCGGCGCCCGCGCCGCGCAGGACGAGCTGGCCGACGCTGTCGCCCTCGATCACCACCATGTTGGTGCCGCCCTGGAGCTGGCCGAGCGGGCTGTCGGCGGGCACGAGGCAGGGGCTCATCCGCTGCTCGAGCCCGCGGCCGGTCATCTGCGCCACCCCGAGCAGCTTGATGCGGAAGCCCATGTCGGCGGCCTGGCGGATGTCCTCGATGGTGACCGCGCCGATGCCCTCGAGCTCGACCTCGGAGAAGCTGACCTGCGTGCCGAAGGCGATCGCGGCCAGCAGCGACAGCTTGTGGCCCGCGTCGATGCCGCCGACGTCGAGGTTCGGGTCCGCCTCGAGATAGCCCAGCGCGTCGGCCTCGGCGAAGACCTCGGCATAGGGCAGGCCGGAAGCCTCCATCCGCGTCAGGATGTAGTTGCAGGTGCCGTTCATCACCCCCATCACCCGGGTGATGACATTGCCGGCAAGCCCCTCGGTCAGCACCTTGACGACCGGGATGCCGCCGGCGACCGCGGCCTCGAAGCGGATGACGGCGCCCCGCGCCTCGGCCGCCTCGGCCAGCCGCTGGCCGTGATGGGCCAGCATCGCCTTGTTGGCGGTCACGACGTCCTTGCCGGCGGCCAGCGCGGCTTCGGTGGCGGCCAGCGCCGCGCCGCCCTCGCCGCCCATGAGTTCCACGAACACGTCCACGTCCGGCCGCCGGGCGAGGGCCACCGGGTCGTCTTCCCAGGCGAAGGCCGACAGGTCGAGGCCGCGGTCGCGGGTGCGGTCGCGCGCCGAGACGGCGGTGACGGCAATCGGCCTGCCGGCTCGGGCGGCGAGAAGCTCGGCGTGGCGCAGGGCGATCCCGACGACGCCCGCGCCGACGGTGCCGAGGCCGGCGATGCCGAGGCGCAGGGGGTCGGGCATGGGGGGTGCTCCGCTTCGGCCGGGACGACGCGCCCTGTTATCGCGCCGCGCGTGCCGCCGCAACGCGGCTCAGCGTGCCCTCTGCCGGGCCACCGCGGCCGCGAGCCGCGCCCGGGTGGCGGCGTCGAGCACCGGCCGGCGCAGCGCCGCCGCCCGCGCCCGGAGCCGCGCCGCCCGGGCAGCCACCTCGGTTCCGGCGGCTTCCGCCCGGCCCGGAACCTCGGCCGCCGCCAGCAGACCGTCGAGCGGCAGAAGGCCGGGCGCGGCCCGCGTTCCGGCTGCGGCGCGGGCGTAGCCGGGACGGTCGGGAAGCGACGGCGGGCCGGCGCAGGCGGCGACGGCGAAGACCGCGGCAAGGATGAAGAAGGAGCGAAGCATCAGGGCCGGGGCTCGCCTCGGGGGTCGGCGGACGTCGCTTCCGGTCTAGCCGCCGCGCGGGATGGCTGGCAAGCGCAGGCTGCGGGCGAGGGGGCGCAAGCGCGACGCTGCATCCCGTGAGCGCGCGTGACGCGCGGCCCGGCCGCCGGGCTGCTGCGGCGGGGAAGAGGCCGCGGCGCCGACTGGACGGAAGCGGCGTTCACGGGGTCGTTTCCGGCTGCGACACAGGCGGGGCCGACCTGCATGGCTCGCGCAGCCGAAGATGCGGAGGGCGACATGCGGGTGGGCTTCATCGGGCTTGGCCAAGTGGGAGGGCGGCTCGCGGGGTCGCTCCTGCGATCCGGGGCGGAGGTCTGGGTGCACGACCTCGACCCGGCGAAGGTTGCGCCCCTCGTCGCGGCGGGGGCGCGCGCGGGCGCCGGTCCGGCGGCGATGATGGACGGCTGCGGCACCGTGATCACCTGCCTGCCGAGCCCGGCGGCCTCGGCCGCGGTTGTCGAGGGGCCGGGCGGGCTGCTCGAGGCTGCCGGGCCGGGGAGCACCTGGCTCGAGATGTCCACGACCGACGCCGCCGAGGTCCGCCGGCTGGGCGCGCTGATCGCGGCGCGGGGCGGGCGTGCGGCGGATGTGCCGGTGTCGGGCGGGGTGCACCGGGCGGCGAGCGGCAACATCTCGATCCTCGCCGGCTGCGACCGGCCGACCTTCGAGGCGATCCTGCCCATCCTTGCGCGGATGGGGCGCGACATCCTGCATTGCGGACCCCTCGGCAGCGCCTCGGTGCTGAAGGTGATGACGAACTACCTCGCCACCGCGAACCTCGTGACGCTCTGCGAGGCGATGGCGACGATGGTGGCGGCCGGAATGGACCCGGCGGTGACCTACGAGGCGATCCGCATCTCGTCGGGCAATTCCTTCGTGCACGAGACCGAGAGCCAGCTGATCCTGTCGGGCTCGCGCGACGTGAACTTCACCGTCGATCTGGTTCTGAAGGACATCGGCCTGTTCCAGGCGATCGCCGAGGCCCGGGGGCTGCCGCTCGAGGTCTCGCCGCTCATCGTGCGGATCTTCGAGGAGATGCGGCAGCGGCTGGGCGGCGGAGCGCAGTCGGACCGGGTGATCGAGCGGCTCGAGGCGGCGTGCGGGCTCAGCGTGCGCGCACCCGGCTTCCCGCTGGAACTCGTGGACGACAGCCCGAAGGAGCCGGGACGCGAGGTTCGGCCGCGGAGCGGCTGACGCCCCCTCGACCGGCAGCCCGCGCCGGCCCATGCTGCCGGCAGGGAGGTGTCCGTCATGCCGCAGACCCTTGCCACGCTCGCGGCCGCGCCGGCGCGGCGACTGTTCGGCCTGGGGCTGGTCGTGGCGCTGGGCGCGATCCTCGTGTGGATCGCGCTCGCGCATCCGCCGGCCGAGCCCGGCTGGCGGCTGTTTCTCCTGGTCCTCGGCGGACTGGTCCTGGCGCTGTCCGAGCGGATGCGGCGCGCCACGCGCCGGCGTATCGAACTGACGCCTGAGGGTCTGCGCGACAGCGACGGACGGGTGCTGGCGGCGATCGAGGACATCGCCTCGGTCGATCGCGGCCTGTTCGCGGTGAAGCCGACGGCGGGTTTCCTGGTGCGCCTTGTCCGGCCCGCCCCGGTCGCCTGGGCGCCGGGGCTGTGGTGGCGGGTCGGGCGCAGCCTCGGGATCGGCGGGGTGACCGGCCGGGGCGAGGCCCGGGCCATGGCCGAGATCCTGCAGGCCCTGGTGAGCGAACGCGACCGCCGCCGCGCCGGTCAGCTGGAGAACAGCACCTGAGGGGCGAAGCGCGGCCGGGTGATCACGAAGGTGCGGAACGTCTGTTCCGGGATGCCGACGTCGAACAGCGGCGTATAGCGCGTGAAGGTCTCGACCAGCGTGACCGACTCGCCGTCGGGCATGGTCGGCAGGCGGCTGCGCACCGAGGGATCCGCCAGCATCGCATTCGTCATCACCGCCATGCCGCCGGTCGCATGCGACCACTGCACGCGGTAGGTGTCGTCGCTGGCCCGGTAGGTGATCGAGGTCACCCGCATCTGCGACTGCCCCTGGTTCCCGCGCAGGAAGTCGAACACCTGCTGCATCCCGTTGATGAAGTTGGT
Organism: uncultured Paracoccaceae bacterium; assembly: GCA_937944395.1. GTDB lineage: Bacteria > Pseudomonadota > Alphaproteobacteria > Rhodobacterales > Rhodobacteraceae > CALDYW01. Next base: position 7,632 of record CALDYW010000095.1, on the reverse strand, counting down.
GTTGACCGGATTGGTCTGGCGCGACAGCAGGTCGGCCACCGTGTAGGCCGCCTTGTCGTTGATGTTGTTCACGCGGAAGGCGTCGAAGAACACGAAGGTGGCGAGGTAGAGAAACAGCAGGACCGGCAGGAACAGGACGGTCTCGACGGTGGCCGTGGCGGTTTCGTCGGCGGCGAAGGCGCGCAGGCGGGCGGCGAGCATCCTCGTCATCACGTGGGCTCGTTCACGAAGGCCGAGGTTGCGATCAGGCGCACCCCGCCCGAGGCGTCCTTGGGCAGGCGCAGCCCGAGGCCGGTGGTCGGAAAGACCGGATCCACCACCGTGCAGATCCGCACCAGCATGAGCTCGTTCTCGACGCCGGTGCGGAACTCGACGAGCGGCTGGATCTCCTCGTCGCGCTCGACGCAGGTGGCGGTGTTGTTCAGCGGCTGGAATGTCACCGTGCTGACCGGGCGCAGCTCGAGCCGGACCACGTTCATGCAGTCGCGGATCAGCGCGGTGTTTGCGCAGATCTGGGCCTTGAGCTGGTCGTGGGTGATCGGCCCGCCGATGCCCAGCCGCAGGTTGCGCACCGAGAGGTCGAGTGCGCGCTCCATGATCACGCCCCGGGTCAGCAGGATGCCGGCCTCGACCGCGGACAGGAACACCACCAGGTAGAGCGGCGCCATCAGCACGAACTCGAAGGACACGACGCCCGACTGGTCGCGGCCGAACCGGCGCAGGCGGCGCAGCAGGCGGCCGAGAGCGCTCATTGGGTGAGCCTCAGCTGGTTGATCTGGCGCGCGATGGCGCGGAAGGCGGTGGCGATGTCGAGCCCGTTGACGCTGAAGTAATGGCTGGGCGAACTCGCGCAGTTCAGCAGCGTCGTCTGGCCAACGGGCGGTGCCTCGAAGGCGATCGCGAAGATGGTGATGTTGGCCTGCTTCGCCGCCGCGCAGATCGAGGCGGTTCGGGCGTCCTTGGTCGCAGGCCCCGTTGCGCCGAGGAAGGTGTTGCGCCAGGTCGTTGCCGACTGCGACAGCGGCGTGGCGAACAGGTTGGTCGCGACCCAGCGCACCGAGAACCGGTTCCAGACCTCGGGCCAGGTCATCTGCACGCTGGGGCCGTCGGGGCCGGCATTCCAGGTGGAATTGCGCGGCCACCAGTACTTGTTCGATCCCGACCGCGAGGAATGGTAAACCGACACCCGCGACTGGGAACTGTTCCAGTACACGTTCGACAGGCCGGTATTGTAGGGCGAACGGATGATGTATTCGTCGGTGTTCTCGCCGTCGGACATCAGCACGATGAACTTCGCGGTGTTTTCCTGCCCGTAGCTGAACGGCCGGCCGGCGAAGGCGGCGGGCACCTGCCCGGTGTTGATCAGCTGTGTCAGCACCGGCCGGAAGCTCGGGTCCAAGAGGTGGACGCCCCATTTCATCCCGATGTCGATCGAGGTGTTGCCGTCGGCGATCAGCGCGGTGATGCGGTTCTTCAGCACCGTCGGGTTCGACTGGAACGGCATGATCGCCTGGCTCGGATGGCTGGGGCAGTAGCGCATCGTGGGGGACTGCGAGGTGTACCAGGGATCGAAGAAGTCGGCCCGCGGCAGCGGGTCGGACGGGTTGAAGGCGCGGACCGAGAAGCTCGCCTCGGGAAAGTTCACGCACATGCCGAACGTGTGCGTTCCGGTCACGTTGTAGTAGTTGATCAGCGGCGCGCCGACGTGGACCTGCCCGGTGTACATCACCAGCGAGATCGAGATCTTGTCCTGCGCCTGCGGGCTTGACAGCACCGTATCGACGAAGGCGCGCGCCGCGATCTTGAGATTGGCCAGCCGGCTGTTCGAGTTCATCGAGTTCGAGACGTCGAGGACAAGAGTGATCTCGATGTCCGAGATCACCTCCTCGGCGGTGCCGGCGGCCGGGGCGGGCAGGGTCGGCATGTCGAGCATCTTCAGGAACATCGTCGGCACGTCGGCACGCACCGTGGCCGAGACCTCGCGGAAGTTGAATCCCTGCCGGACGTTGACGGTTTCGAGGTACTCCAGCAGACCCGCCTTGTCGAAATAGTCCTCGACCACCGCCTCGGGCGACAGCGTCTGATCGAGGTCGGTGGCGGCCAGGATCGCGCGGTCCAGCGTGTTCTGCAGCCGGACGCGGGTGTTCTCGGTCCGCATCAGGTCGATCGCCATGCCGCCGATCAGCAGCATCAGCACCATCAGGATGATCCCGAGGGCGATCATCGCCCCGCCCTCGTCGCGCCGGAACCTGCCGATCGCCCGCTGCGTGCGCCGCAGGAGCCCCCTGCCTTCGACGGTCGCCGTCGCCCTCATCGTTCGCACCCCTCGCCCTCCGGCTGTCGCAGCGCGCCGGCTGTCCCGCCCTGCGACCGGATCCGCGCTGCCCACGCTATATCCCTGCTTGTGGCGTAATTTGGGCAAATCGAAGCCGCCGGGCCCGAACGGTGGCGGGCGCCTCGACAATCGCGATGCGCCGCCGGCTCTGTTTCGGGCTCGTGGCCGGCAGCAGGGACCCGGGGCCCTCGGGCGCCGCAGGCCGCGCGTTGCGTGATTCGCGGCCCCAGTCCGGCCTTTCACCGCCCGGGCAATGGGCATAGGGTCGTCCGCGACGGCGCAGCGACGCCGCGCGAGGGAGAGGGACCGATGCAACCGCCCGCCGAGCCATCCTTCCGCCAGTCCGTGGACCTGATGTTCAACCGGGCGGCCCGGCTGATGGACCTGCCGCCCGGCCTCGAGGAGAAGATCCGCGTCTGCAACTCGACCTATACGGTGCGTTTCGGGGTCCGGCTGCGCGGCGCGATCCACACCTTCACCGGCTACCGGAGCGTGCATTCCGAGCACATGGAGCCGGTCAAGGGCGGCATCCGCTATGCCCCGAGCGTCAGTCAGGACGAGGTCGAGGCCCTCGCCGCGCTGATGACCTACAAGTGCGCGCTGGTCGAGGTGCCCTATGGCGGGTCGAAGGGCGGGCTCTGCCTCGACCCGCGCGCCTGGGACGAGCACGAGCTCGAGCAGATCACCCGCCGCTTCGCCTACGAGCTGATCAAGCGCGATCTGATCAACCCCAGCCAGAACGTGCCCGCCCCGGACATGGGCACGGGCGAGCGCGAGATGGCCTGGATCGCCGACCAGTACGCGCGCATGCACACCACCGACATCAACGCCCGCGCCTGCGTCACCGGCAAGCCGCTGAACTCGGGCGGCATCGCGGGGCGGGTCGAGGCCACGGGCCGCGGCGTGCAGTATGCGCTGCGCGAGTTCTTCCGTCACCCCGAGGACGTGACGCGCGCGCGCCTGTCGGGCGGGCTCGAGGGCAAGCGGGTGATCGTGCAGGGCCTCGGCAACGTCGGCTACCACGCCGCGAAGTTCCTCGCGGCGGAGGACGGGGCGGTGATCGTGGGCATCGCCGAGCGCGACGGCGGGCTGTGGTCGGACCAGGGGCTCGATGTCGAGGCGATCCACCACTGGCTCCGCGCCCACGGCGGGGTGGCGGGCTGCCCTGTGGGCACCTTCGTCGCCGACGGGTCGAGCCTGCTCGAGGAGGCCTGCGACATCCTGATTCCGGCGGCGCTCGAGGGGGTGATCCACCTCGGCAACGCGCACCGGGTGCAGGCGCCCTTGATCCTCGAGGCGGCGAATGGCCCGGTGACCGCCGGCGCCGACGAGGTTCTGCGCCAGAAGGGCACGGTGATCATCCCCGACCTGTATGCCAACGCCGGCGGCGTGACCGTGAGCTACTTCGAGTGGGTCAAGAACCTCAGCCACATCCGCTTCGGCCGGATGCAGCGCCGCCAGGAGGAGGCGCGCCACGAGCTTCTGGTGACCGAGCTCGAGCGGCTGTCGGCGAACAAGTTGCTCGGCTGGTCGCTGTCGCCCGACTTCAAGGAGCGTTACCTGAAGGGTGCCGACGAACTCGAACTCGTGCGCTCGGGTCTCGACGACACGATGCGCATCGCCTACCAGTCGATGCGCGAGGTCTGGCACGGGCACGAGACTGTGGGCGATCTGCGCACGGCCGCCTATCTCGTGGCCATCGACCGCGTGGCGAAGAGCTACCGAGCCAAGGGCCTCTGACCCTGCGGGCGGATCCGGACCGAACGGCACCGGCCGCCCGCCGGAAGAGACCAGGAAGGACGTGATCCTCGCCGCAACCGCCGCCAGGCGTCGGGCCGGGGCCTGCGGCGGCAGGGCGACAATTCGCCCACCGGGGGGCGGGGCATGACTGCCCCGGCCGCGGGATGGGCCGGGACAGGCTGCGCGCCGCGACCGGTGACGACCGGCCCGAGGGCGCACCGGCACTTCCGGCGGGCGACGTGCTGCTCGGATCCGGCAGCCGCCGGGCCGCTTGCGTGTTCGCCGACACGGTGGGCACCGCGCGTTGACGTCCGTCAATGCGCGGCCGTGTTTCCAACGCCTTTCTGAATGTGAGCCGCGCGAGGCCGGAGGGCACCGCACTCGGCAAGGAGGGGAGCCTTCCGACGCCCTGCCGGCGATGCCGCACCGACCCGCGGCCGATCCGCGGACGAAGGGAAAGCCGAAAATGTCTCTCGATCCCCGCCCGATCACCAGCGAATTCCCGGTGAACACCGCCACCGCCAGCAACCAGACCCGCCCGGCCCTCGCCGCGCTGGCGGGCGGCGGTTACACGATCCAGTGGGAGTCCTATATCCAGACCTACATTCCCGGCACCTTCGATCTTGACGTCTACGACGTCCAGGCCCGGCGATTCGGCGCGGGCTCCGCGCCGGTCGGCTTCGAATTCACGGTCAACACCGATCCGTATTACACGTCTGACGACCCGTCCGCGGCCGGACTGGCCGACGGTGGCTGGGTCGTCGCATTCTACTCGAACAACCGCATCGTCGGATCCTACGCGGGCGGCGAGATCGCGCTCCGGCGCTTTGACGCCAGCGGCACCCCTCTCGGCGCCGAAGTCCGGGTGAACACGACCACCGTCTCGGTGCAGGACGAGCCCGCGGTCGCCGCGCTCGGCAATGGCGGGTATGTGGTGGTCTGGAGTTCCGCCGAGTCGTCCGACTACGACAGCCAGACCGACATCAGGGGACAGCGCTATCTGGCCGACGGATCGCCGGCGGGCGGCGAGTTCCTGGTCAACACTACGACGGAGGGCTATCAGGACACGGCCCAGGTCGCGGGCCTGAAGGGCGGCGGCTTCGCGGTGGTCTGGGAATCCGGGGGACAGGACGGCTCGGGCGACGGCATCTACGCCCAGGTGTACACGACCACCGGCGTCAAGCTGGGCGGCGAGGTCCGGGTCAATACCACCACGGACGAGAACCAGCGCAGACCCGATGTCGCGGCCCTGGCCAACGGCGGGTTCGTGGTGGTCTGGCACAGCTACGGCCAGGACGGGTCGGGCGCAGGTGTCTTCTTCCAGCTCTTCACCGGCATGGGTGTGGCGGTCGGCGGCGAGACGCGGGTCAACGCGACGACCGTCGGCGACCAGCTCCAGGCAAGCGTCGCCGCGCTGCCCGACGGCGGCTTCGTCGTCACCTGGGTCTCCAACGGTCAGGACGGGTCGCTCGGCGGCATCTACCAGCAGCGTTTCGATGCCGACGGGCTGCCGGTGGGCGGCGAGACCCTGGTCAACCAGACCACCGCCGATCACCAGGCCGCCCCTGACGTCGCGGTGCTCGCGGATGGCAGCTACGTGATCTCGTGGCACTCGTTCCTGCAGGACGGCAGCGGCTACGGCATCTATGCACGCGAATACGCCGCCATGACCGTGGGGGCTTCGGGCAACGACAGCCTGACCGGCACGAATGCCCCCGACCGCATTGACGGGCGCGCGGGGAACGACACGATCGCCGGGCTGAACGGCGCCGACTCCCTGTCGGGGGGTGAGGGCGACGACCTCGTCATCGGAGGCAGGGGCAACGACAGCCTCGCCGGCGACGAGGGCAACGACACGCTGACCGGTAGTCTTGGAAACGACCGGATGTGGGGCGGCGAGGGCAACGACTCGCTGTCTGCCGGCGACGGCAACGACCTTCTCGACGGCGGGGCGGGGGACGACACGCTCGACGGCGGCAACGGCCAAGACCGCTTGTACGGCGGGAGCGGCCGCGACAGGCTGACGGGCGGAGCGGAAAGGGACATGCTCCGGGGCGGTGCCGACAACGACCGACTGGCTGGCGGCACGGGTGCGGACATGCTCTGGGGCGACCAGGGCAACGACACGCTGTCCGGCGGCGAGGGGCCCGACACCCTGAACGGGGGTGCCGGCAACGACCGCCTCGAGGGTGGCCCGGGCGCCGACGTGTTCGTCTTCCATCGCACGACGGCCGAGGGCAGCGACAGGATCGTCGGCTGGCAGGACGGGCTCGACCGCATCCGGATCGCCGGCGGCAGCATGGCCGACGTGGCGATCTCCGCAGCGAACGGCGGGCTCGACACGCGGGTGACGCTGTCCAGCGGCACCGTGATCCTGATAGCGGGCGTGCCGCCCGATCTGATCGACGCCTCGGACTTCCTGTTCGCCTGATGCGACATGACCCGCCAGCAGCCCGGCAACGCGGATCTCCGAAGCGGGGCGGGTGCGTTTCTCCCTGACACATGCCACCACCGGAACCTTCCTCCGCAGGAGACCGATCGATGACAGTGATCTCGACCTTCAATTCGACCACCGAGGGCTGGACGGTGTTCGCGGGCGGCACCGGCCCGGTCTGGACTTCGGACGGCGCCGGCGGCGGCTACATAACCGCCAGTGACAGCGCCGCGGACGATTTCTACTTCAGCGCGCCGGCGAAGTTCCTTGGCAACAAGGTCGGTTATTACGGCGGGATGCTGAAGTTCGACCTCCGTCAGAGCGGCGGGAGCCAGTACGGCGCGACGCAGGACGTGATCCTCGAAAGTTCCTCCGGGCTCAGGATCTACGCCAGCATCGTGAACCCGGGTCTCGAGTTCACCCGCTACACGGTGCCGCTGTCCGCGCTGGGCAACGTCTGGCGGCTGTCCGATGGTTCGCCGGCGACCGAGGCGCAGATCCGCGAGGTTCTGGGCGACCTCGCGAGGATGCTCATCATCGGCGAGTTCGTTTATGGCGGCGAGACCAGCGCCCTCGACAATGTGGTGATGCAGACCGGCGCGGTGGTGCGCATTCCCTCCGGTCCCGGCAGCGGCCAGCCCTCGGACGGCTCTGTGCATCCGACACTTCCCCATGCGCTGGCCGCAGCCGCAGCCGGGGATTGGATCGTGATCAACGTCGCGGCGCCAGCCACCGCGGTCGGTCGGGTTGCGGATGACGGCCTGCATGTGCTGGCCCCGGCCGGATATTCCGGCCGTCTCGTCCTCGGCTCCGGCGTGACCACGCTCACGCTCGGCGGCGAGGGTGAATTCCGCGTGGCTGGCAATGCGTCGGCCAACGAGATCCGGGCGGGCGACGGGGCGCTGCGCGCCTACGGCAATGCGGGGGCCGATACCGTGATCGGCGGCGCGGGCAACGACTGGTTGCACGGTGGCGCCGACGCCGACAGCCTTTCGGGCGGTGCCGGAAACGACACGCTGTCGGGCGGGTCGGGTGACGACATCCTGGCTGGCGGCGAGGGGGACGACTTGCTGAACGGCCAGACCGGCAACGACTTTCTGTCGGGCGGCGAGGGCAACGACAC
>CALDYW010000094.1 GCA_937944395.1 uncultured Paracoccaceae bacterium | reverse complement strand
AAGTTGCGCAGTCTCGCCGACCGCGGCGAGACCGGCGCCGAGACGGCGCTTGCCGTGCGCGAGGACGGCGAGCGGCTGATCGGCGCGATCCTGCTGGGCAACAACGTCGTCAACATCCTCGCCGCCTCGCTGGCGACGGCCCTCTTCACCCGGATGTTCGGCGACGGCGGCGTGGCGCTGGCGACGCTGGTGATGACGGCCCTGGTGCTGGTCTTCGCGGAAGTCATGCCCAAGACCTATGCGATCACCGCACCCGAACGGGTGGCGGCGCGCGTCGCCGCGCCGATCCGGGTCATCATCCTGGTGCTGTCGCCGGTGGTCGCGGGGGTGCGCTTCCTCGTCCGCGGCATCCTGCGGCTGTTCGGCGTGCGCGCCGACCCCGAGGGGCGCGTCCTCTCGGTCCGCGAGGAGATCGAAGGCGCGCTCGCGCTCGGCCATGCCGAGGGGATCGTCGAGAAGGAGGATCGCGACCGCCTGCTCGGCGCGCTCGCCCTGTCGGAGCGGACGGTGGAGGAGATCATGCGCCACCGCAGCCAGATCGAGATGCTGAACGCCGAGGATCCGCCCGAGGCGATCCTGTCGCAGTGTCTGGCCTCGCCGCACACCCGGCTGCCGCTCTACCGCGGCGAGAAGGAGAACATCGTCGGTGTGGTGCATGCCAAGGACCTGCTGCGCGCCGTGGACCGGCTGGTGCGGGGCGGCGAGGGGGGCCTGGCCTCGCTCAAGGATCTCGACGTGACGGCGGTCGCGATGAAGCCCTACTTCATTCCCGACACCACGCCGCTTGACGAGCAGATGCGCCAGTTCCTGCGCCGGCGCACCCATTTCGCCCTGGTGGTGGACGAATACGGGGCGCTGCGCGGGCTGATCACGCTCGAGGACATCCTCGAGGAGATCGTCGGCGAGATCACCGACGAGTTCGACCCCAAGGAAGCCCCGGCCTTCGTGCCGGCCGAGGACGGAAGCTACACCGTGGACGGCGCCACCACGATCCGCGACCTCAACCGCGCGCTCGACTGGAACCTGCCCGACGACGAGGCCAACACCATCGCCGGCCTTGTCATCCACGAGGCGCAGATGATCCCCGCCGAGGGGCAGCAGTTCAGCTTCCACGGCTTCCGCTTCGAGGTTCTGGGGCGCAAGGAGAACCGGCTGACGCGGTTGCGCATCCGCCCGCTCTGAGCCGGCGCGGAAGCCGCCGCCCCGGGGCGGCGGCACCCGCCGCGAGGGGCGCGCGGCGGTGAAGGAACCCGGGAGGGCTTGCGCCGCCCTCGGGCTGCGCTAGGACGGGCGCAGCGAGCGGAGCGGGCGATGATCTACCGGACGGCGGCGGACTGGCGCGGGGCGGCCGAGAAGCGGGTGCTGCTGTTCGGCATGTCGGGGCTCGGCAAGACCACGCTCGCGGCGATGCTGCGCGCCGCGGGCGGCTGGTTCCACTATTCGGTCGATTACCGCATCGGCACCCGCTACATGGGCGAGCACATCGCCGACAACTTCAAGCGCGAGGCGATGAAGGTGCCGCTGCTGCGCGAGCTGCTGATGACCGATTCCGTGCACATCGCCTCGAACATCACGTTTGCGAACCTCGCGCCGCTCTCGACCTATCTCGGCAAGCCCGGCGACCCGGCGAAGGGCGGGCTGCCGCTGGCCGAATACCGCCGCCGGCAGGACCAGCACCGCGCGGCCGAGATCGCCGCGCTGCTCGACACGCCGCACTTCGTCGAACGGGCCCGCGAGATCTACGGCTACAGCAACTTCGTCTGCGACTCGGGCGGCTCGATCTGCGAGGTGGTCGATCCCGACGACCCCGCCGATCCGGTCTTGTCGGTTCTGTCGCGGCACCTGCTTCTGGTCTGGATCGAGGGGACGGCGGCGCATACCGAGGAACTCGTGCGCCGCTTCGACCGGGCGCCGAAGCCGATGTACTGGCGCCCCGACTTCCTAACGGCCGCTTGGGCGGAATATCTCGCCGAAACCGGCGAGGCCGAAGACCGGGTCGATCCCGATGCCTTCATGCGCCGCACCTACGCCCGCGCGCTGGCGCATCGCCAGCCGCTCTATGCCGCGATGGCGCGGAACTGGGGCGTCACGGTTCCGGCCGACCGCGTCGCCCGCGTCGCCACCGCGGACGACTTCGAGGCGCTGGTCGCCGAGGCCCTTGAGACCCGCGCGCGGGGGGCCTAGGTCAGCGGCCTTCGAGGAGCCCCGCCGATGCCGATCACCCTGCCCGAGTCGCTTCCCGCCTTCGAGGTGCTCGCGCGCGAGGGGGTGATGGTCATGTCCGAGAGCCGCGCCGCGCGCCAGGACATCCGGCCGCTGCGCATCGGGCTTCTCAACCTGATGCCGAAGAAGATCGAGACCGAGACGCAGTTCGCCCGCCTGATCGGGGCGACGCCGCTGCAGATCGACCTGCAGCTGATCCGCATGAGCGAACACCAGTCGAAGACCACCCCGCCTTCCCACATGGAGGCCTTCTACCGCCCCTTCCGCGAGGTCCGGGGCGAGAAGTTCGACGGGCTCATCATCACCGGCGCGCCGGTCGAACACCTGCCCTTCGAGGCGGTGACCTACTGGGACGAGCTGACCGAGGTGATGGACTGGACGCAGGCCAACGTGCATTCGACCTTCGGCGTCTGCTGGGGGGGCATGGCGATGCTGTGGCATTTCCACCGCGTGCCCAAGCACATGCTCCCGCACAAGGCGTTCGGCTGCTTCCGCCACCGCAACCTCGCCCCGGCCTCGCCCTACCTGCGCGGCTTCTCCGACGAGTTCGTGATCCCGGTCAGCCGCTGGACCGAGGTGCGGCGCGAGGATGTCGAGCGCGTCCCCGGGCTGGTCACCCTGCTCGGCTCGGACGAGGTCGGACCCTGCCTGATCGAGGACGCGGGCCACCGCGCCCTCTACATCTTCAATCACTTCGAATACGACTCCGAGACGCTCAAGGCCGAATACGACCGCGACATGGCCAACGGCACCCCGATCAGCGTGCCGGTCAACTACTTCCCCGATGACGATCCCGCGCGCCCGCCGCTGAACCGCTGGCGCAGCCACGCGCACCTTCTATATGGCAACTGGATCAACGAGATTTACCAGACCACGCCCTATGATCTCGCGGCGATCGGCACTTGAGCGGATGCTGGCGGGCGCCTGCCTGGCGGCGCTGCCGGGCTGCGCCGCGGCACCGGCCGGACCGGCGGGGGCGACCGACGAGGCCGATGCCGTGAGCCGCGCCCTGCGCCTCTATCCGCCGACCGGTCCGGTGCTCACGGTCGCCGGACGCCGGGTCCATGCCCATGTCGAGGGGCGGGGGCCCGCGGTGATCCTGTTGCACGGGGCCTCGGGGAATACCCGCGACTTCACCTTCGATCTCGTCGGGCGGCTGGCGCGGCGCTACCGGGTGATCGCCTTCGACCGGCCGGGGCTCGGTCATTCCGAGCCGCTGCACGACCGCGGCGAAAGCCCGCTCGAACAGGCCGTCCACCTCGACGCCGCCGCCGAGGCGCTGGGGGTTCGGCGGGCGGTGATCGCCGGGCACAGCTTCGGGGGCGCGGTGGCGATGGCCTGGGCGCTGGCCCGCCCGGCGCGGGCGGCCGCGGTGGTCTCGCTCGCCGGGGCGACAAACCCCTGGGCGGGCGGGCTCGGGCCGTGGTACGGCATCGCCGCGTCGCGGTTCGGCGGCGCGACCCTGGTGCCGCTCGTGGCCGCGCTGGCACCGCGGTCGCGCGCCGAGGCGTTCCTCGGCGCGATCTTCCGGCCGCAGAGGGTGCCCGAGGGCTATGTCGCACACATCGGGATCGAGCTCGCGCTCCGGCCCGAGCAGATCCGCACCAACGCGCGGCAGGTGAACGGGCTGAAGCCCCACCTCGAGGCGATGGCGGCGCGGTACGGCGAGCTGCGCCTGCCGGTCGAGATCCTGCACGGGGATGCCGACCGCATCGTCGCGCTCGCCGTCCACGGGGCGCGGCTGGCCGCGATGGTGCCGGGGGCGCGGCTGACCACGCTTGCCGGCGTCGGGCACATGCCCCATCACGCCGACCCGCAAGCGACCGCAGCCCTGATCGACCGCGCGGCGCGCCGGGCCGGCCTCGTCTGACCGCCGGCCGCTCCTTCCGCCGCCGCGGCCGGCCGCGCCGAGCCCCCCGGCCGCGTGGAGCGCGCGCCCCGCGGGCTTCCCGCGCCCCCTTCCTGCCGGGCTTCCC
>CALDYW010000093.1 GCA_937944395.1 uncultured Paracoccaceae bacterium | reverse complement strand
CTCTGCCCCCCGGTCCCGGCTGCGCCGGGCCCTCCCCCCGGGATATTTCCGGACCGGGCATGAGCCGGGGCCTTCCCATGCCCATGTCCGGTCTGCAAGTATCCTCGGGGGTGAAGGCGCGCGGTCCCCGCGCGCCGAGGGGGCAGACAGCCCCCTGCCGAGGGTGGTTCCGGGAGGCAGCCGGGCGGTCGGGAGCGGAGCGCCGGGCCGCCCGGATCGGGTGCAGCCCCCGGCTCAGAACGGCGGCGGAGCGCGGAAGGTCATCCACCGCCCGCCGTCGGGGTGGCGCAGGCGCAGGCCTTCGGCGTGGAGCATCATCCGCGGATGGTCGCGCGCCGGGCCCCGGGCATAGAGCGGGTCGCCGAGGATCGGGTGGCCGATCGCAGCCATGTGCACGCGCAGCTGGTGGCTTCGCCCGGTGCGGGGCTCGAGCGCCACGCGCGCGGTGCCGTCGGCCTCGCGCCGGACCACTTTCCAGCGGGTCAGCGCCGGCCGCCCTGCCGCCGGGTCCACCCTCTGGCGGGGGCGGTTCGGCCAGTCCACCGCGAGCGGCAGGTCCACCTCGCCGGACCCGGCAGAGGGATGGCCGGCGACGCGGGCGAGATAGCGCTTCTCGACCACGCGATCCTCGAACTGCCGTCCGAGGTGGCGCTGGGCATGGGGCGAGAGCGCGAAGACGATGACGCCGGAGGTGTCGAGGTCGAGCCGGTGGACCAGCAGCACCTCGGGGAAGGCGGCCCGGGCGCGCGCGATCAGGCAATCGGCCCGGTCCTCGCCCCGCCCCGGCACCGTGAGCAGCCCTGCCGGTTTGTCGAGCACGAGGAGCGCATGGTCGCGGTGGATGACCGCCAGCGGCAGGTCGGGCGGGGAATAGCGGAAGCTCTCCATGTCTGCCGGGGGATGGGCGACGGGCGTCGCGGCGTCAAGGGCCGGCAGCAGCGCGACGGGGGTGACGGGGCGCAGGGCAGCGTCCGGGGCGGGGGACCGCAGGCAGAGGGGTGCGGGCCAGGAGGGTGCGGGTCGCGGGGGGGCCTTGCGTCCCGCTTCGGGGCGCGAGCCCCTGCGCCGCGTCTCCCGAGGCCGGCTCCGGGCGGGAGATCCGGGCGGCCCTTCGCCGCGCAGGGCGGCGGCCCATGCGGGCCGGGGCGGTGCCGGAGGCGGGGGGGACGGGTCGGCGGGTTGCGGGGGATAGCCCGGGGGCGGTGCGGGCCTGTCCGGGGCCGTGCGGCCGGCCGCGCCGCGGCCCCCCCGCACCGCGGCCCCCCCGCACCGCGGCCCCGCCTGCCCTTGCCGTCCCGGCGCCGGGCCGGCACTGCGGACCCGGAGATGCGCGCGGTTCCCGCGCGCCCGGCCGGAGCGCCGCGCCATGAACCTTGCCGGCCTGTCCGCGCCGGACCTCGGACGCGCGATGTCGGGTCTCTGCCGTAACCTGCCGGTCCGCGATGTCGCGCGCGAGGCCGCCTTCCCGATCGCCGTGCCGGGCCTTGTCGCGCGGCGGGTCGAGCGGGACGATGCGATTCCGGGCTATCGCGGCGGCCGGGTGCAGCTGCATGCCGACGCCACCTTCGTCGGCCATCCGCTGCTTGCGTTCGTGCCCGAGACGGGCGCGCGCGGGGCGGGGATCGAGATCCGCCTGCACGAGACCGACCCCGATGCGGCGGCGGAGTGTGCCGCCGGGCATCCCGGTGCCACCCTGCTGCAGCCGCCGGCCGACAAGCCGCACGGATTGCGCGAGGCGGTGATCCTGTCGCCCGAGGGCTATGCCTGGGTGCCGTCGCGGCGGCTCTGAGCCGGTCGGGGACGGGCCTCAGGGCCAGCGCCGCCGGCGCGGCACCTTGACCGCGAGCATGGGCTTGAGCAGGGGCGAGCGGAACCGGTCGAGGTCGAGCGCCTCGTGCACCCCGACCGTGTCCTCGCCGCCGATCCGGGTGCGCACCGCCGAGCGGCAGTAGAACGGCGCGTCGAGCATCGCCAGCACCTGTCGCGGGGCGAAACCCGGATCGGCGCGGGTCTCGCGCCGGACCCCCCAGAGCGAGCGGCGGAACCGGACCAGCGGCGGCGGGGTCACCGGGCGGCTGCCGCCCTGGCGGTCGAAGGCGATCCCGACGGCAAGCCGCGAGCCGTCGCGGCGCACCGCGTCGTAGAAGCAGGTGGCGCCTTCGCGCGTCGGGTAGCGGCCCCAGGTCCAGAACGAGAAATCCGCCTCGAGCGCGCGGGTGCCGAAATTCGCGTCGAGGTAGCCGTGACCGCTCCAGGACCATCCCGGCCGGTCGAGCTCGACGGCGATGGTCGCGACCGGTGCGAAGGGGCGCCAGACATGGGTGCCCTCGGGCGTGAGCGGCAGTTCGACGGCGGTGACCGCCTTGGGCGTCACCGTGACCGTGCCGCGCAGGCGGCCGGGATGCGGCCAGGTGGCCTCGTCGATCTCGACCGTAAGCCGCGTTCCGTCCCAGACCATTGCCGAGGGGCCGATCTGCAGCCGCCTTGCCGACAGCGCCAGCGCCGCCTCGCCGCGATCGGTCATCGTCCAGCGGGCGCCGGGGCCGCAGGTGGCGACGTTCAGGCAGACGTGATCGGCCGGGTTGCGCCGTCCGCTCCAGGCGTACCAGGGCGAGAACACCGAGCCGATGAAGCCGATCACCGAGATCGCGCGGCGCCCGTCGTCGGCGATGCCGTCGAGATACCACCAGGCATAGCCGTCGGGCGGAACCGCGAGGTCGAAGCACGGTCCTGCAAGATCGCCGCGGCCGCGTGCCGCCCGGAGAGGGTGGCCATCGGGATCCCCGCCCCCGGATGCGCCCCGCCCCCCGCCAGGTAGAGGCCCGGCACCCGGCTGCGTGCCGTCGGCCGGGCGAAGGGCGCCAGCAGGCCGTGCGGGCTCCGCCCGTAGAGGGAACCGTCCGACCCTGGGAACAGCGCCGCGAAGTCCGCCGGTGTCGTCAGGCCCCGCCCGTCCGGCAAGGGATCGAAGGCCAGGCCCGAACGGGCCAGCACCGGAAAGGTTCGAAGGCGGCATGTCTCGGTGTCCTCGAGGGGGCCCGCCGACAGCGGCGGAGCGTTCAGGATGATCTCGAAGCGCTCGGCGCCCGCCGGCAGGGGCCGGCCGGTTCCGCGATCCTCGGCGCAGAGGTAGAGCGTGGGCGCGCGTGGCGCGCGGCCGCGGGCGAGGTCGTCGAACTCGGCCCGCGGATCGGCGTCGAAGAAGACGGTGTGATGGGCGAGCGGCGGGCCGGAGGCGCGGGCGGCGAAGCTCCAGACATAGGCCGAGAGGCTGCGCGGGGCATGCGCTGCGGGGCGGACGGCGCGCGTCACCCCGGGGCCGAGCAGCCCCAGGGCGAGCGCCCGGGGATCGCCGGCATGGACGACCGCCAGCGCCGGCAGGCGCTCGCCCGCCTCGGTGACGACGGCCGCGGCGCGGCCGCCCGCGGTCTCGATCCGGGCTGCGCCGGTGCCGAGGCAGAGCCGCACCCCGGCGCGCAGGGCCAGTGCGGCGAGGGCCTGCGCCAGCCGGTGCATGCCGCCCTCGACGCGCCAGACACCCCGCGCCTCGGACTGCCAGATCAGCGCGAGCACCGCCGGCGCGGCGAGCGGCGAGCCGCCGACATAGGTGGCGTAGCGGCCGAAGAGCTGGGCGAGCCGGGGATCGGAGAACCGGCCCGCGAGCCAGCGCGCCAGCGTCCGGCCGGGCAGGAGCGGCGGGATCAGCCGCGGATCGGACAGGACCCGCGCCGCGAGCGCGGGCAGCGCCGGGCGTGCCGCCCGCATCATCGGCCCGTCGAAGGCCGCGAACAGCCGGCGCGTCTCGGCGGCGAAGG
>CALDYW010000092.1 GCA_937944395.1 uncultured Paracoccaceae bacterium | reverse complement strand
GGTCGCGCCGGAGGCGCGCTTTCGAGGTCGCGCCGGAGGCGGGCGCTGCCGCTTGCCTGCGCAGGGGCGGGAACCCGGGCCGCCGCCGCGCCGCGGAGCTGCGGCCGGCCGCCCGCCCGGGGCCCGGACGGGTCGTCAGAGCCCGAATCGGCCGAGCGCGGCGTAGTCGATCGCCTCGAGGACCGGCGTCATCACCTCGACCGGGGCGCCCTGGGCCTGGATCAGGATGCGGAAGTCGATCAGCCCGGTCACCTGGCCGTCCTGGTTGACGAAGTCGCGCCCGCCGATCTTCAGCGCCTGCCCGCCCGCCATCGCGATCATCTGCGGGTTGGCGAACATGCCGGCGAACATGGCGATCATCGGATTGTCCACGGTCACCGTCAGGGTGAAGCGCTCCGAAGCCGAGGCATAGACCGCCTCGGCCCCGACACCGCCGCCCAGCATCGCAAGGCCCGCCGCCATGTCGGTCGAGATCTCGCGGGTGAAGCCCGCGGGCGCCTCCGGCAGCAGCGCCACCAGCGCGTCGGTCTGCTGTTGCTGCAGCGCGACCTGCGCCGTCTGCAGTTCGGTCATCGCCTCACGCAGGCGCCCTTCGGAATAGGCCGCGGCGGCGCGGTCCAGCGCCTCGGTCACGGCATCGGCGGCGGCCGGCAGGGCGCCGGCGCCGAACGCGGCGACGGCGAGGGCGGCGGTCAGATTGCGCATGGCGAACTCCCCGACGAGCGCTTTCCCGGCAAGGCCTAGCCCGACCGGGCGGATACCTCAACCCCGGTTCGTCCGCCCCGCCCGCGACCGCCGCCTCAGAGGTCCTCGATCGCCGCCACTCCCGGCAGGCTCTTCAGGGCGCTGCGCACGGCAGGCGCCACCGGCAGATCCTCGCCCAGCCGGATCTCGATCTCGCCGATCTCGGGCAGATACATCGCCGAGACCGACAGCGCCCCGCGCGGCACCAGGCTGCGGTCGGGCGCCAGGCGGGCCATCAGCGCGGCGAGATGGTCGAACCCCTCGGCGGTCTCGAGCCAGACCCGGAGCCCGCGCGTGCCCGCCGCCCCCGCCACCGCGTCGGCCGGCTGGACCGAGCGCAGCGTCAGGCGCAGCTGTTCCCCCTCGGCGCGCGCCTCGACCTGCACCACCACCATCCGCCCCGGCTCGAGCAGGTCGCGGTGGGCGTCGAGGAGGTCGGAGAAGGCCGTCACCTCGTAGAGCCCGGTCGGGTCCGACAGCCCGATCCAGGCCATGCGCGTGCCGCGGGCCGACTTGCGTTCCTGCCGGTGGGCGACGACGCCGGCGAGCTTGGCCACGCAGTCGCCCCGCTCGGCGCGCTTCGCCAGCTCGGCGAAGCTCTCCACGCCCCTGCGCCGCAGCGGCCCCATGTAGTCGTCCAGCGGATGGCCCGAAAGGTAGAAACCCACGGCCTTCTGCTCCTCGGCCAGCCGCTCGGCCGGCGGCCAGTCCTCGACCGCGGGCAGGCGCGGCTCGGGCAGGTCCTCGCCGCTGTCGCCGAACAGGCTCGACTGCCCCGAGGCGCGCGCCTCGTGCACCGCCCCCGACCAGGCGACCAGGGCATCCAGCCCCTCGGCGACGCGCCGGCGGTTGCGGTCGAGCACGTCGAAGGCCCCGGCGCGGGCCAGCATCTCGAGCGGCCGCTTGCCGATCCGCCGCAGGTCCACCCGCCGGGCGAGGTCGAACAGCGTGGCGAAGGGCCGGTCGCCGCGCGCCGCCTCGATCAGCCGCATCGCCTCGACGCCGACGTTCTTGAGCGCGCCCAGCGCATAGCGGATCGCGCCCCCCTCGACGCGGAAGCGCGCCCCCGAGCGGTTGACGCAGGGCGGCAGCACCGCCAGCCCGAGGCCCCGGCGCACCTCGTCGGCATAGGTCGCGAGCTTGTCGGTCAGGTGGATGTCGCAATCCATCACCGCGGCCATGAACTCGACCGGATGGTTCGCCTTCAGCCAGGCGGTCTGGTAGCTGACCAGCGCATAGGCGGCGGCGTGGCTCTTGTTGAAGCCGTAGTTGGCGAACTTCTCCAGCAGGTCGAACACCTCGCCGGCCTTCGCGGCATCGACGCCGTTCGCCGCGGCGCCGGCGATGAACTTCGGCCGCTCGCGCGCCATTTCCGCGGGGTTCTTCTTGCCCATCGCCCGGCGCAGCAGGTCGGCGCCGCCCAGCGAATAGCCGGCCATGACGCGGGCGATCTCCATCACCTGCTCCTGATAGACGATGATCCCCTGCGTCTCTTCGAGGATGTGGTCGATCAGGGGGTGGATCGAGGCGCGCGGGCGCAGGCCGTTCTTCACCTCGCAGTAGAGCGGGATGTTCTCCATCGGCCCGGGGCGGTAGAGCGCGACCAGCGCCACGATGTCCTCGATGCAGGTGGGTTTCATCCGCCTCAGCGCGTCCATCATCCCCGCGCTTTCCACCTGGAACACCGCGACGGTGCGGGCGGCGGCATAGAGCGCATAGGTCGCCGGGTCGTCGAGCGGGATCGCGCCGATGTCGTCCACCGCGCCGTCGCGGGGCCGATAGAGCGTCCGGCCGTCGGCGGCCAGGTGCAGGTGGCGTCCCGCCGCGCGGATCAGGTTGACCGCCGTCTGGATCACCGTCAGCGTCTTGAGGCCGAGGAAGTCGAACTTCACCAGCCCCGCCGCCTCGACCCATTTCATGTTGAACTGGGTCGCCGGCATTTCCGAGCGCGGGTCGCGGTAGAGCGGCACCAGCTCGTCGAGCGGCCGGTCGCCGATCACCACGCCCGCGGCATGGGTCGAGGCGTTGCGCAAAAGCCCCTCGATCGCCGCGGCATAGGTCAGGCAGCGGTTGACCACCTCCTCGGCGCGCGCCGCCTCGCGCAGGCGCGGCTCGTCGGCCAGTGCCTTCTGCACCGACACCGGCTTGACCCCCTCCACCGGGATGAGCTTGGCCAGCCGGTCCACCTGGCCGTAGGGCATCTGCAGGACGCGGCCGACATCGCGCACCGCAGCCTTCGACAGCAGCGCGCCGAAGGTGATGATCTGCGCCACCCGGTCGCGGCCGTAGCGCTCCCGCACATAGGCGATCACCTCGTCGCGGCGGTCCATGCAGAAGTCGATGTCGAAGTCGGGCATGCTGACCCGCTCGGGGTTCAGGAAGCGCTCGAACAGCAGGCCATGGCGCAGCGGGTCGAGGTCGGTGATGGTCAGCGCCCAGGCGACCAGGCTGCCCGCCCCCGAGCCGCGCCCCGGCCCCACAGGGATACCCTGCGCCTTCGCCCACTGGATGAAGTCGGCGACGATCAGGAAATAGCCCTGATAGCCCATCTGCTCGATGATGCCGAGTTCATGGGCCAGCCGCGCCTCGTAGCTCTCGCGCGGGGCGGCCAGCGGCCCGCCGGCCAGCCGCCGCTCCAGCCCCTCGCGCGCCGCGCGCCGCAGCGCCTCGACCTCGTCCTCGGCGAAGCGCGGCAGGATCGGCGGGCGCTTCGCGGCGGCGAAGGCGCAGCGGCGGGCGATCTCGACCGTGTTCTCCGCCGCCTCGGGCAGGTCGCGGAACAGTTCGGCCATGGCGGCGGCGGGCTTGAACCAGTGCTCGGGCGTCAGCCGCCGCCGCGGCGCCTGCTGGTCCACATAGGCGCCCTCGGCGATGCACAGCATCGCATCGTGCGCCTCGAACATCGACGGGTCGGGAAAATGCACGTCGTTGGTGGCCACCAGGGGCAGCGCGGCGGCATAGGCCATCTCCACGAAGGCCGGTTCGGTCAGCCGCTCGGCCTCGGGCAGCACGCCGCCGGGCTCGGGGTGGCGCTGCAGCTCGACATAGAGCCGGTCGCCGAAGATCGCGGCGAGATCGGACAGCAGCGCCTCGGCGCGGGGGCGCTGCCCGGCCCGGACCAGCCGGCCGAGCGGCCCCTCCGCCCCCCCGGTCAGGCAGATGAGCCCGGCGGCATGCACCGCCAGATCCTCGAGCGTCACCTGCGGCAGGTCGGTCCCCGCCCCGAGGTAGAGCCGCGAGTTCAGCTTCATCAGGTTCTTCCAGCCGGTCTCGTCCTTCACCAGCAGCACGACCGCAGCCGGCGCCCGCGGCCGGCCGCCGGGCTCGGCCGCCTCGACGGCCAGCGCGATCTGGCAGCCGAGGATCGGCTGCACGCCCTCGGCCATGGCGAGGGTCGAGAACTCGAGCGCCGCGAACAGGTTGTTGGTGTCGGTCAGGGCCACCGCCGGCATTCCGGCGGCCCGGGCCAGGGCCGGCAGCCGGCGCACCGGCACCGCACCCTCGAGCAGCGAATGTTCGCTGTGCACGCGCAGGTGGATGAATCGCGGGGCGGGCATCGCCCGGGCAGTCTAGGCCCCCCGGCCCCGCCCGCAAGGCCGCGCCGCCGCCGTCATCGCCGCGCCGGCCGCCCCTCCCCGCCCGCAAGGCGCACCCGCAAGGCCGCACCCGCCATCCCCGCCGGCCCCGGCCCCCGCCGCCGGTCCCGCCGCCGTCACGGCCTTCCGCCCGGCCCCGCCCCGC
>CALDYW010000091.1 GCA_937944395.1 uncultured Paracoccaceae bacterium | reverse complement strand
GCTGCGGCGCAGCGGCGTCAGGACACCGTGCGCAACGGCGCGCGCCGGCCGCGCGGCCCGGAATGGCTGTCGATGAAATCGAGCACCAGCGGCCGGATGTTGTTGCGCCAGCTCTTGCCGGCGAAGATCCCGTAATGCCCGGCGCCGGGTTCGAGGTGGCTGGCCTTCTTCTCGGGCGGCAGCCCGGTCAGCAGGTCGAGCGCCGCGAGGCACTGGCCGGGCGCCGAGATGTCGTCGTCCTCGCCCTCGACGATCTTCACCGCAACGTCCGTCACCTTGCCGATGTCCACCTGATGACCGGCGACCGTGAACACGTTGCGGGCCACGACGCGGCGCTTGAAGATGCGCTCGACCGTGGACATGTAGAACTCGGCGGTCATGTCCATGACCGAGAGATATTCGTCGTAGAAGCGGTTGTGCTTGTCCTGCTCGGACCCCTCGCCCTTGGCCTCGGCGAGGATCTTGTCCAGAAAGGCGCGCCCGTGCCGTTCGAGGTTCATCGAGATGAACGAGGCGAGCTGCGCGAGGCCGGGATAGACCATCCGCCCGACCCCGCGATACTTGAAGCCGACCCGCTGGAGCGCGAGGTGCTCGAGCTGGCCCATGGTCACGCGGCGGCCGAAGTCGGTCACCTCGGTCGGGTTGGCGTCGGGATCGACCGGACCGCCGATCAGCGTGAGCGTGCGGGGCTGGGCGTCGGGTTCGATCTCGGCCAGGTAGGCCGTGGCGGCAAGCGCGAGCGGCACCGGCTGGCAGACCGCGATCACGTGCAGGTCCGGCCCGAGGAAGCGCATGAACTCGAGCAGATAGAGCGTGTAGTCCTCGATGTCGAACTTGCCGGCGGAAACGGGGATGTCCCGGGCGTTGTGCCAGTCGGTGACGAACACCTCGCAGTCGGGCAGGAGGCTGTGCACGGTCGAGCGCAGCAGCGTCGCGTAATGCCCCGACATCGGCGCGATCAGCAAGACCCGGCGCGGCTTCGGTGGCCGCTTGTTGACGCGGAAGTGGATCAGGTCGCCGAACGGCCGGCAGACCAGCGCCTCGACCTCGACGGTGTGGTCGCGTCCGTCCTCGCCCACCACGGTGCGGATGCCCCAGTCGGGCTTGATCACCATCCGCGCGAAGCTGCGCTCGGTCACCCGGCCCCAGGCCGACATCACCTTGAACATCGGGTGCGGAACCAGCCCCCAGACCGGATAGGAGGCGCATGCGCGCGCGCTCGCCCCCATCCATTCGCTGGTGTTGCGCAGCGATTCCATCATGTCGTAGGTCGCCATGTAGCGCACCGGCAGGCTCCTTCCCCGGGGGCAACCCGGATCACTTCGTCGCTTTGCCCCCCGAGCCGGCGACGGTATGCTGCAGGTGCGCAATGTAGGACGGATCGCCGAATATGACAACCGAACAACATGGCGCAGGCGCCGACCTCGAGCGGCTCAACGCGAACCTGGCCAAGATCGAGGAGCTGACGCAACGCCTTGTGGCGGTGATGAGCCGCAAGCGTCATATCGACCCCGCGCTGCAGGGTCCCGGGCAGGAACTGTTCATGAAGGCCGCGGCGGCCTATCTGGCCGAGATGATGGCGAATCCGGCCAAGATTCTCGAGCATCAGATCGGCTACTGGGGCAAGGCGCTCAGGCACTATGTGGAGGCGCAGCAGCAGCTGGTGAAGGGACGGCTGACCGAGCCGCCGCCCGACCGCACGCCGAAGGACCGCCGGTTCCGCAACCCGCTGTGGGAGACGCACCCCTACTTCAACTACATCAAGCAGCAATACCTGCTTTCCGCCGAGGCGATCGAGCAGGCGGTGCGCGACCTCGAGCACCTCGACCCGAAGGACAGGAAACGGCTGGAGTATTTCTCGCGCCAGATCGTGGACATGTTCTCGCCCGCGAACTTCCTCGGCACCAATCCCGAGGCCCTGGCGCGCGCCGTCGAGACCGACGGGCAGAGCCTCGTGGACGGCCTCGAGAATCTCGTGCGCGACCTCGAGGCGAACGACGGCGAGCTGCTGGTGACGCTGGCCGACC
The DNA here is from genome assembly GCA_937944395.1 of uncultured Paracoccaceae bacterium. GTDB lineage: Bacteria > Pseudomonadota > Alphaproteobacteria > Rhodobacterales > Rhodobacteraceae > CALDYW01. The sequence continues at coordinate 15,945 of CALDYW010000091.1, read as the reverse complement.
GCGACGCCTTCCGGGTGGGCACGAACCTTGCGACCACGCCGGGCGCGGTGGTGTTCCGCAACCGCATGTTCGAACTGATCCAGTACGCCCCCGCGACCGACACGGTGCACGCCATCCCGCTGGTCATCTTTCCGCCCTGGATCAACAAGTTCTACATCCTCGACCTGAAGCCGGAGAACAGCCTGGTGAAATGGCTGGTCGAGCAGGGATACACCCTGTTCGTGGTGAGCTGGGTGAACCCCGACCCGTCCTACCGCGACGTGGACCTCGGGACCTACGTCGAGGAAGGATACCTCGCCGCGCTCCGCGAGGTGAAGGCGATCACCGGCGAGTCGCGGGTGAACGCGGTCGGCTACTGCATCGCGGGAACCACGCTCGCCCTGACGCTCGCGCTGATGCGGAAGCGGGGCGACGATTCGGTCGCGTCGGCGACGTTCTTCACCACGCTCACCGACTTCTCCGACCAGGGCGAGATGGGGGTGTTCCTGACCGACGACTTCGTGGACGGGATCGAGGAGGAGGTGAACAAGAAGGGGGTTCTCGAGTCCTTCTTCATGTCGCGCACGTTCTCGTTCCTGCGCTCGAACGACCTGATCTACGCCCCGGCGATCCGAAGCTACATGCTGGGCGAGCCGCCGCCGGCCTTCGAACTGCTCTACTGGAACGGCGACGGGACCAACCTGCCGGCGCGGATGGCGGTGCAGTACCTGCGCGGCCTCTGCCAGGAGGACCGGTTCGCGCGCGACGGGTTCGATCTGTGCGGCGAGACGCTGCACGTCGCCGACGTGCAGGTGCCGCTCTGCGCGGTGGCCTGCGAGAGCGACCACATCGCCGGCTGGAAAGCCTCCTATGCCGGGGTGCGGCAGATGGGCTCGGCCGACAAGACCTTCATCCTGTCGGAATCCGGGCACATCGCCGGCATCATCAATCCGCCGTCGAAACGCAAGTACGGCCATTACACCAACGCCGACTGGCCCGAATCGCCCGACGACTGGCGCGCGGGGGCCACCTTCCACGAAGGATCGTGGTGGCCGCGCTGGGAAGAATGGCTGGCCGGACGCTCCGGCGGGCAGGTGCCCGCCCGGCAACCGGGCGACGCCGCGCACCCGGTGCTGGCGCCTGCGCCCGGCACCTATGTGACGGCGATCCCCGACCCCTGACCGGTGCGCGATTTTTTTTGCTGCAGTGCAGCGTGGGCTCTTGCAATGCTGCAATGCAGCATGTATCTCTGCTGCAGAAGCAAACGGATCGGCCGCGATGCTAGGAGACCCCGAGATGAAACAGCCCCAGGACTTCACCAGGATGATGCAGGATATGATGGCGGCCTTCCCGGTCGATGCCCGCGCGATGCAGGATGCGTTCAAGACCTCGGCCACGCTGGGCGAGAAGGTGTCGAGGGTCGCGCTGGAGGCGGCCGAGAAATCGACCGAGATCTCGACCAAGTGGACCAAGGACATCATCGCCAAGCTCGGCGAGATGACCCGCGTGAAGGCCGAGCCGGCCGACTATACCAAGGCCATGACCGACTTTGCCTCGGGCCAGGCGGAAGCCATGGCCGAGACCATGGCCGCCTTCGCCGAAGTGGCGAAGAAGGTGCAGATGGAGACCGTCGAGCTGATGCTGGCGGCGGGCAAGGACTTCTCGGAAGACGCCTCGGCGGCGATGAAGAAGGCCACCACCGAGGTGACGGCCGCCGCCAAGAAGGTCGCCGCCGCCGGCAAGTGAGGATCCGGGCCGCCGGCGCCCTCGCTGCCGGACGTGCCGAAGGGGCGGGCTGCAAAGGCCCGCCCTTTCCTTTTCCGCGCCGCAGGTCTAGGCTCGCCGCGACGCGAAACGTTCCGTGAGGGTCCGCCGGTGGCCGACAAGTCCGCGCCGCTTCTGATCAAGCGCTACGCCAGCCGCCGGCTCTACAACACCGAAACCAGCGATTACGTCACCCTCGAGGATATCGCCGCCTTCATCCGCCAGGGCCGCGACGTGCAGATCGTGGATCTGAAGTCGGGCGACGACCTGACCCGCCAGTACCTTCTGCAGATCATCGCCGAACACGAGAGCCGCGGCGAGAGCGTGCTGCCGATCGCCGTGCTGACCGACCTCGTGCGCAGCTACACGACCGAGGTGCAGTCGATCGTGCCGCAGTTTCTGGCGGCCTCGTTCGAGATGCTGCGCGAAGGGCAGGCGAAGATGATGGAAAACCTCGGCGCGATGAACCCGATGGCGGCGGTCCCCGGGTTCGACGCCATCCAGAGGCAGCAGCAGGCGTTCCTGAAGTCGATGATGTCGGGCTGGTCGCGCCCGACCGGAGAGGCGGAGTCCGCCCAGGCGGCGGAACTCGCCGAGATCCGGCGCCAGCTCGCCGAGCTGCAGGCGAAGCTCGCCAAGCTCTGACCGCGACCCGGGGGCGCCGCGGCCGGGCCGCGGCCGGCACGCTCTGGCCGCGGTCAGCCGACCTCGGCGAAGACATCCGTCATCGCCCGTTCGAGCTTGGCGAAGATCTCGTCCAGATGCGCCTCGGTGATGATGAAGGGCGGGCAGAGCACGATTCCCTGCCCGAGCGGCCGGCAGATCAGCCCTTCGTCGATGCAGCGGTTGGCGATGCGTTCCGAGATCGCGACCTTGGGGTCGAACGAGGTCTTGGTCGCCTTGTCCTTGACCATCTCGAGCGCGCCCATGAAGCCCTTGCCGCGCCACTCGCCGATGTTCGGATGCTCCGCGAGCCGCGCGAGGCCCGCCTCGAAGGCCGGGGTCAGGCGGCGGACGTTGTCGATCAGACCCTCGTTCATCACCACGTCGATCGCCTTCAGCGCGATCGCGCAGCCGACCGGGTGGCCCGAGGCGGTGAAGCCGTGCGGGAACTCGTCGAACTTCTCCGCCGCCGCGTCCACCCGGTCGGCGAGCTCGGGCCCGAGGATGATCGCCCCCATCGGGAAATAGCCGGCGGTCAGGTTCTTCGACGAGATGATCGCGTCGGGCACGAAGTCGTAGGTCTGGCAGCCCCAGACATTGCCGGTTCGCCCGAAGCCGCAGATCACCTCGTCGGCGACCAGCGGAATCCCGTAGCGGCGCAGGACCTGCTGGATCGCCTGGAAATACCCCGCCGACGGCGGGATCACCCCGCCCGCGCCCATCACCGGCTCGGCGAAGAAGCCCGCGATCGTGTCGGGGCCCTCCTTGATGATCGTCGCCTCGAGCTCGCGCGCGAGCCGCTGCGTGAACGCCTCCTCGCTCTCGCCCTCCTGCCCCTCGCGCCAGTAGTGCGGGCAGGTCAGATGGATGAAGCCCGGCAGCGGCAGGCCGAAGACGCGGTTGTAGGGCTTGCCGGTCATGCTGGCCGAAACCGCCGTGACGCCGTGATAGGCGTTGACGCGGGTCAGGACCTTGCGCCGCTCGGGGTGGCCCTCGGCCCAGCCGAGGAACCACAGGATCTTCACCATCGTGTCGTTCGCTTCCGACCCGGAGTTGGTGTAGAACACCTTGCCCCGCGGGAAGGGCGAGACCTCGACGAGCTTCTCCGACAGCATCACCGTCTGGTCCGACAACCGGCCGAAGAAGGCATGATAGCCCGGCAGGCGGTCGTACTGCGCCTTGGCGGCGGCGGCGAGGCCCGGGTGGTCGAAGCCCGCGACCATGTTCCACAGGCCGGAGTTGGCATCGAGGTAGCGCTTGCCGTGGACATCCACCACATAGGGCCCCTCGCCGTGGGTCAGCACCACCGCGCCGCGCCGGCGCACCGAGGGCAGGTCGGTGAAGCCGTAGAGCGAGAAGCTGTCGGCGCGGGTCTCCCACGAGTTCGGCGCGTTGTCGCGCATCGCTGTCATCCTTGCTGTCGGAGTTTCCCGCCACGCTATCCGTCCGCGCGGCGGGGTTCAATGCACGAGGCCCGCCGCACCGGCCGATTGACCGGCGCACCCGCCGTCCTGCCGGCCCCCTCCGGCCCGGTCCCGGCGATCCGCCAGCCGGTTGCCGCCGGGGCCGCATCGGCTTAGCCTTCCGCAGCGGCCCGCCCGGGCCGGGAGAGGGCGATGACCGAGACGCAGCCGGGACGGTTGAGCCTGTGGGGGATCGAGGTCTTCGCCGCGGTCGCCGACGAAGGCTCGGTCTCGGCCGCTGCCCGCAGGCTCGGCGCCAGCCCCTCGGCGGTCAGCCAGCAGCTGTCGAACCTCGAGACCGCGCTCGGCGCGGTGCTGATGGACCGCAGCGCCCGCCCCGTGGCCCTGACCCCGGCGGGCCAGATCTTCCGCCGCCGTGCCGAGGCGATCCTGAACGAGGCCGCCCAGGCGCGCGCCGAACTCGCGCTGGCCGACCTGTCGCGCCTGACCGACTTCCGCCTCGGCATGATCGAGGATTTCGACGCCGACGTGACCCCGCGGCTCCTCAAGGCGATGGCGGGGGAACTGACCGGCTGCCGCTTCCTGCTCGAGACCGGCGCCTCGCACCGGCTGTTCGATGCGCTCGACGTGCGCGCGCTCGACATCGTGGTGGCTGCCGACATGGGCGCCGCTGCGGAGTGGATGGAGGTCCATCCGCTGCTCGAGGAGCCCTTCGTGATCGCCGTGCCGGCGGCCCGTGCCGCCCGTGCCGAACGGCTCGAGGATCTCGCCGACCTGCCGCTCATCCACTATACCCTGCGCCATCACATGGGCCGCCAGATCGCCGCCCACCTCGCGCGCCAGAACCTGCGCCTCGTGCACCGGTTCGAGCTGGACAGCTACCATGCGATCATGGCGATGGTGGCCGAAGGCGCCGGCTGGACGATCCTGACGCCGCTCGGAGCGCTGCACGCCCACCGCTTCCGCAGCCGGACGGAAGTGCGGCCGCTGCCCTTCGCACCGCTCGGCCGCACCATCTCGCTGGTCGCGCGTGCGGGCGTCCTTGGCGACATGCCGGCCCGCACCGCCGCCCGGCTGCGCCCCTTGCTGCAGGAACTGGTCGTGGGACCCGCGGTGGCGCGGATGCCCTGGCTGGCCGGCGCCCTGCGGGTTCTCTGAGGCGTCCGGCTGCCCGACGCCCCCCGGGCGCCCCCCGACCTGCGGACCGGCCGGCCGGGCTTCGCCCCCCCCTCCCGGAGCCCCCCGGGACCGCCCGGGGGACGCCGCGCCCCGCGCGGCCGGCGGAAGCGCCCCGGCGCACGCCCCTCGCGCGGCGGCCGTCAGGCGGCGACCGGCGCCTTCACCTCGGCCGCCGCGGCCACCAGCGCCCCCCCGATCCGGTCGAGGTCGGGTCGCGACAGCCAGGCCGGCAGCCTGCAGTCGCAGGCGCGCATCAGCATCGCGCGGGTCTTGGGCAGGTCGGGAATCGCGGGCAGGAAGCCCCAGTTCCAGAAGGCGCGCGCATTGTCCTCGCTCAGGCCGAACACCTGCACCGCGACGCCGCGGGCACGGGCGGCGGCCTGGAAGGCGCGGGTCGCGGCGGCGTCGAAGCCGACCAGGTTGAACTGGATCGAATCGGGCGCGCGCCGCTCCGCTGCCAGCGCCGCGGGCACCTGCATCCGGCCGGTCGCCGCGAGGATCGCCGCAAGGTAGTCGTGGTTGGCGCGCCCCTGCCGCACCCGGCGGGGAATCTCGGCAAGCTGCGGCCGGATCACCGCCGCCGACAGGTTCTGCATCCGCATGTTGTAGAGCGGCAGGCGGTTCTGCCAGCGGGCGAAGGCTTCCTGCGCGACCGGGTGCTTCTTCCAGTTGTGCTCGTAGGCGCCCGACATGATCACGGCACGCGCGATCAGATCGGGGTCGTCGGTGACGAGGATGCCGCCCTCGCCGGCGTTGACGAGCTTGTAGGACTGGAACGAGAAGCAGCCGATCCGGCCGATCGTGCCGATGTTGCGCCCCGCCCAGGTGGTGCCGAGCGAATGCGCCGCATCCTCGATCACGGGGATGCCGGCGGCGTCGGCGAGGCCCATGATCGCGTCCATGTCCGAGGTATGGCCGCGCATGTGGCTGATCAGCACCGCCGCGGCGCCGGGCAGCTTGCGGCGGAAGTCGTCGAGGTCGATCCGGTAATCGTCGCCGACCTCGACCAGGACCGGCGTGCAGTCGGCGTGGAGGACGGCCGAGGGCACGGCGGCGAAGGTGAAGGCGGGGAGCAGCACCCGCGCGCCGCGCGGCAGGTCGAGCGCCTTCAGCGCCAGGAACAGCGCCGCCGAGCAGGACGAGACGGCCAGCGCGAACCGGCTGCCGAGGAACTGCGCGAACTCCGCTTCCAGGAGCGACACGGGGGAGCCTTCGGGCGCGGTATAGCGGAACAGGTCGCCCGAGGCGAGCAGCCGGTCGATCTCGGCCCGGGCGGCCTCGGGGATCGGCTCGGCGTCATAGGGGCTCGGGGCGCAGGGGGCAGCCATTCGTTCGCCTTTCCTGAAGGGCAGCTTCGGGAAATCCGTAACCCATCCCGCGGGCGAACGCCACCGTCTTTGCGCGCGGTCGGCGGTCAGATGCCGAGGCGGTCGCGCAGCGCGTACCAGCTCATGGCGAGCGTGAGCAGCGCCGGGCGGAACCGCGGCCCGCCGGGAAAGGGCGGGGTCGGCAGCGCGGCCATCACGTCGAAGCGTTCGGCCTGCCCGGCCACCGCCTCGGCCAGGATCTTCCCCGCAAGCGTCGCCAGCGCCACGCCATGCCCCGAATAGCCCGAGGCCGACAGCACGCCCGGCGCCGGCCGGGTGAAGCAGGGCAGGCGGCTCAGGGTGATCGCCAGCGTGCCCCCCCAGGCGTAGTCGAAGCGCACATTCGCGAGGTCGGGGAACACGCGCGCGAGCGGCCGGCGCACCGTGGGCCCGATCGCGGGGAAGCGGTAGCCGTAGCTCTCGCCCCCGCCGAACAGCAGCCGGCCGTCGTGCGACAGACGGAAGTAGTTGATGACGAACTTTGAATCCGCGACCGCGATGGCGTTGGGGATGAGTGTGCGGGCGCGCTCGCCCAGGGGCTCGGTGGTGACGATGAAGTTGTTGATCGGCATCACCCGGGCCGCGACCGCGGGCTCGAGCGCGCCGAGGTATCCGTTGGCCGCCAGGATCACCTGCCCCGCCCGGAGCCGCCCGGTGGCGGTGACCAGCACCGGCTCGGCCCCGTGCTCGATCCCAAGCACCTCGCTGCGCTCGTAGAGCCGCGCCCCTGCCGCGGCGGCCGCGCGCGCAAGGCCCAGGGCAAAGGCGAGGGGGTGGATGTGCCCCGCGCCGCGGTCGAGCACCCCGCCCTGATAGACCGGACTGTCCACCTCGGCGCGCAGCGCCGCCCGGTCGAGCGGCACGACATGGGGATAGTCGTAGTCGCGGGCCAGCTTCTCGGCCAGGCGGTGGGCGTGCGGCACGTCGCGTGCCTGCCAGAAGGCATGCGCGATCCCCGGAACCCAGCGCGCCGGGATGGCGTGGCGGTCGATGAGCCCGCGCACCAGCGCCTTCGCCTCTTCGGCGAGATCCCACAGCCGCCGCGCCGTGGCGCGGCCGAAGCGCTGCTCGAGCCAGTCCACCTCGCGCCGCTGGCCCGACCCGACCTGCCCGCCGTTGCGCCCCGAGGCGCCGAAGCCGACCCGGTGCGCCTCGAGCAGCGCCACGTCGTAGCCGCGTTCGGCCAGATGCAGCGCCGCCGACAGACCGGTATAGCCGCCGCCGACGACCGCCACATCGGCGCGCGCCTCGCCGACCAGCCCGGGGAACGGCGGCAGCAGCTCGGCCGTGGCGGCATACCACGACGGCGGATATTCGCCGGGGCGGTCGTTGGCGTGCAGAAGGTTCATACGTTCAGCAGCAGGTGCTCGCGCTCCCAGGGGCTGATGACCTGCAGGAACTCCTTGTTCTCGAGTGTCTTGACCGCCGCATAGACGCGGCAGAAGTCGCGCCCCAGAACCTCCTGAACCGCTTCGGCCTCGGCCAGCGCGTCGAGCGCGTCGGCCAGCGTGCGGGGGATGTCGTCGCTGGGGCTCTCGTAGGCGTTGCCGGCGAAGGCGGGCCGCGGCTCGCGCCCCTCCTTCAGCCCGAGGTAGCCGCAGGCCAGCGAGGCGGCAAGCGCGAGATAGGGGTTGACGTCCATGCCCGCCAGCCGGTTCTCGATCCTCCGTGCGTCGGGCCCCGAGATCGGCACCCGAAGCCCGGTCGTGCGGTTGTCGCGGCCCCATTCCAGGTTGATCGGCGCGGCGAAGTCGCGGACATAGCGGCGGTAGCTGTTCACATAGGGCGCGAGCAGCGCGATCACCGCCGGCAGGTGGTTCTGGAGCCCGGCGATGAAGTGGCGGAAGCGGGTGCTGTCGTTGCCCCGGTCGTCGGCGAAGATGTTGCGGCCGCTGGCGCGGTCGAGCACGGAATGGTGGATGTGCATGGCGCTTCCGGGCTCGTCCTGGATGGGCTTGGCCATGAAGGTCGCGAAGCAGTCGTGGCGCAGCGCCGCCTCGCGGATCATCCGCTTGAAGTAGAAGATCTCGTCGGCCAGCCTGACCGGGTCGCCGTGGCGCAGGTTCAGCTCGATCTGCCCCGCGCCGCCTTCCTGCAGGATGCCGTCGATCTCGAACCCCATGGCCTCGGCGAAGTCGTAGATGTCGTCGATGACCGGGCCGTATTCGTCCACGGCGCTCATCGAATAGGCCTGTCGCGCCGCGGCCCGGCGCCCCGAGCGGCCCATCGGCGGCTCGACCGGCTTGTTGGGGTCGATGTTGCGGGCGACGAGGAAGAACTCCATCTCGGGCGCGACGACCGGCTCCCAGCCCTCCGCGTTGTAGAGCGCCACCACACGCTTCAGCACGTTGCGCGGCGCGACGGGAACGGGCCGGCCGCTGCTGTCGGTCACGTCGTGGATGACCTGCAGCGTCAGGTCGGCGGTCCAGGGTGCGGCGGTGGCGGTGGACCAGTCGGGCACGCAGGTCATGTCGGGTTCGGTGAAGGCGTCGTCGCCGTCGTCGGCCCAGTCGCCGGTGATGGTCTGCAGGAAGATCGAGTTCGGCAGGTAGAAATGCGTCTGCCGGGCGAACTTCGAGGCCGGCATCGCCTTGCCGCGGGCGATCCCCGAAAGGTCGGCGACGATACATTCCACCTCGTCGAGGCGGCGACCGTTCAGCCAGTCGCGGGCGGCCTCGGGCAGCTTGTCGGTCCAGTCGGGCATCGGCTCATCCCCGGGGTTGTCGGAAGAAGTCGGCGATGCGGCGGGCGATCTCGGGCCGGTCGAGGGGCGTCGTGGCCAGCCGCGCCTCGGCATCGGCCAGCACGGGGTCGGGCACCAGGCCGCGGCCGCGGGTGGCGATCAGGTCACCCAGGAACGCGGCATCGAACTCGGGATGCGCCTGCACGGTGAAGGCCCGGTCGCCGTAGGCCAGGGCGGCGTTCTCGCAGGTCTCGGCGCTGGCGACCAGCTCGGCCTGCGGCGGACGGCGGGTCACCTGGTCGCGATGCCAGGCGTTCAGCACGATCTCGCGGTCGCCGAAGCGGTAGCGCGTGGGCCCGACCGACCAGCCGCCGGCGAACCTCTCGACCTTGCCGCCCAGAGCCTGGGCGACGATCTGGTGGCCGAAGCAGATGCCCACGATCGGCACGCGTTCGGCATAGGCGCGGCGGATGAAGTCCTCGAGCGGCGGGATGAAGGCGTGATCCTCGTAGGTCGCATGCCGCGAGCCGGTGATCAGCCAGCCGTCGGCGGCGTGCACGTCGGGCGGGAACTCGCCGTCCACCACGTTCCAGGTCGCGAAGTCGAAGCCTTCGCCGTCCAGCAGACGCCGGAACATGGCGGCATAGTCGCCGGTGCGGCCGATCAGGGCATCGGGCGCATGGCCGGTCTGCAGGATTCCGATCCGCATGGAGGGCCTTTTTTCTGGATGTTCGCAGGCTAGCCGGGTGCTCGGGGCCGGGCAAGAGGCGGGCGGAAGCCGGCCTCAGACCGTGTCGAGGTAGAGTTCCAGTTGCTCGGCCTCGTCGAGTTCGGCCATGTAATGGATTTCCTGGCGCTTCACCATGACATAGTTGCGCAGCAGTTCGTCGGGGAAGATCCGCGGATTGTGGCGGCTTGCCTCGAAGGCCTCGACCGCGCCCTCCCAGGTGTCGGGCACCTGCGGCAGGTCGAGCGCATAGGCGTTGCCGGTGATCGGCGGCGGCGGCTCGCGCCCCTCCTCGAGCCCGATCAGCGCCGCGCCGAGGATGCCCGCGATGGCGAGATAGGGGTTCACGTCGCCCCCCGCCACGCGATGCTCGATCCGCCGCGCCCGGGGACTGCCCGAGGGGATGCGGATCGCGGCGGTGCGGTTCTCGTAGGCCCAGGCGATGCCGGTCGGCGCATGCGCCTCGGGCACCAGCCGGTCGAAGCTGTTGGCATGGGGCGCGAACAGCAGCGTCTGGTCGGGCAGCGCATCGAGGAGCCCCGCCACCGCGTGGCGCAGCCGGTCGGACCCTTCGGGGGTTCCGTTGTCGAAGATGTTGCGGCCGCGGCCGTCGAGCACCGAGAAATGGAAGTGCATCCCGTTGCCGGCGAACTCGGGGTAGGGCTTGGCCATGAACGAGGCGGCCATGCCGTGCCGCCGCGCCAGCCCCTTGACGAGAAGCTTGAACAGCCAGGCGTCGTCGGCGGCCTTCAGCGCATCGGGCCCGTGCTGGAGGTTCACCTCGAACTGGCCCGGCCCCATCTCGGAGGTCGCGGTGTCGGCCGGGATGTCCATCGCCTCGCAGGCGTCGTAGAGGTCGGTGAAGAAGCGGTCGAAGGCGTCGAGCGCGCGCAGCGCGAGCCCTTCGGCGACGTTGCGCCGCTTGCCCGATCTCGGCGAGGGCGGCACCCGCGGCGCCCCCTGGCTGTCGTCGATCAGGTAGAACTCGAGCTCGGTCGCCACCACCGGGATGAGACCCGCCAGCCGGTAGCGACCGACCACGGCGGCCAGCGCATGGCGCGGGTCGCCGTCATAGGGGCGGCCGTCGTCGTGGAACATCCAGATCGGCAACAGCGCGGTCGGCGCCTCGAGCCAGGGCATCGGCAGGAAGCCGCGCTCGGTGGGCAGAAGCACCCCGTCCATGTCGCCCGAATCGAACACCAGCGGGCTGTCCTCGATGTCCTCGCCCCAGATGTCGAGCGAGAGCACCGAGAAGGGAAAGCGCGTGCCTTCGGAGATCAGCTTGTCGGCGAACCGCGCGGGGATGCGTTTGCCGCGCGCCTGGCCGTTCAGGTCGGCGGCGGCGACGCGGATGGTCTTCACGTCGGGATGGGCATGCAGCCAGTCTTTCAAGATGTCACCGGAGAAGTTGCGGACGGAAACGGAAGGCGGGGCGGCCGGCGGCGGGCAGGTGGCGGTTCAGCCGCCGCCCGACCAGTCCGAAGCCGGCGATCAGGAGAAGCGTGAGCAGCACGAAGTAGAAGGCGACGATCGGGTAGGGAATGAAGGGGTTGAACGTCTTGTCGGCGAAATAGCTGGCGTAGTAGAGCGCATCGCCGCGCTGCTGCCAGGCCGGGAAGCCCGAGAAGAACACCAGCGTGGTGGCGTGGAACAGGAAGATCGCCTCGTTGGTGTAGGCCGGCCAGGCGAGGCGCAGCATGGTGGGGAAGGTGATGCGCCGGAAGCGCGTCCAGCCGGTCATGCCGTAGGCCTCGGCCGCCTCGATGTCGCCCTTCGGCACCGAGCGCAGGGCGCCGTGGAAGATCTCGGCCGAATAGGCGGCGGTGTTCAGGAACAGCACGAACAGCGCCCCGGCCCAGGCCCGCGTGGTCCAGGCGGTGTGGATGTTGAACGAGACCGGCCCGATCGCGATGTCGATCCCTGACCGCGGCAGGAGCGTCAGCACCTCGTAGGCCAGGAAGAACTGGATGAACAGCGGCGAGCCGCGGAAGACGAAGACGAACCATTCCGCGGGCTTGCGCCACAGTGGCGCGCGCGCGGCCCGCGCCAGCGCCAGCGCGACGGCGAGGAAGAAGCCGCAGAACAGCGCCAGCACGCCGAAATAGATGTTCCAGATCAGCCCCGAGCCGATCAGCACGAACTGCTGGCAGAGCGTGAAGTCCGACCGCGGCAGGAGCCGCTCGCCGATCCCGACCGAGCGCAGGCCGTAGTCCATCAGCGTGTCCCAGCAGCTCATGCCGCGGCCCGCCGGAGGTCCTCGCCCGCCATCGTCGCCTGCCCGCGGCTCAGCCGCCGCGTGATGCGGGCGATGACGATCTCGGAGAGTTTCGTGAACAGCAGGTAGAACACGAGGAGCGCGAGGAAGTACCACAGCCGCCAGTCCGGATGCGGGTAGTCGAAGGCCTGGGTCTTCATCCCGCCGAGCTCGCGCGCCCAGTAGACGATGTCCTGCACCCCGAGCAGGAACAGAAGCGGCGTCGCCTTGATCAGGATCATCCAGAGGTTGCCGAGCCCGGGCAGCGCGTAGATCCACATCTGCGGCACGAGGATCCGGCGGAACACCTGGGCGGCACTCATGCCATAGGCCTCAGCGGTCTCGGTCTGCGCGCGCGGGACGGCGCGCATGGCGCCGTGCAGCACGTTTGCCGCGAAGGCGCCGAAGACGAGGGCATAGGTGAAGACGGCCAGCGCGAAACCGTAGAGCTGGTGCACGCCCTGCGGCGCGGCCGAGGGCGGCACCTTGGCCTGCGGACAGACCCGGAACTCGAGCCCGGTGCGGATCGGCTCGGTCCAGTCCGGGCATCGGATCTGGTGCAGGCTCCACTCGATGGCCTGGTCGAGCGCGATCACGAAGAACAGGAAGAACACGATATCGGGCACGCCGCGGACCATCGCGGTGTAGGTCCGCCCGAGAAGGCGGAGCGGCAGGAAGCGCGCGCGCGCCGCCACCGCGCCGGCGAAGCCGAAGGCGAGCGCGAGCGGCGCCGTGACCGCCAGCAGCAGCAGCACGGTGCCGAACGACCAGTAGAAGGCGATGTGCTTGCCGGTGGTCAGGTAGCAGGCGAACCAGGCAAGGCCCTCGACGGTCCGGGGATCGCAGAACGCGAACATCGCGCGGCGGGGCTGCGGCGCGGAGCCCCGCCGGGGGCCCCGCGCCGGCTGTTCAGAACGTCGCCACGCCCTCGCCGAACCACTTGATCAGCAGCTCGTTCAAGGTGCCGTCGTCCTTCATCGACTGGATCGCGGCATCGAACCGGGCGCGGAGCTCCTGGTCGCTCTCGCGCAGGCCCATGCCGACCCCGCCTCCCAGCGCCACGTCCTCGCCCACGAAGACGAACTGCCCGCCCGATTCGGCCACGATCGGGGCGAGATAGTCCTTGTCGGCGAAGACCGCGTCGGCCTCGCCGTTGCGCACCGCGGCGATGGTCTCGTCGGGGGTGGCGAACTCGAGCAGCGTCGCCCCCGACTCCGCCACATGGCCCGCCTGAATGGTCGAGACCTGCGCCGCGATCACGCCCCCCGCGATGTCGGCATCGGGCGACAGCGCCATGTAGGCCGAGGGCGCGGGCGGGATGTAGTTCTGGGTGAAGTCGATCACCTTGTCGCGCTCCTCGGTGATCGACATGCCGGCGATGATCGTGTCGTAGTTGCCCGACTGCAGGTTCGGGATGATCGAGTCCCAGTCGTTGACCACCCAGGTGCAGGTGAGCTGCGCCCGCCGGCAGAGCTCGTCGCCCAGTTCGCGCTCGAAACCGTCCACCTCGCCGGCGTCGTTGATGAAGTTGTAGGGGGGGTAGGCGCCCTCGGTGCCCATGCGCACCACGTCCTGGGCAAGCGCGCCCCCGGCCAAGAGCGCCAGCGCGGCGGCGGAAAGGATCAGTCTGGTCATCGTCGTCTCCCTGTCTCGTTGGGGGTCTGAGGTTCAGGCGGCAGCCGAGTTCAGGAACTGGCGCAGGCGGTCGGTCCGCGGCGCGCCGAAGACACGGTCCGGCGGGCCCTCCTCCTCGATCCGGCCGAGGTGGAGGAACACGATGTGGTCGGACACATCGGCCGCCAGGCGCATGTCGTGGGTGACGAGAAGCATGGTGCGGTGTTCGGCGGCAAGATCCTTGATCACCTTCACCACCTCCTGCTGCAATTCGGGGTCGAGCGCCGAGGTCGGCTCGTCGAACAGCAGCGCGCGCGGTTCCATGCAGAGCGCCCGCGCGATCGCCGCGCGCTGCTGCTGCCCGCCCGAAAGCATCGCCGGCCAGGCATCGGCCTTGTCGAGGATGCCGACCTTGTCGAGCAGCATCCGCGCCCGCGCCTCGACCTCGGCCCGCGGCTGGCGCAGCACGGTCAGCGGCGCTTCCATGACGTTCTCGAGGACCGTCATGTGCGACCACAGGTTGAACTGCTGGAACACCATGGCAAGGTTGGTGCGGATCCTGAGAACCTGCCCGCGGTCGGCCGGGTGACGGGCGGCGCCGGTGCCCTTCCAGCGCACCGGCTCGCCATCGAACAGGATGTCGCCCTGCTGGCTGTCCTCGAGCAGGTTGCAGCAGCGCAGCAGCGTGGACTTGCCCGACCCCGACGAGCCGATCAGCGAGACGACCTCGCCCTTGCGGGCCCGGATGTCCACACCCTTCAGCACCTCGAGCGCGCCGTAGCTCTTGTGCAGGTCGCGGATCTCGATGATGGGCGGGGCGGGTTCGGGCACTCTGGATCGGACGGCGGCTGGCGGCGCCCAAGTAGGGCGGAAGAACCGGCCGTTTGCAACGGGATTCCTGCCTGCGGCGCGATCAGGCCGGATCGCGGGGCGGGGGCGGCGTCGGAACCGCGAGGTAGTCGGCGGCCGCGACGCGGACGAAGCCCGCGATCCCCAGGATGTCGCGGTCGGCGGGCGCCAGCGCTTCCGCCGCCTCGGCCAGCGCCTCGGCCAGCGCCGCCGCATCGGCGCCGCGGGCGGCGATCAGCGGCAGCCCCGGGGACGGGTCGGTGCGGCCGATCACGCGCAGCCGGGCGGCAAGGTCGGCCTCCCAGCGCAGGATGCCGCGCCAGGTGACCGCGTCGATCGCGGCGATGTCGGCCCGGCCCTCGGCCACGGCGCGGGCGCTTGCGCGGTGCGCCCCGGTCTCCAGCGCCGGCCGGAAGGCGAAGCCGCGCGCGGCCGCCCAGAGCTGCGGCGCCGCCCAGCCCGAATGCGACTCGGGCTGGTTGAAGGCGAAACGCGCCGCGGCATGGGCCTCCGGGTCGCGCGCCGGATCGTCGGCGCGCACCACGAACACGCTCAGGTAATGGCCCGGCGGCGCCCCCTCCAGCCCGTAGTCGAAGGCGCCGGCCAGTTCCACCCGGCCGTGGAGCCGCGTGCGGTAGGGCAGCCCGCAGGTCTGCCCCAGGACGAGGCGCGGATGCTCCCACCCTTCCCAGAGCCCGATGCCGCGGTCGAGCGCCTCGGGCGCCGCGATCCCGCGCCGGCGGAGGCCGTCGCGCACCAGCGCCCAGAGCGCATCATGCGCCGCCGCCGTCTCGGGGCGGTCGTACATCGGCAGGCTCGCGATCACTCGCGCGCCTCCACCCGCTGCCGCGCCAGCGCCGAGTCGCGGTCGCTGACACCCAGAAGGTTCGCCACCAGCCGCATCAGCCCCGTCTCCTCCGCATCGCGCACCCCGTCGGCCAGCGCCACCGACCACAAGGCCTCGATCACCCCTTCGCGGTCCTCGTAGGGCACCGCCTCCTTGATCGCGCGGGTGAAGCGCACGGTATCGGGCGCTTCGGCCTCGAGCGTCTCGGCCTCGGCCCGGAGCCGCAGCGCCGCCTCCGGCGAGAGCCCGTAGCGGCGGGCGAGGATGCGGTCGATGCGCTCGGCCTCGGCCGGCGCGAAACGGCCGTCGGCGCGGGCGACCCGCACCAGCAGGGCCGCCAGCGCAAGGCGCTGGTCTGGCTCGGCAAGCGCGGGCGCGGGCAGGGTCAGGCGGCGCAGGAGGTCGGCGAACATCCCACCAACCTAGTCCCTTTCCCGGACGGGTAAAACCCCCGGCGGACCGGCGAAGGCAGCCGCGGCTCCGCGCCCCGGCGTCCCCGCGCGGGCAGTTCCGCAACGGGAGCGCGCCATCCGCCGCGCGCCTGCCCGACCGCCGGCGTGCCTCGGGGGGCCCCGCGCGGCCCCTCCGTGCCGGC
>CALDYW010000090.1 GCA_937944395.1 uncultured Paracoccaceae bacterium | reverse complement strand
CGATCCGGTTAACAGATCGTTTCCGCTCTTCCCTTTGACGCAAATATCCTCGGGGGGAGTCCGGACCGCAGGTCCGGACGGGGGGCAGACAGCCCCCCTTCAGCCTATCCGGCCGCGCGCGCCGCCGGTCTGGGCGCGGTCGAGCAGCAGGTGGTCGAGCAGCACGCAGGCCATCATCGCCTCGCCGACGGGGACCGCCCGGATGCCCACGCAGGGGTCGTGCCGGCCCTTCGTCACGATCTCGGTTTCCGCCCCGGCCGCCGTCACCGTCCGCCGCGGCGTCAGGATCGACGAGGTCGGCTTGACCGCGAAGCGCACGACCACATCCTGCCCTGTCGAGATGCCGCCGAGGATGCCGCCGGCGTGGTTCGACAGGAACACCGGGCCGTCCGCGCCCATGCGGATCTCGTCGGCATTGGCGCTGCCGGTCAGCGCCGCGGCGGCAAAGCCCGCGCCGATCTCGACCCCCTTCACCGCGTTGATCGACATCATCGCCGCGGCGAGGTCGGCATCGAGCTTGCCGTAGACCGGGGCACCGAGGCCCGGCGGCACGCCCGAGGCCACGACCTCGATGACCGCCCCGGCCGAGTCGCCCGCCTTGCGCAACCCGTCGAGGTAGTCCGCCCAGAGCGGCGGCGCCGCCGCATCGGGCGACCAGAACGGGTTGCGGCCGATCTCGGTCGCGTCGAAGCGGGCGCGGTCGATCCTGTGCGGGCCGACCTGGACGAGAAAGCCGGTGATCGAGAGCCCGGGCGCGAGCGCCGCCAGCGCCACGCGCGCCACCGCCCCGGCCGCGACCCGCGCCGCCGTCTCGCGCGCCGAGCTCCGCCCGCCGCCGCGCGGGTCGCGCAGGCCGTATTTCAGGTGATAGGTCAGGTCCGCATGTCCGGGGCGGAAGCTCTCGGCGATGGCGGCGTAGTCCTTCGACCGCTGGTCGGTGTTGCGGATCAGGATCTGGATCGGGGTGCCGGTCGTGCGCCCCTCGAAGACCCCCGACAGGATCTCGACCCGGTCCTCCTCGCGCCGCTGGGTGGTGAAGCGGCTCTGTCCGGGGCGGCGGCGGTCCATCCAGGGCTGGATGTCGGTCTCGGCCAGCGGCAGGCCGGGCGGGCAGCCGTCGACCACACAGCCCAGGGCCGGCCCGTGGCTTTCGCCCCAGGTGGTGACGCGGAAGACATGGCCGAAGCTGTTGAGGCTCATGGCGCAGCCCTAGGCGAGCGCGGCGCGGCGTGCAAGCGCGGGCGGAAGCGGGTTCGGGAGGCGGCTCAGGGCGCCGCCGTCCAGCGGTCGAGCGCCGCCTCGTCGTCGGCACGCGCCGCCACCCAGGCGGCGCCCTCGGCGCCGAACTCCTTCTTCCAGAACGGGGCGCGGGATTTCAGGTAGTCCATCAGGAACTCGGCCGCCGCGAAGGCGTCGGCGCGGTGGGGTGCGGCGGTCAGCACCATCATGATCGTCTCGCCCGGGCCGAGCGCCCCGAAGCGGTGGATCACCTGCACCGCCGACAGGCTGAAGCGCGCGACCGCCGTTGCCGCCATCGCCGACACGGCGCGTTCGGTCATGCCGGGGTAGTGCTCGATCTCCATCGCCTCGAGCCCGCCGCCCGGGCGGTCGCGCACGATGCCGGTGAAGCTGACCACCGCGCCGGCGCCCTGCGCCGCCGCCCGGCGCGAGAAGGCGGCGAGCTCGGCGCCGGGATCGAAGCGAGCGGGCGCGATGCGGACGGTCTCCGCCGCGGCGGGCAGGGCAGGATCGGGCACGGCCGTCATCCTCCGGTCATCCTCCGGTCATCGGCGGGAAGAAGGCGACCTCGCGGGCGCCGGCCAGCGGCGCGTCCCAGCCGGCGAGCTCCTGGTCCACGGCCACGCGCAGCGCCGAAAGGTCGGCGAAGGCGGCGGCATAGCGCTCCTCCCGTCGGCGCAGTTCCTCCACCAGCGCCGCCACCGTCGGCGCGGCGGTATCGATGCGCTCGCGCCCGGTGCCGATGCGCTCGCGGACCCAGGCGAAGTAGAGAACGTCGATCATCTCGGCACCTCGTCGCGCAGATGTGGCAGCGCCTTGCGGAAGTAGGTCCAGCCCGTCACCGCCGTCAGCGCCGCCGCGATCCAGATCAGCACCAGCCCCGCCAGCGTGGAGAGCGCGGCCGCCGTGGTGCCCGGCGGCAGGTCGCCCTCGCCCGCCCGCGGCGGCCGGCCCTGTTCCAGATAGGCCAGTCCGGTGCCGAGGAACAGCACCGCGATCGCGACCATTTGCGCGGTGGTCTTCCACCGGGCGAGCGGTGTCACGGCCAGCCGCGGCCCGCGCCCGGCGAGGTATTCGCGCAGCCCCGAGATCGCGACCTCGCGGAACAGGATCACCGTCGCGGGCAGGATCAGCCAGGGGTTCATGCCGGAATAGCCGGTGATGACGACGATCGCGATCACCACCATCGCCTTGTCGGCGATCGGGTCGAGCATGGCGCCGAATCGGCTTTCCTGCTTCCAGGTGCGGGCGAGGTAACCGTCGAACCAGTCGGTGATCGCCGCGCCGAGAAACAGCGCCAGCGCTGCCCAGTCGGCCCAGGGGCGGTTGAAGTAGAGGAACATGACGGCCACGCCCGGTGCCGCGAGCAGCCGGAGCGTGGTCAGGATATTGGGGATCGTCCAGATCACGCCCGATGGATAGCCGATCCCGTCGGCGGGGGCAAAGGGGGGCCTCGGCCCGGCGCGGCGGGGGTGCGGCGCGCGGGGTGCGCGCCTTCGCCCGCGTCGTGCCGCGACGGTGCGGGGCAGCGCTCCGGGCCGCCACGGGTCGGCGGTCGGGCGTCCCGGCCGGGGCGATGGCGGGGCGATCACGTTGACGCGCGCCCGTCGCGGCGGGGCTGGGTGCGGGGGCGCGGACAGGCTAGGCTTGCGCGCATGCCGCTTCGGCTCGCGCCCACGCCCCGCCCCGGATACAGCCGTGCCGAGCGGCTGAGCGATGCGGTGATCCATGTGGCAGGGCTGGCGGCAGCGGCGGCCGGGGTGCCCGTGCTGGTCGCGGTTGCGCTGGCGCTGCGGGTCGGGCCGCTGGCGGTAGCGGGAACGGTGGTCTATGGCGCGGCGCTCGGGCTGATGATCCTGGCCTCGGCGCTCTACCACCTGGTCCGGCGGCCGGGCTGGAGCGGAGTGCTGCGGCGGCTCGACCATGCCGCGATCTACCTGAAGATCGCCGGCACCTACACGCCCTTCGCGGCGCTGACCGGCCAGGGCGCGGGGCTTCTGGCCGCCGTCTGGGCCGGGGCGCTGGTCGGGGCCGGGCTGAAGGCGGTCGATCCCGGCCGCTTCCGCTGGGCCGCGCTGGGGCTCTATCTCGGGCTCGGCTGGGCCGGGGTCGTTGCCGGGGGCGGGTTGATGGCGGCGCTGCCGCCGGGGGCGGTTGCGCTGATGCTGACGGGGGGCGTGCTCTACAGCCTCGGCGTCGGCTTCTTCCTGTGGGAGCGGCTGCCGTTCCACAACACGATCTGGCATCTGTTCGTGCTGGCAGCGAGCGCGGCATTCTACGCGGCGGTGGCGGTCGCACTGGCCGCGGGTTAGGCCGGCGGGGTCGTCCGGCCTGCCACGGCCCGCGGCCGGCCCTCGGCCCCCGGCCGGGCCTCGGCCCCGCCGGGGCGTCAGCCCCCGGCGTGGAAATGGTCGTGGATCGTGCGCGCCAGCGCCTCGGAAATGCCGGGGGCGGCCTTCAGGTCCTCGATTCCGGCGCGGGCGACCGCCTTGGCGCTGCCGAAATGCGCAAGCAGCGCCCGCTTGCGCGCCGCGCCCACGCCCGGGATCTCGTCGAGCGGCGTGGCCGAAACCGCCTTCGCCCGTTTCGCCCGGTGCGCGCCGATGGCGAAGCGGTGCGCCTCGTCGCGCAGACGCTGGACGAAGTAGAGCACCGGGTCGGTGCGGTTCAGCGCGAAGGCCGGGCGGCCCGGGCGGTGGAACTCCTCCTTGCCGGCGTCGCGGTCGATCCCCTTCGCGACCCCGGCCAGTGCGATGTCGTCGATCCCGAGGTCGGCCAGCACCCCGGCCGCCGCGGCGACCTGCCCGGCGCCGCCGTCGATGAGGACGAGGTCCGGCCAGCCCTCGCCCTGGCGGTCGGGATCCTCCTTCAGAAGGCGCTGGAAGCGGCGCGTCAGCACCTCGCGCATCATCGCGAAATCGTCGCCGGGGGCGAGATCGGCCGACCGGATGGTGTATTTGCGGTAGTGCGACTTCATCAGGCCCTCGGGCCCCGCGACGATCATCGCGCCCACGGCGTCGGTGCCCATGATGTGGCTGTTGTCGTAGACCTCGATCCGCCGCGGCGGGGCGTCGAGCCCGAAGGCCTCGGCCAGACCCTCGAGAAGGCGCGCCTGGGTGGCCGATTCCGACATCCGCCGTCCGAGGCTCTCGCGGGCGTTGCGCAGGGCCTGGGCGACGAGGTCGGCCTTCTCGCCCCGCTGCGGGACGGCCAGCACCACCTTGCGGCCGGCGCGCGACGACAGGAGGTCGCCCAGTAGGTCGGGGTCGTCCACAGGGTCCGACAGCAGGATCAGCCGCGGCGGGTCGCGGTCGTCGTAGAACTGGGCAAGGAAGGCCTGCAGCACCTCGCCCGCTGCCTCGGCCCCGCCGAGCCGGGGGTAGAAGTCGCGGTTGCCCCAGTTCTGGTGCGCGCGGATGAAGAACACCTGCACGCAGGCCTGTCCGCCTTCCATGTGCAGGGCCACGATGTCGGCCTCCTCCACCCCGCGCGGGTTGATGCCCTGGACGCTCTGCACCGCGGTCAGCGCCCGGATGCGGTCGCGCAGGGCGGCGGCGCGCTCGAACTCCATCGCCTCGGCCGCCGCCTGCATCTCGGCCGCAAGCCGTTCCTGCACCGCGGTCGAGCGGCCCTGCAGGAAGCGCTCGGCATCGGCCACGGAGGCCGCGTAGTCGGCCTCGGAGATCAGCCCGCAGCAGGGGGCCGAGCAGCGCCGGATCTGGTGGAGCAGGCAGGGCCGGGTCCGGCCCGCGAAGGTGGAATCCGAGCAGTTGCGCAGCAGGAACACCTTCTGCAGCTGGTTGAGCGTGCGGTTGACCGCGCCCGCCGAGGCGAAGGGGCCGTAGTAGCTGCCGGTCTCGGCCTTGCGGCCGCGGTGCTTCTTGATCTGCGGGAAGGGATGGCCCTTGGCGACCAGGATGTTCGGGAAGCTCTTGTCGTCGCGCAGGAGCACGTTGTAGCGCGGCTTCAGCTGCTTGATCAGGTTCTGCTCGAGCAGCAGCGCCTCGGTTTCGGTCGCGGTGGTCAGGAACATCATCGCCGCGGTCTCGGAGATCATCCGGGCGATGCGCGGGCTGTGTCCCGAGGGGCGGGCATAGGCCGCGACCCGCGCGCGCAGGTTGCGCGCCTTGCCGACGTAGAGCACCCGGCTGTCGGCATCGAGCATCCGGTAGACGCCCGGGCCGGTCTCGAGCGTCCGCAGCAGCGACTGGATCAATCCATGCCCGGTGGCGGCCGCGCGGTCGCGGGGGCTGTCCTGCACCATTCGGTTCAGATCCTGATTCCCGTCATCGGCTGCATCTTCCGCGACCCGCGTTCAAGAGCAAACATCTCCCCCGTTCCTGTGGACAAGTCCGGTGATATCTTCCGGTCGGAACGGATTTCTCGTGGGAATCGGCAGGGTTCCTCCTGCTGCCCAATTCTTGGGCGATTTTTCAAGGGATTGATAAATGAAGAGAAAATTGGGGCGACTCGGCAAATCCATGAAATGCTTCACAGAATCTTTACCCTCCTGTCACGTCCGCGGGGCCGGTGCACAAGTCAAGACCCCGCGATCCCGCCGCTCCCTACTCGACCCCCAGAACGTCGGGCGTCGCCCAGGCCAGATGCTGTCCGCCGTCCACGCAGAGCAATTGTCCGGTGACGGCCGGGGCGTCGAGGAAATACCCGAGCGCGGCGCAGATGTCGGCCTCGCTCGCGCCGCGGTTCAGGATGGTGGCACCGCGCTGCCGGCGGAAATGCTCTTCGGACTGACGCGCCCCGCGCAGCGTCGGGCCGGGCCCGATGGCGTTGACGCGCACGCGCGGCGCCAGCGCCTGCGCGGCCGTCCGGGTGAACGCCCAGAGCCCCATCTTGGCGATGGTGTAGGTCATGAACTCGGGGGTGAGCTTGCGAACCCGCTGGTCGATCATGTTGATCACCAGCGCCCGGGCTTCGGGCTCGCCGTTCGCATCGATCTGCGGTTCGGGTGCTTGCGCGGCCAGCGCCTGGGTCAGCACGAAGGGCGCGCGCAGGTTCGATTCGAGATGCCGGTCCCAGCTTGCGCGCGTCGCCGTGGCCAGGCTGTCGTACTCGAAGATTGACGCGTTGTTGACCAGAAGCGTGATCGGCCCGCCCAGCGCTGCCGCTGCCGCGGGCAGGAGTGCCGCGGTCTCCGACTCCACCAGCAGGTCGGCCCGCAGGGCCGCCGCCTGCCTGCCGCCCGCGCGGATCGCCGCGGCCACCTCGGCCGCCGCCGCCGCCGAACTCGCGTAGTGCACCGCCACGTCGAAGCCCCGCGCGCCGAGCCAGAGTGCCATGGCACGACCGAGCCGCTGTGCGCCGCCGGTAACCAGAGCCCGCCCGGTCATCGCCCCAACCTCCCTCAGCTCGTCACCAGAACGGCGATGTAGGCCGCGTAGAGCGCCAGGAACAGCACGCCGACGCCGCGCCCGATGTCGCGGCTCCGCAGCACGAAGGGCGCCAGCAGCAGCGATGCCCCCAGCATCACCCAGAGATCGCGGGTCAGGAACTCCGACGCCACCGGGATCGGGCCGACAAGACTGGCCACGCCGATGATCGCCAGAAGATTGAACACGTTCGACCCGATCACGTTGCCCAGCGCCACGTCGGCCGACCGCCGGATCGCCGCCATCACCGAGGTGGCGAGCTCGGGAAGCGAGGTGCCGACCGCGACCAGCGTGAGCCCGATCACCGTCTCGCTGACGCCGAGCGCGCGGGCGATGTGCACCGAGGCGTCCACCAGAAGGTCGGCGCCGAGCGGCAGGCCGACGAGGCCGCCGGCAAGGAAGGCGGCGATGCGCCAGCCGGGCATCCGGGGGTCGGCCTCCTCCAGCGCCTCGGCGGCGGGGTCCGTCGCCAGCTTGTGCGCCTGCGCCGCCGCCCAGGACTGCCACAGCATGAAGCCGAGACCGGCCAGCAGGATCAGACCGGACCACCAGGCGAACACGCCCGCGAAGGCCAGCGCGATGAACAGCACCGAGGCGGCGAGCATGGTGACGTAGCTCTGCCGCGTGTCGGTCTGGCTGGCGTGGATGACCGAGATCAGCGCCGGGATGCCGATGACGAGCAGGATGTTCGCGATGTTGGACCCGACCACGTTGCCGAGCGCGATGCCCGGCGCATTCCGGATCACCGCCTGGACGCTGACCAGCATCTCGGGCGCGGAGGTTCC
>CALDYW010000089.1 GCA_937944395.1 uncultured Paracoccaceae bacterium | reverse complement strand
GGGTGTCCGACAGGCGGACCTCGACGAAGGCGACATGGGCGAGGCCGAGCCGCACCGGATCGACCAGCGCGCGGTAGCCGAGGATGGCGCCGGTCGCCTCGAGCCGGCGCAGCCGGGCCTGGACCGGGCTCTTCGACAGCCCTATCCGGCGGGCGAGCGCGACCAGGCTCAGCCGGCCCTCGGTGGCGAGGGCCTGCAGGATGGCGCGGTCGAAACGGTCCAGCGGCAAGGTGCCCGATCGTCCCGCAAGCGGGTGCGATTCCGGTCGTTCGGCCTGCATGCGCTCTCCGTTCGGGCGGAACGCCCGCTCGCGAGAGGCTAACATGCCTTGGACGGGAGGTAACCCTGTGCCGCATGCGACCGATTCGACCGCCAGCCGCGACTTGTCCGACGCCGCGGCGCTGCGCGCGCGGATCGATGCCGCAGCCCATGCCGAGGAAGCGACCCTCGCGGTCGGGCTTGCCCGCGCGGCGGGGCTCGATCCGGCCGAGCGGGCGGCGGTGGCGGGGCGGGCGGCGGCGCTGGTGCGGGCCATCCGCGCCGGCGGCCCCCCTGGTTTGGTCGAGGCGGTGCTGGCCGAATACGGCCTGTCCTCGGACGAGGGCGTGGCGCTCATGTGCCTGGCCGAGGCGTTCCTGCGCGTGCCCGACGCGGCGACGATGGATGCCCTGATCGAGGACAGGGTGGCGGCGGCCGACTGGTCGCGTCATCTCGGGCGGTCGTCCTCGCCGCTCGTCAACGCCTCGACCTGGGCGCTGTTGCTGACCGGCCGGGTGCTCGAGGACAGCCCGCCCGGCATCGCGGGGCATCTGCGCGGGCTGGTGCGGCGGCTGGGCGAGCCGGTGATCCGCGCCGCCGTCGCCCGCGCGCTGCGCGCGTTGGGGCGGCAGTTCGTCCTCGGCGAGACCGTCGCGGCGGCGATGGCGCGCGCCGGCGCCGAGGAGGCGCGCGGCCTGCGCTTCAGTTACGACATGCTGGGCGAGGCCGCCCGCACGCGCGCCGATGCCGAGCGCTATCACGCCGCCTATGCCAGGGCGATCGCCGCGATCGCGCCGGCCTGCCGCGGAACCGATGTCCGGCGGAACCCGGGGCTTTCGGTCAAGTTGTCGGCGCTGCATCCGCGCTACGAGGAGGCGCAGGCCGATCGCGTGCTGGCCGAACTGGTTCCCCGCCTGGCCGAGCTTGCCCGGGCCGCGGCCGCGGCGGGCCTCGGGCTGACCGTCGATGCCGAGGAAGCCGACCGGCTTTCGCTGTCTCTCGACGTGTTCGCCGCCGTCCTGGCCGAGCCTGGCCTTGCGGACTGGGAGGGGCTCGGCATGGCCGTTCAGGCCTACGGCCCCCGCGCCGGAGCGGTGATCGACTGGCTGGAGGCGCTGGCCCGGGCCCGCCGCAGGCGGCTGACGGTTCGCCTGGTCAAGGGCGCCTACTGGGACAGCGAGATCAAGGCCGCCCAGCAGAAGGGCCTCGACGGCTTTCCGGTCTTCACCCGCAAGGCGCTGACCGATGTGGCCTGGATCGCCCATGCGGGGCGGCTGCTGGGTGCGGCCGACCGGCTCTATCCGCAGCTTGCCACCCACAACGCCCACAGTGCCGCCGCCGCGCTGCACCTTGCGCGCGCCCGCAGGCTCGGACCCGAGGACTGGGAGTTCCAACGCCTGCACGGCATGGGCGAGCGGCTGCATGCCATCCTGGCCGAGCAGGAGGGGACCCGGCACCGGGTCTATGCGCCGGTCGGCGCGCATCGCGACCTTCTGGCCTACCTGGTCCGCCGCCTGCTCGAGAACGGCGCGAATTCGTCCTTCGTGAACCGGATCGTGGACCTTCGCATCCCGCCCGAGGCCGTGGCGGCCTGCCCCTTCGCGGCACTGGCAGGGTCCGGGCGCGGGCCCGCGGTACCGCCCGGGTCGGCGCTGTTCCTGCCGCGGCGGAACGCCCGCGGCTGGGATCTCGCCCACCGGCCGTCGCGCGCCGCGCTCGAGGCGGCGCGGGCGCCGTTCCGCCGGGCGGCTTTCGAGGCGGCGCCGATGCTGGCCGGAGCGCCCGAAGGCGGGCCGCATCGGCCGGTTCCGAACCCCGCCGACCCGGACGACCGCGTCGGCCTGGTGCGCGAGGCCACGGCGGGCGAGGTCGCTCTGGCCGTGGCGGCGGCGCGGCCCTGGGGCGCCGAGACGGCGGCGGCGGCGCGGGCGGCGGTGCTGGAGCGGGCCGCCGACCTCCTGGAAGCCGATCACGGCGCGCTGCTGGCGCTGCTGGCCCGCGAGGCGGGCAAGACCCTGCCCGACGCGGTCGCCGAACTGCGCGAGGCGGTGGACTTCCTGCGCTACTACGCCGGCGCGGCGCAGGATCTGGCCGACCCGCCGCTCGGGCGGATCGCCTGCATCAGCCCGTGGAACTTCCCGCTCGCGATCTTCACCGGCCAGGTCGCCGCGGCGCTGGCCGCGGGGAATGCCGTGCTGGCGAAGCCCGCCGAACAGACGCCGCTCGTCGCCCATCGTGCGGTGCAGCTGATGCACGAGGCGGGTGTGCCCGAGACGGCGCTGCAGTTCCTCCCCGGGGACGGACCCGGAACGGGCGGGCGGCTCGTCGCAACGGCGGGGATCGACGGGGTGCTGTTCACCGGCGGCACCGACACCGCCCGCCGCATCGCCCGCACCATGGCCGACCGCCTCGCCCCGGGTGCGCCCCTCGTCGCCGAAACCGGCGGGCTGAACGCCATGGTCGTGGATTCCACCGCCCTGCCCGAACAGGCCGTGCGCGACATCCTGGCCTCGGCCTTCCAGTCGGCCGGCCAGCGCTGCTCGGCGCTCCGCATGCTCTACCTGCAGGACGAGATCGCGCCGGCGGTGCTGGAGATGCTGACCGGTGCGATGGACGAACTCCGCCCCGGCGACCCCTGGCACTTCGCCACCGACCTCGGGCCGCTGATCGATGCCGAAGCCCGCGCCGGGGTGGCGGCGCATGTGGCCCGGGCGGCGGCCGAGGGTCGGCTGATCCGGCAGATCCCGGTGCCCGAGCGCGGCCATTTCCTCGGCCCCTCCCTGATCCGGGTGGACGGGATCGCCGATCTCGGCGGGCGCGAGGTGTTCGGGCCCGTGCTGCACGTGGCGACCTTCCGCGCCGCCGACCTCGACCGGGTGATCGAGGCCGTCAACGCCACCGGCTACGGCCTGACCTTCGGGCTGCACAGCCGGATCGAGGCACGGGTGCAGACGGTGGCGGAGCGGGTGCGCGCGGGCAACCTCTACGTCAACCGCAACCAGATCGGGGCGGTGGTGGGCAGTCAGCCCTTCGGCGGCGAGGGTCTGTCGGGCACCGGGCCGAAGGCGGGCGGCCCGCACATGCTGCCGCGCCTCCTCCGCCGCGCGGCACCCGCCGCCGCGGGCTGGGAGGGCGCCGCGGAGCTCTCCGCGGAGAAGCTCGCGGCACTGATCGCCGCGGCGGATCCGGCTCCTCCCCCGCCCGAGCCGCTGACCCTGCCGGGCCCGACCGGAGAGATGAACCGCCTCCGGTTCGTGTCGCGCCCGCCCTGGCTCTGCCTCGGCCCCGGCGCCGAGGCCGCTGCCGCCCAGGCCGCGGCCGTGCGGCGCCTCGGCGGCCGGGCGGTCGCGGTGACCGGGCCGGTGGCGCCGGCCCTTCTGCAACGCGCCGAAGGCATCGCCGGTGCGCTGTGGTGGGGCGCGGTCGAGGAAGGCCGGGCCCTCGCCCGCGCGCTCGCCGCCCGCGAAGGACCGATCCTGCCGCTGGTCACCGGCCTGCCGGACCGCGCCCATGCCCATCACGAGCGCCACCTCTGCGTCGATACCACCGCCTCGGGCGGGAACGCGGCGCTGCTGGCCGAGGCGGGCTAGCCGGCTTGCGGCCGCAGCGCCGGCGGCACCGCGACGCTGCAAGGGCTCTGCCCCGCCCCCGGGGGATGTCTGCGGGCCGGACATGCGGCAGGGCCGATCGTGCGCGGTCCGGGCCGTCGCCTGCGGCGACGTGCGGCGTCCGCGGCGCCTGGCCACGCCCGGCGGATGTCCGGTCCGGAAGTATCCTCGGGGGGAGTCGCCGCCGCAGGCGGCGACGGGGGGCAGACAGCCCCCCGGGCGACGGCGCCGGCGGCGCGCCGCCGTCGGCTCAGGGCGCCCGCAGCGTCGCTGCGAGCGGGCCGAAGAGATCGGGATTGGCGCAGAGGATCGAGCCCGAGGCGAACACCCCCTCGCCCGCGCGCAGCGCCTCGACCAGCCCGCCGGCCTCGCGCACGATCAGCCAGCCCGCCGCCATGTCCCAGGGGTGGAGCTCGCGTTCCCAGAACCCGTCGAGGCGCCCGGCCGCGACATAGGCCAGATCGAGCGCCGCCGCCCCCAAGCGCCGCACCCCGGCGCAGGCCGGCATCAGCCGCGACAGGTCGCGCAGCGTGGCGGGCAGCGTCCGTTTCGCGCCGAACGGCACCCCGGTGCCGAACAGCGCCTCGGACATCTGCCGCCGTGCCGAGACGCGCAGCCGCATCCGGTCGTTGAGCCAGGCCCCCTGGCCCTTCTCGGCCCAGAAGGTTTCGTCCTTGACCGGGTCGTGGATCACGCCGGCGACCACTTCGCCCTTGTGTTCGAGCGCGATCGAGATCGCCCAGTGCGGCAGCCCGTGCAGGAAGTTCGTCGTCCCGTCGAGCGGATCGACGATCCAGCGCCGGGTCGGGTCGGACCCCGGCGTCTCTCCCGATTCCTCGGCCAGCCAGCCGTAGGTGGGCCGCGCGGTCATCAGTTCCTCGCGCACGATGCGTTCGGCCTCGCGGTCGGCACGGCTGACGAAGTCGCCCGGACCCTTGGCCGAGACCTGGAGCTGTTCGACCTCGCGGAAATCCTTGACGAGGCTCCGCGCCGCCTTGCGGGCGGCCTTCAGCATGACGTTGAGGTTGGCGCTGCCCTGCATCGCTCGCGGCTCCCCGTGGGTTCGGCCCAGGGCCGGGTCTATAGGCACAGGCGGGGGGGAAGGAAAGGGTTGCCCTCCCCGCGACGGCCCGCGGCGGCCCGCGGCGGCCGCGGCGATGGCCTCCGCTGCGAACCGCCGCCATCGTCGCCCGGCCCGCAGCAGGAGCTTCGTCCCATGGCCACCGACATTGCAGGCGCCGGCGCCGGCGCCCGGGCCGCGGGCGGCGCGCACGGCCCCGGCCTCGTGCCGATCGTCGTGCTGCTGGCCGCGGCGGTGATCGCGGTGCCGCTGTCTGGCCGGATCGGGCTCGGATCGGTCCCCGGCGATCTTGCCGCAGGGTTCGCCATCGCTCCCTTCGGCCTGCGCTTCTTCGAGCACCCCGAGACGATCCTTCAGGTCGCCGAACCCGGCGTGGTGATGTTCCTGTTCATCATCGGGCTCGAGATGCAGCCGTCGCGGCTCTGGGCGATGCGGCGCGACATCTTCGGGCTGGGCCTCGCCCGGGTTCTCGTCTGCATGGCGCTGCTCGTCCTCGTCGGCCTTGCGCTCGGTCATCCGATGGCGCCGTCGCTGGTGGCCGGAACCGGCATCGTGCTGACCTCGACCGCCATCGCGATGCAGATGCCGGAGCAACGGGGCGACCTCAGCGTCCCGAAGGGCCAGCGGATCATCGCGATCCTCCTGCCGGAGGATCTGGCGATCGTGCCGCTTCCGGCGCGCGTGGCCTTTCTCGCGCCGGGCGGCGGCGAGGTGACGACGGCCGACCGGCTGACCGGGATCGCCCTCAGCCTCGGCGCGGTGGCGGTGCCGGTCGCGGCCGGTCGCTATCGGCTCAATCCCCTGTCCCGGGTGCTCGCGGCGGCACGGGCGCGCGAGGAGATGACGGCGGCGGCGCTGCGGTCGGCGGGGGTGCCCGGGCCTTCCGCGCCACGCACCGCGAGGCGCTGGAGCGCACGGTGCGGATGGCGCAGGGGGGCGAGTTCGCCTTCGTGCTCGACGGGGCGGCGCTGGCGGTGGGCCTGATCGCACCGGCCGAGAACGCGGTGCTGACGGCCGTCGTGATCCTGCCGATGGTGATGACGCCGCTTCTCGTGATCCTGCACGACCGGCTCGCGCCGCGGCCCGCAGCCGGCGCCGAGGGCCTGGAGCGCCCCGAGGACGAAGGCGCGCACGTGCTGCCGGTCGGCGTCGGGCGCTTCGGCCGGATCGTGTCGCAGCCGGTCCTCGCGCGCGGCTGTCGCCTCGCCATCCTCGACAGCGACCCCCACATGATCCGCGCCGCGCAGGGCTTCGGCTTCAGGGTGTTCCATGGCGACGGCACGCGGCTCGACATCCTGCATGCGGCCGGTGCACACCATGCCCGGCCGACCGTGGTGGCAGTCGACGATGCCGAGGCCGCGATGCGGATCGCCGCCCTCGCGCGGGAGCAGTTCCCGCAGGCCGCAGCCCTCGCCCGCGCCTACGGCCGCGCGCACGCGCTCGCCCTCGTCCGCGGCGGGGACGATCACGTCATGCGCGAGACCTTCGAATCGGCCCTGGCCACCGCCACGGCGGCACTCGGGCGTCTGGGCGGGCCGCCCGAGACGGTCGCCGAGGCGACCAAGGGCGTGCGCCGCCGCGAGGCCGAGCGATTCGCGCTGCAGCTCTCGGGCGCTCTCTACGCCGGGCGGCAGCTTCTGCCCGGCACCGCCGAGGCCTCGCGCGGCAAGCCGATCTGACGGGCGGCAGGACGCCGGCTCAGGTCTGCGGCGGCACATCCGCACCGCGCGGCAGCCGCGCCGGCGCGGTGCGCGCAAGATGCAGGACATGCGCCATGTAGGGCCGCGCGGCGTCGGCGCTGCGCACGGCGGCGTAGAGGCGCCGGGTGATGCCCGCCTCGGTCAGCCGCCGGGTGACGTAGTCCGAAGACAGCCGCACCTCGCGCAGCACCCAGTCGGGCAGCACCGCCACCCCGCGCCCCGAGGCGACGAGCAGCAGGATCACGGCGGTAAGTTCCACCTGCCGGATCGCCCGTGGCTCGACACGGGCCGGGATCAGCAGCTGGCTGAACACGTCGAGCCGGGCGCGCTCCACCGGATAGGTGATCAGCGTCTGGTCGCGGAAGTCCTCGGCCCCGATCCAGGGCTTCGCAGCCAGCGGGTGGCCGGCGGCGGCCACGAACACCGCCTCGTAGTCGAACAGCGGCACGAAGGTCACGTCGGTCAGTGCCTCGGGGTCGGAGGAGACGACCAGATCGACCTCCTCGCGAAGGAGCGCGGGCAAGGCCCCGAAGGCAAGGCCGGGTCGGATGTCCACGTCCACGTCGGGAAACCGCCTGCGGAACCGCTCGAGCACCGGGAACAGCCATTCGAAACAGGCGTGGCATTCGATGGCGATGTGCAGCCGACCCGACTTGCCCGAGCGCAGCGCGCGGAAATCCTCCTCGATCGCCTCGACCTCGGGCAGGATCCGCTCGGCCAGCCGCAGCAGCCGCAGCCCCGCCGGCGACAGCCGCAAAGGCTTCGAGCGGCGCACGAAGAGTTCGACCCCGGCCTGCGCCTCGAGCCCCTTCACCTGATGGCTGAGCGCCGACTGGGTGATGTTCAGCCGTTCCGCCGCACCGGTCAGCCCGCCGGCCTCGTGGATCGCCTTGATCGTGCGCAGATGCCGGAACTCGAGATGCAGACCCATCGTCCGCCTCATGATGGTGATGAAAGACATGAAATTGTCTCACGGATCAGCCTGTGCGACAAGGGACAGGCCCGCAAGGAGAGCCCCGATGCCCGTGCCCAGCGTCTCGTTCGAGTTCTTTCCGCCGCAGTCGCTCGAGGCGAGCTTCCGGCTGTGGGAGACGGTGCAGGTTCTCGCGCCGCTGCAGCCCGCCTTCGTCTCGGTCACCTACGGCGCCGGCGGGACCACGCGGCAATTGACGCATGAGGCGGTCACCACCATCGGGCGCACCTGCGGCCTCAGGGTCGCCGCGCATCTGACCTGCGTCGAGGCGACCCGGGAGGAGACGCTGGCGATCGCCCATGCCTATGCCGATGCCGGAGTCACCGACATCGTCGCGCTGCGCGGCGACCCGCCGAAGGGCGCGGGCCCCTTCCGGCCGCACCCGCAGGGCTTCCGCGATTCGGTCGAACTCGTCGCGGCGCTCGCGGCCACGGGCCGCTTCACCATCCGCGTCGGGGCCTATCCCGAACCGCACCCCGAGGCGCGCGGCACGGGGGCCGACGTTCTGTGGCTCAAGCGCAAGATCGACGCCGGCGCGAGCGGCGCGATCACCCAGTTCTTCTTCGAGGCCGAGACCTTCTTCCGCTTCCGCGATGCCTGCGTCCGGGCCGGGATCGACGCGCCGATCATTCCCGGCATCCTGCCGATCGAGAACTGGGAGGGCGCCAAGCGCTTCGCCGCCCGCTGCGGGGCGCAGGTGCCGGCCTGGCTCGACGGAGCCTTCGCCGCCGCCCGCCGCGACGGTCGCGAGGAGCTTCTGGCGACGGCGGTGGCGACCGAACTCTGCACCGAGCTGATCGAGGGCGGGGTCGAGCATCTGCACTTCTACACCCTGAACCGCCCGCATCTGACCCGCAGCATCTGCCATGCCCTGGGCGTGACGCCGCCGGCGCTGCTCGGGAAGGTCGCCTGAGCGCCCCGGCGCCCCGGCCCTGCCCTGCCCTGCCC
>CALDYW010000088.1 GCA_937944395.1 uncultured Paracoccaceae bacterium | reverse complement strand
CCGACAGCCGCGCGATCTCGGCCTCGAGGCGCGCGATCTCGCCCGGCAGCGCGGCCAGACGGTGCCGTTCGGTGACGCTGAGCCCTCCGGCCCGGCGGGGCCGCTGCGGCGCCGGCGCCGGCCGCAGGGGCGCGGCGCCGGCGCGGGGATCGGCCGGCGGCACGGCAGCGGATGCGGCGGCGAATGCGGGGGCGGACGGGGCGGCGGACGGGGCGGCGGACGGGGCGAAGGGATCCGACCCGCGCTGCGCCAAGACGTCGCTCCAGCCCCCGGCATAGACCGTGGCGCGACCGTCTCCTTCCATCACCACGGTCAGGGTCGCCACCCGGTCGAGGAAGTCGCGAT
Source organism: uncultured Paracoccaceae bacterium (assembly GCA_937944395.1). Taxonomy (GTDB): domain Bacteria; phylum Pseudomonadota; class Alphaproteobacteria; order Rhodobacterales; family Rhodobacteraceae; genus CALDYW01. Next base: position 7,569 of record CALDYW010000088.1, on the reverse strand, counting down.
CGTGGCTGACCAGAAGCACCGTGCCCGGATAATCGGCCAGCTGTTCCTGCAGAAGGTCGAGGGTCTCGACATCGAGATCGTTGGTCGGCTCGTCCAGCACCAGCAGGTTCGCCGGCCGCGCCATGATCCGCGCCAGCAAGAGCCGCGCGCGCTCGCCCCCCGACAGCGACGCCACCGGCGCGCGCGCCTGCGCCTCGTCGAACAGGAAGTCGCGCAGGTAGGCGACGACGTGGCGGGGCGTCCCGCGCACCATCACCTGATCGGCCCGCCCCGGCACCCGGGCGGCGGGGTCGCCGGTCAGCGCCTCCCACAGCGTCGCCCGCGGATCGACACCGCCCCGCGCCTGGTCGAGTTCGGCGATCGCAAGCCCGGTGCCGAGGCGCACCTCGCCCGCGTCGGGCGAAATCCGCCCGAGCAGGAGACCGAGGAGCGTGGTCTTTCCGGCGCCGTTCGGGCCGATCACCGCCACCCGGTCGCCGCGCATCACCGTGAGGTCGAACCCGCGCAGGATGGTGCGGCCGTCGAACGCCTTCGTCAGCCCTCGGGCGGCGATCACCAGGCGCCCCGAGGCCGGGCCCGCCTCCAGCGCCATCGCCACCCCGCCCGGGCGACGGATCATCGCCGCGCGTTCGGCCCGCTGGTCGGCCAGCGCACGCAGGCGCCCCTGGTTGCGGCGCCGGCGCGCGCTGATCCCCTCGACCGCCCAGCGCGCTTCGGCGCGGATCCGGCGGTCGAGCTTGCGGATGCGCGTCTCCTCCTCGGCCCAGACCTCCTCGCGCCAGGTCTCGAAGGCCTCGAAGCCGCGATCGAGCCGGCGCGCCGCGCCGCGGTCGAGCCACAGGATGCTGCGCGAGAGGGCGCGCAGGAAGGCGCGGTCGTGGCTGATCACGACCATCGCCGCGCGCGATCCGGCCAGGCGGGCCTCGAGCCAGCGGATCGCGGCGATGTCGAGATGGTTGGTGGGCTCGTCGAGCAGCAGAAGGTCGGGGTCGCCGGCCAGCGCCCGCGCCAACGCCGCGCGCCGCCGCTCGCCGCCCGAGGCGGTGGCGACCGCCGCCTCGGGGCGAAAGCCCAGCCCCTCGGCCGCCGCCGCGACCTGCCAGGCATCCCCGGTCGGCAGGCCCGCCGTCGCCCAGGCGCCGAGCGTGGCATGGCCGGACAGGTCGGGATCCTGCTCGAGGTAACCGATGGCGAGGCCCGCCGCCGCGGCGCGGCGGCCGCGGTCGGGCTCGACGATCCCCGCCATCACCCGCAGCAGGGTGGACTTGCCCGAACCGTTGCGGCCGACCAGCGCGATCCGGTCGCCCGGATGCACGGCAAGCGACAGCCCCTCGAACAGGGGCGTGCCGCCATGCCCGAGCCCGACCTCGGAAAGCTGGAGGATCGCGGGAGCCGCCATGGCAGCGGGCTAGCCGGGCGCGGCCCCGAGGTCAACCGCACGGGCGCCCCCCGGGCCGACCGCCGGAACCCGCGCGCCCCGGGGTTGCCGCGCTCAGGCGGCGTCGGCGCGGAACAGGCGCGCGCGGGCGGGCGGGATCGCGCGGATCTCGAGCCCGGTGAAGACATGCAGCGTGCCGAGGTCGCGGTCCACCACGGCATGGTCGCTGACCCAGCCGCCGAGCGCGAGATAGGTGCGCAGCAGGGGCGGCATCGCCAGCATCGCCCGGCGCGCGTCGGCCGGGGTCCGCCGCCAGCGGCGCGCGAAGCGCAGCACCTCGGGCGCCTTCACCCGCGGCCACCAGCGCCGCGGGGCGAGATGGCGCTGGGCGAGATGGGCGAAGGCATCGCGGAAGGCCTCGGCCTCGGTGCCGAGGAACGAGGAGCAGCCGAACAGCATCTCCACCCTTTCCTCGTCCACGATCCGGGTCATCATCGCCCAGGCGAGGCGCAGGATGTCGGGATCCTTGCGTTCGGGGTGGATGCAGAAGCGGCCCATCTCGACCATGCGTCCGCGGAACCCCGACAGCGCCGAGAGTTCGTAATGCTGTGCCGAGTAGCTGCGGCCGATCTCGCCCCCGCCCTCGAGCGGCAGCAGGCGGAAACAGCACACCAGATCGCCCGAACGCGCCTCCTCGACCAGGACATGATGGCAGACCGGATCGAACCCGTCGGCATCCAGTCCGCTTCCGCTGCCCCGGCCGCGGGCGGCGCGGAAGGCGAGGTGGCGGAGCGTCTGGGCGGCCAGCAGGTCCGCCTCGGTCTCGGCCATGCGGGCGCGGTAGCGGCCCTTGGCCAGCGGGGCCCGGGTCTTGGACAACATGCGGGACGACGCCTCCTCGCCGCGGTCCGGCGGGCTGGCCTGCCGGGGAACCGCCCCCTACATATGCCGCCGCGTCCAGCATGCACGCAAGATGTGACGCGGGTTTGACGCGAGACCCGCGCGAAAGGAGCGACCGATGGCGGAGAAGGTGGTCAGGACCGAGGCGGAATGGCGGGCGCGGCTGTCCGATCTCGCGTTCCGCGTGACCCGGCAGCACGGCACCGAGAGGCCGTTCACCCATGACGATTTTCCGAAGGTGCCCGGGGTCTTCCGCTGCGTCTGCTGCGGCGCCGCGCTGTTCGACCAGGCGCACAAGTTCGACTCGGGAACCGGCTGGCCGTCGTTCTGGCGCCCGCTCGATCCCGCGGCGGTGGGAGAGCGCGAGGACCGCAGCTGGTTCATGCGCCGCACGGAGGTGCATTGCGCCCGGTGCGAGGCGCATCTGGGACATGTCTTCCCCGACGGACCCGCCCCGACCGGGCTGCGCTACTGCATCAACGGCGTCGCGCTGTCCTTCGAGCCGGCGGCGGAGTGACCGGGCGGCGCCCCGGGCCCCGGCGCCCCGTGCCCCGGCGCCGCGGGTTCCGGCGCCCCGTGCCGGCGCTGGCTCAGGTCGGCGCGTCGCTCAGGCGGACGCGGCCGAAGTTGCCGAGGAGCTGGCGGATGAACGAGAGGTTGCGGACGCTCGACGAGGTGACCCGGCGCGAGAGGGTGATCACCCGGCCGTCCTCGAGCCCGAAACGCTCGATGTTCTCGACGGTGCCGTTGGCGTCGAAGCTGATCGCCACGAGCTGGCGCTCGATCTCCTCGGGGGCGCGCCAGCCGACGGTGCGCCAGGTGCTGCGGATGTAGTAGAACCCGCCCTCGTTGACCACGCCCGAGGTCGAGGGGCGGCCGATCGAGGCCGCCACGCTGTCGCGGGTGTCCACGCCGACGATGATCGCGGCCAGCTCCTCTTCGGACGGGACGTAGCCGTGATTGCGGATGATCGGGGTGCATCCCGCCAGCGCGACGACCAGAAGCGCGATCAGCGCCCCCGCGAAGCCCCGCCCGAGCCGTCCCATGCCCCGCCCCTGCCTTGACTGTCGCCCCTCGTGCATCCGATTAGAGAAAATCCCGCGCCCCTTCAAGGAAGGAACGCGGCCAGGCCCCGGAGAGCGACCGCCATGACCGCATCCGCCCGACCCTTCCGCCGCGCCGACCTGGCGCGGCGCACCGTGCTGGAGTTCCGGCTGGCCCCCGATGCCGCCGCGCGCGCGGCACTGGCCGAGGTTCTCGGCGCCAGCGCGATCCGCCGGCTCGTCTTCGCCGGTCGGCTGAAACCGGTGCAGGGCGGGGACTGGGAGCTCACCGCGCGGCTCTCGGCCGAGGTGGTGCAGCCCTGCGTGGTGACGCTCGAGCCGGTGGTCACCGCGATCGACGAGTGCGTGCGGCGTCTCTACCTGGCCGACCCGGAAGCCGAACCGCCGCCCGGCAGCGAGACCGAGATGGACGCCGACACCGACACCGAGCCGCTGGGCGCCGAGATCGACCCGGCGCTGGTGATGGCCGAGGCGCTGGCGCTGGCGCTGCCCGACTTTCCGCGCGCGGCCGGCGCCGTGCTCGACCCCGGGCTCGCCGCATCCGGCGACCCGCCGGTCCATCCCTTCGCGGCGCTGGCGGCTCTGCGCAAGCCGGGCTCGGACTGAGCCGACGCCGGCCCCGCGGGATGCACCCGCCCCGGGGCCGGCCGGCCGCGGAACATGACCGGACCGGCCCGGTTTCCGGTCGGGAAAGATCCCGGGGGGACGGCGGCGGAGCCCCCGGCTCGGCCGGGCCTTCCGCCGGGACCTGCCGCATCGCGGACCCCCTTGCGTCCGCCCGGAATCGCAGTATGGTCCCGCCCCTGTTTGGTGGATGGGTTCCACGCGGGCGCGGTCCGGGCTGCGCAGGGGCGGGCCCGCGACGTCGGGCCATCGGGCCCGGGAAAGACCTGAGGTACCGAGATGGCCGTTCAACAGAACCGCAAGACGCGCTCGCGCCGCGACATGCGCCGGTCGCACGACGCGCTGGTCGCCGCCAATCCGCATGAGTGCCCGAACTGCGGCGAACTCAAGCGACCGCACCACGTCTGCCCCTCCTGCGGCTATTACGACAACCGCGAGGTCGTGTCGCGGGCCGCCGAGATCGACCTCGACGAAGACGCCGCCTGACCGGCGGCCGGTTAGGGCGGCGCGCCGCGGGGTCATGACCACCTCTGGCGGAGATCGGACCCGTCCCGACGCGGCGACCGTGATCTCGGTCGATGCCATGGGCGGAGACCGCGGCCCGACCGCGGTGGTGGCCGGGCTGGCCTATTCCGCTGCCAAGAACCCCGGAATCCGGTTCCTGCTGCACGGCCCCGGCGACGAGCTGCGCCGCCTGGTCGGACGCCGTCGCGGCCTTGCCGGGCGGGTCGAGATCCGGCACGCCGAGGGCGTGGTGACGATGGGCGAGAAGCCCAGCCACGTGATGCGCCACGGCAAGGGCACCTCGATGTGGTCGGCGATCGACGCGGTGAAGGACGGCGAGGCGGCGGTGGCGGTGTCCTGCGGCAATACCGGGGCGCTGATGGCGCTGAGCATGGTGCGGCTGAAGAAGCTGCCCGGCGTCAACCGCCCGGCGATCGCCTGTCTCTGGCCAAGCCGCAATGCGGGCGGATTCAACGTGATGCTCGATGTCGGGGCCGATATCCGCGCAGACGAGGGCGACCTTTTGCAATATGCGCTGATGGGCGCCTCCTATGCGCGCAACGGGCTCGGGCTCGAGCTGCCGCGCGTCGGGCTGCTGAACGTCGGCATCGAGGAACACAAGGGCCGCGCCGAGCTGAAGGCCGCGCACGACCTGATCGCGGGGGCCGCCGATGCCGGGCAGTTCCGGTTCGTCGGGTTTGTCGAGGGCGGCGACATCCCCTCGACGCGGGTCGATGTGATCGTGACCGACGGATTCACCGGCAATGTCGCGCTGAAGACCGGCGAGGGCACGGCGACCCTGATCCGCGACTTCCTGGGCGAGGCGTTCCGCGCCACCCCGCTCAGCCGCATCGCCGCGCTGCTGGCGCTCACCTCGCTGAGGCGGCTGCAGAAACGGATCGACCCGCGGCGCGTCAACGGCGGGGTGTTCCTGGGGCTCAACGGCACCGTCATCAAGAGCCATGGCGCCGCGGACGCGACCGGCGTGGCGGCGGCGATCAAGCTGGCCTTCCGGCTGGCGCAATCGGGCTTCACCGAGCGGCTCGCTGCCCGCGTTGCCCTGGCTTTGCCGCCCCGCCCCGGGGGCGCGGCCGAAGCCGCCGGCGGAGCCGGCCCGTGACGCGCCGCGCCGTGATCCGCGGGGTCGGTCACCACCTGCCGGCCCGGGTCGTCCCCAACGCCGAGTTCGAGGCGACCCTCGAGACCACCGACGAATGGATCCGCGCGCGCACGGGGATCGAGCGGCGCCACTTCGCCGCCGAGGACGAAACCACCTCGGTCCTGGCCACCCGGGCCGCGCGGGCGGCGCTCGACGACGCCGGGATGACCGCGAACGACCTCGACGCGATCCTCCTTGCGACCTCGACGGCCGACCTGACCTTCCCCTCGGCGGCAACCATGGTCCAGGCCGAGCTCGGGATGACGCGCGGCTTCGCCTTCGATGTCCAGGCGGTCTGCGCCGGATTCGTCTTCGCCATGGCACAGGCCGATGCGCTGATCGTCTCCGGCGCGGCGCAACGGGTGCTGGTGATCGGTGCCGAAACCTTCTCGCGGCTGATGGACTGGTCGGACCGGTCCACCTGCGTGCTGTTCGGCGACGGCGCGGGCGCGGTGGTGCTGGAGGCGGTCGAGGGCAGCGGCACCACGGCCGACCGCGGGATCCTGGCGGCCGACCTCAACTCCGACGGCCGGTACCGCTCGGCGCTCTATGTCGATGGGGGGGTCTCGACCGGCACGGTCGGGCACCTCAGGATGCAGGGCAGGGAAGTGTTCCGCCACGCGGTCGAAAAGCTCGCGGAGACCGCCCATTCCGCCCTCGGGAAGGCCGGGCTGTCGGGCGCCGATGTGGACTGGATCGTGCCCCACCAGGCAAACCTGCGGATCATCGCGGCCACTGCGCAGCGGATGCAGGTGCCGATGGAGCGGGTGGTGGTGACGGTGCAGGACCACGGCAACACCTCGGCGGCATCGATCCCCCTTGCGCTGTCCGTCGGAAAGGCGCGCGGGCAGCTGAAGCCCGGCGACCTGGTGGTGACCGAGGCGATCGGCGGGGGCCTGGCCTGGGGCGCGGTGGTGCTGCGCTGGTAGCGCCCGGCCGGCGCCCGCACGCCTGCGGGCAAACCCCTGATATTGACTCGGAAAATCCCGTGCCCCACAGTCGGTCGAACACCCGGGGGGCGAACGATGGGCGACAAGACTCTGACGCGGATGGATCTGGCCGAGGCAGTGTTCCGCGAGGTCGGCCTGTCGCGCAACGAATCGGCCGCGCTGGTGGAAAGCGTGCTGCGCCACGTGTCCGATGCCCTGGCGCGCGGCGAGACCGTCAAGATTTCGTCCTTCGGAACCTTCTCGGTGCGCGACAAGGGGCCGCGCGTCGGTCGCAACCCCAAGACCGGTGAAGAGGTGCCGATCTCGCCCCGGCGGGTTCTGACCTTCCGTCCCTCGCATCTGATGAAGGATCGCGTGGCGGCCGGCAACCGCGGTTGATCGGGAAGGAGGGCCGATGGAGAAGTCGCCCGACGCCTTCCGCACCATTGGCGAGGTGGCGGAGTGGCTCGACACCCCGGCGCATGTGCTTCGCTTCTGGGAAAGCCGGTTCACCCAGATCAAGCCGGTCAAGCGCGCCGGCGGGCGGCGTTACTACCGGCCGTCCGACATGGCGCTGCTCGGCGGCATCAAGAAGCTCCTGCACGACGACGGGATGACCATCCGCGGGGTGCAGAAGATCCTGCGCGAGGAGGGCGTGCGCTATGTCGCGGCGCTCTCGCCGGCGATCGACGACATGCCGGCGCCCTTTGCCGAGATGGTGTGCGAGGACGCCGACGAACCGGCCGATGTGGTGCCCTTCCCCGCCGCGCAGGGGCGCGCCGGGCCCGCGACGCCGCCGCGCGAGCCGGCTTTCGACTTCGAACCGCCGCGCCCCGAACCCTCCGCGGCGGAAGCCGCGGCGCCCGGGGCCGCCGCTGCGGATGACACGGCCGAGGCGGCGGCGGCGGCGCCTGCGCCGGGCGCCGCCGGGGCCGGAGGAGCCGCGGACGGACCGGCCGCCGCCGGGGCAGCGGATGCGGCGCCCGGTTCGGCAGCGGCGGCAGAGGCGGC
>CALDYW010000087.1 GCA_937944395.1 uncultured Paracoccaceae bacterium | reverse complement strand
TGCCGGAGTCACCGGATGAGACCCTCAAGGCATTTGCGCATCAGGGCCCCTGCGCCCCGGTCCGGTCGGGAGCGGCGCCCCGGCCGAGGAAGGCGCCGCGCCGGCAATCGCGGGTCAGCCCCTCGGCCCGGCGCACCGCCGGCCGCGCCGGGGCCTCGGGCAGGTCGGCCAGCCGGCCCGCGCCGATGCGGATCGCGGCCGGAACCTGCCAGTCGCCGCGCGGCGGCTCGGGGTCGTCCGCGGGGGTCCGGAACGTGCCGGGTCGCTTGCCTCGTCGCCCGCGTCATAGACCGGTCGATCCCCGACCTTCTAGCCTGCCAGGGCAACAGGGAGGAAGCGCGATGACCGGGGAAGCCGTCACCATTGATTGCCGCGGCGAGGTCGAGACCGTCGAGATCGCCTGGATCCCGATGGCCGACGGGCGCCGACTGGCGGCGCGGCTCTTCCTGCCGAAGGATCCGGCGAAGCGGCCGGTGCCCTGCATCCTGGAATACATCCCCTACCGGCGCCGCGACGGAACCCGCATCCGCGATGACGAGACGCATTTCTGGTTCGCCGCCAACGGCTATGGCGTGGCGCGGGTGGACATCGCCGGCTCGGGCGACAGCGACGGCCTGATCGAGGACGAATACCACCGGCGCGAGCAGGACGACGCGCTGCAGATCATCGCCTGGCTGGCCGCGCAGGACTGGTGCACCGGCGCGGTGGGGATGATCGGCATCTCCTGGGGCGGCTTCAACGGCCTGCAGGTGGCCGCCCGCCGCCCGCCGGCGCTGAAGGCGGTGATCTCGCTGTGCTCGACCGTCGATCGCTATGCCGACGACGTGCATTTCATGGGCGGCTGCCTCCTGGGCGACACCATGGACTGGGGCGGCTACTTCTTTACCTGCGGGGCGATGCCGCCCGACCCGGCGATCGTCGGAGCCGACCGCTGGCGCGACCTCTGGCGCTACCGTCTCGACAACCTCGAGTGCTACCCGATGCTGTGGATGGCGCATCAGCGCCGCGACGACTTCTGGAAGCACGGCTCGGTCTGCGAGGACTACGGGCAGATCGAGGTTCCGGTGATGAACGTCTCGGGCTGGGCGGACGGCTACACCGCCGCGGTGTTCCGCTGCGTCGAGAACCTGCCGGGCGCCAAGGGCATCGCCGGGCCCTGGGGGCACAAGTATCCGCATGTCGGCATACCCGGCCCGGCCATCGGCTTCCTGCAGGAGTGCAAGCGCTGGTGGGACCGCTGGCTGAAGGGCGAACCGAACGGCGCCGAGGCCGACCCGCCGCTGCGCCTCTTCGTGCAGGAGGGCGAGCCGCCGAAGCCGCATTTCGACAGCCGCCGCGGGCGCTGGATCGGGCTGCCGCAATGGCCCTCGCCCGAGGTCCGGATGCGCCGGCTGCACCTCGGCAACGGCACGCTGCTGCCGCGGCCGCCGCGGGCGGCGGTGCCGGTGTCGGTGTGCTCGGCCTTCTCGACCGGGATCAACTCGGGCGAATGGTGCGCCTACGGGCTGGGCAAGATCGCGCCCGAACTGCCGATCGACCAGCGCGAGGACGACGCGCAGTCGCTGTGCTTCGACGGCCGGCCGCTGAAGCGGCCGCTCACGATCCTCGGGCGGTCCTTCGTCCGGCTGCGGCTGGCCTCGGACCGGCCGCAGGCGCAGGTCGCGGTCCGGCTGAACGCGATCCATCCTGACGGCGCGGTCGAGCGAATCACCTACGGCCTGCTGAACCTCTCGCACCGCCGCAGTCACGAGCACCCGGAGCCGATGGTGCCCGGGCAGTTCGAGGAGGTGACGGTGGAACTGAACGAGATCGCCCAGAGGGTGCCCGCCGGCTGCAGGCTGCGGCTCGCGGTCTCGACCAGCTACTGGCCGATCGCCTGGCCCTCGCCCGAACCGGCAAGGGTGACGGTGGATCCCGCCGCCTCGGCTGTCGAGATCCCCGTGCTTGCCGGCGAGAAGGGCCTTGTTCCGGTCGCCTTCGGGCCGGCGGTGAAGTCGCCGCCGTCGGAGGTGACGGTGCTCGACCCCGGCGGCGAATCGCGCAGGCTGATCCTCGACATCGAGACCCAGCGGATGAACGTCCGCATCCGCCGCGACGACGGCGCCTATGTGATCGACGCGATCGGCACGGAGATCCGGATGACCAAGGAGAAGGACTTCCGGGTCAGCCGCGACGGGTCGGGCCGGCCCGAGGCGCGGGTCGCCACCACCAAGGTGCTCCGCCGCGACGACTGGCACGCGCGGGTCGAGACCGAGCTGACCATGACTTCGGACGCCACGCATTTCCACATGACCGGCACCGTGCGCACCTTCGACGGCGACTCGCCCTTCGTCGAACGCGCGTTCCGCCGGTCGTTTCCGCGCGACGGACTCTGAGGGCGTTTGACAGGGGGGGGCGGGGGTGATCCAGTCTGGAAGCCGGCTCGTCATGCGCAAGACGTCACGGGCCGGCGGCACGGCCCGTCCGCCGCAGCGGGGATCGGGAAATGACGAGCCGACGCGACGTGCCGAAGTCGGGCGGCCTGGCGGCGACGCCGGCCGCACCCGGACTCCGGCCGGACCAGGTTCTGGCGCAGCAGGGCGGCGGGCGGCGGGTCAACATCGGCACGGACATCCAGGTTCTCGATCCGGGCTTCATGATCGGCTCCGACGAGGCGATCGCGCAGCAGGCCTGCATGCCGCGCCTCGCCGCCCCGGTCGGGCCGGGTCCGGCTGAGGTATGGGGATGGCGCCCTCGGCGTTCGTCGGCATCCCGCACGGCTGCCATTCGGCGATCCGCCGCAACTCGGCCATCGACCGGGTCACCGGTGTGATCTCGGTCGCCACCATCTCGATCCCGTCCCTCGTGGTGGCGATCTATGCGATCCTGTTCTTCCCGATCCGGCTGAACCTGCTTCCGGTGATCGCTGCCGGCACCCCCGGCGACCTCGGGTCGCAGGTGCGCGCGCTGATCCTGCCCGCCTTCGCGACCGGGCTGGGCTGGGTCGGCGACCTCGCGCGGATCGTCCGCGCCTCGATGCGCGAGGCGATGGGCGAGAACCATGTCCGCACCGCGCGCGCCAACGGCATCGGCGAGATGCGGATCATCGCCTTCGACGCGCTGCGCAACGCCATCCTGCCCACGATCACGCTGCTGGCCCTGTCGATCGGCGCGCTGCTGTCGGGGGCGGTCTTCGTCGAGACGGTATTCGACCGCCCCGGACTGGGGAGACTGGTCGCCGATGCGGCGGCGATGCGGAACCTTCCCGTGGTGCAGGGCGCGGTTCTGGCCGTGGTGGCGATCTATGCCGTGGTCATGGCGCTGTCCGACCTGATCGTGGCCTGGCTCGACCCCCGTGTCCGCACCCGGCTCTGACCCCGCGCCGCGGGAGCTGCCCCAAGCTCGCCCGGACCGGCGGCGCAGGCGGCACCTTCGGCGCCACCCTGCGCCACATCGCCGGCGATCGGATGGGCCCGCTCGGCCTGACGCTGGGGCTGGTCGTGCTCGTCTGCGGCCTCTTCGCGCCCCGGATCGTGCCCTGCGATCCCTGTGCGCTGAACGTTCCGCGCGGTTCCAGCCGCCGTCCCGGGTGCATCCGATGGGCAGCGACAACCTCGGCCGCGACACCCTCAGCCGGGTGATCGCCGGCGCGCGCATCGCCGTCTCGGTGGGGATCGCGTCGATCGGCATCGCGCTGGTGCTGGGCCTGATCCTCGGCCTCGTCGCCGGCTGCGGGCGGCGCTGGCTCGACAGCCTGCTGCTGCAGGTGTCCGATGCGATCTGTTCCTTCCCGACCGTGATCCTCCGGCTCACCGTGGTCACCGTGCCCGGCGCCAGCGTGACCACCCTCGTCATCGTGGAGATCGTCATCCAGCTGCCGGCCCATGCCCGCCTCACCCGCACCGCGACCCTGTCGATCCGCAGCGCGGACGACGTCGAGGCGCCCGAGGCGATGGGCGCCCCGAAGGCGCGCATCATCGCCCTGCACATCCTGCCCAACGTCGCGGGGCCGCTGTTCCTCGTCGCCAGCATGGACATCCCCGCGGTCGTCGCGCTCGAGGCGGGGCTGACCTATCTCGGCATGGGCAGCCCGCCGCCCGCGCCGTCCTGGGGGCGCATCCGGCAGGAGGGGTTCGGCCCTATCCGCGTCGCGCCCCGGATCGTGGTCGCGGGCGGCATCCCGCTGATCCTCACCACGCTCGGCTTCACGCTGCTCGGCGAATCGCTGCGAGACCGGCTCGACCCGCGCCTGAGGCGGCGGCCGCGAGCGGGCCGGTCCTCGAGGTCGCGGGGCTGACGGTCGAGTTCCGCGCCCGCGGCGGCAGCGTGCGCGCGCTGCGCGACGTCTCGCTCGCCGTGCCGCGCGGCGAGGCCGTCGGCATCGTCGGCATCGTCGGGGGAATCGGGATCGGGCAAGTCCACGCTCGCGCTGGCCGTGCTGCGGCTGCCGCCCGAAAACGCCCGGATCGTCGCCGGCACCATCCGCGCCGGCGGAACCGACCTGCCGGCGCTGTCCGAGGCGGCGCTGCGCCGGACGATTCGCGGCCGCCGCATCGCCATGGTGTTCCAGGATCCGATGACCGCGCTCAATCCCGTGCGCGCCATCGGCGACCAGATCGCCGACATCCAGCGGCGCGCGCGCGGCCTTGCCCCGGCCGAACGCCGCCGCCGCGCCGTCGCCGCACTGGCCCGCGTCGGCCTGCCCGACCCCGAACGCGCGCTCGCACGCCACCCGTTCCGGGTCTCCGGCGGACAGAGGCAGCGCATCGCCCTCGCCATGGGGCTGATGCAACGGCCGCAGCTGCTGATCGCCGACGGGGTCACCACCGCCCTCGACGTCACCCTCGAGGCGCAGATCCTGCATCTGCTGCGCGAGCTGCGCAGCGAGATCGACGGCTCGATCCTGTTCATCTCGCACGACCTCGGCGCCATCGCCGAGATCTGCGACCGCGTCGTGCTGCTCTACGCCGGCGAGGTGGTCGAGGAAGGGCCGGCGCGCGCGATCTTCCACGCCCCGCGCCATCCCTCCTGTACGCGGGCGCTGATCGCCTGCGACCCGGCGCGGATCGACACCGCGACCCGCACGCTGCCGGTGACCCCCGGCGAGGTGCCGGACCTCGCCCGCGTGCCGCCGGGCTGCATCTTCGCCCCCCGCTGCCGCGAGGTGCTGCCGCGCTGCGGCGGCGAGCGGCCCGCCGTCGTCGCCTGCGGGCCCGGCCCCCGGGCCCGCTGCCACCTGCTCGCCGCCGAGCCCGGAGCGTGAGCCTGCTCGCGGTCGAGGGGCTCTCGGTCCGCTACCGCGCCCCCGGGCCCGCCGCCCGGGCGCTGCGACGCGCCGCCGGACCCGGCCCCGGCGGCGGCCTCGATGCGGGGATCGAGCTCTCGCTCGCGCTGAGCGCCGGCGAGACCCTCGCCATCGTCGGCGAGAGCGGCTCGGGCAAGTCCTCGCTCGCCCGCTCGATCCTCGGGCTCGTGCCGTTCCATGCCGGCCGGATCGGGTTCGAGGGGCAGAATCCCTTCCCCGCCGGCCGCTCCGCCCCGGGCTTCCGCCGCGACGTGGCGAGGATGTTCCGGGATCCGGTCTCGAGCCTCTCGCCGCGGCGCAGCGTGAAGGCGCGGGTCACCGAGCCCCTCGCCGTGCACGGCCTCGCCCGCGGCCGCGACCTCGGCGCCGAGGCGCGCCGCCTGCTCGGCCTCGTCGGCCTGCCGCCCGATTTCGCCGGGCGCTACCCGCACCAGCTCTCGGGCGGGCAGGCGCGCCGGGTCGGGCTTGCCCGCGCCATCGCGCTCGCCCCGAAGCTCGTCATCGCCGACGAGCCGACGGCCGGTCTCGACGTCTCGGTGCAGGGCGAGATCCTCAACCTGCTCGGCCGCCTCCGGCAGGATTTCGGGCTCTCCGACCCGATCATCACCCACAATCTCGCGGTGGTGCGCCAGGTCGGCGACCGCACCGCGATCCTGTACATGGGCCGCATCGTCGGGGAAGCGCCGACCGAGGCCCTGTTCGCCGCCCCCCTGCATCCCTGGGCCGCCGCGCTGATCGCCGCCCAGCCCCGCCCCGATCCCGCTCGCCGCCGCACCGGTCCGGTGCTGACCGGCGAGGTGGCGAGCCTCGAGACCCGCCCGCCGGGCTGCGCCTTCCACCCCCGCTGCGCCCGCGCCTCCGGCCTCTGCCGTCGCGTGGTGCCGCCCGACACGCGCCCCGCCGCCGGCCGGCGGGGCGCCTGCCGCCACCCGCTCGGCTGACCCCCGCGGGGCCGCAGGCGGCGGCCGCGAACCGGCGCGGCGCTGCCCGCATGTCCGGTCCGCAAATATCCTCGGGG
>CALDYW010000086.1 GCA_937944395.1 uncultured Paracoccaceae bacterium | reverse complement strand
CGCTCCTTCTCGGCCAGTTCCAGCCGCCCGCCCTCCTCGTAGGCGCGCACGCTCTCCTGCCGGCTCTTCACCATGCGGCCGAGGATGCCGAGGATCTCGACCTCGCCGATCCCGCCCTCGCCGACCCCGCCCTCGCCGCCGGCGCCGCGCAGGGCGATCTCGCGGTCCTTGATTGCGGCATTGATCAGCCGGAGCGTCGAGAGCCGGGTGGCGTCGCGCTCGCGCATGGCCGTCTTCAGATCCTCGGCAATGCGGCTCTTGATGTCCATCGCGCATGCCCCCCGGTCGTTCGGCGCGGACATGTAGGATAGCCCGGGCGCAGGGCCGGCACAACGCCGCCCCGGCAAGTTCAAGGTGTTGAAATCTCTTGCGCAGATCGGGCGCCTGCAGAACTTGACCCGGCCGGGCGGCACCCCTAGGGTCCACCCCCGTCCGCCGCGAGGAGCACGCCCATGCCCGCCAGCCCGAAACCGGCCCGCCCCACCGCCTGCCTCGCACTCGCGGACGGCACGCTGTTCTACGGGCGGGGCTTCGGCGCGACCGGCGAGACGCAGGCCGAACTGGTGTTCAACACCGCGATGACCGGCTACCAGGAGATCCTGACCGACCCGTCCTATGCCGGTCAGGTGGTGACCTTCACCTTTCCGCACATCGGCAATGTCGGCGTCAACGACGAGGACGACGAGGCCTCCGAACCGGTCGCCGCCGGCATGGTGGTGAGGTGGGATCCGACCGAGCCCTCGAACTGGCGCGCGGCGGGCCGGCTCGACGACTGGCTGGCGCGTCGCGGCCGCATCGGGATCGGCGACGTGGACACGCGGCGGCTGACGCGCGCGATCCGCCAGCAGGGGGCACCGCACGTCGCCCTGGCGCATGACCCGGAAGGCCGGTTCGACATCGCCCGTCTGGTCGCGGCGGCACGCGCCTGGCCGGGGCTGGTCGGGCTCGACCTCGCCCGCGAGGTCACCTGCGCGCAGTCCTACCGGTGGGACGAGATGCGCTGGGCCTGGCCCGCGGGTCACCGGCGCCGCGAGGGGCCGGGGTACCGCGTGGTGGCCGTCGACTACGGCGCCAAGCGCAACATCCTGCGCTGCCTCGCCTCGGCGGGCTGCGACGTGACCGTTCTGCCCGCCACCGCCACCGCCCAGGAGGTGCTGGCGCTCGACCCACAGGGGGTGTTCCTGTCGAACGGCCCGGGCGACCCGGCGGCGACCGGGGAATACGCCGTGCCGATGATCCGCGGCATCCTCGAGCAGAGCGACCTGCCCCTGTTCGGCATCTGCCTCGGGCATCAGATGCTGGCGCTCGCGCTCGGGGCGCGGACGATCAAGATGAACCACGGCCATCACGGGGCGAATCACCCGGTCAAGGACCTCGAGACCGGCCGGGTCGAGATCACCAGCATGAACCACGGTTTCGCGGTGGACAGCCAGACCCTCCCCGAAGGCGTGATCGAGACGCATGTCAGCCTGTTCGACGGCTCGAACTGCGGCATCCGCATGGCCGACCGCCCGGTGTTCAGCGTGCAGTATCACCCCGAGGCCAGCCCCGGACCGCAGGACAGTGCCTATCTGTTCGACCGGTTCGCGGCGGCGATGGCGGCGCGGGCCTGACCCGCGCCGCCCCGCCCGGCTTCGCGCCCCGGGGCGCTTCCGCTCCGCTCCGCTCCGTGTCCGTGCTTGCGCGCGCGCGCCTCGCGTCATTCCGTCGCGGGACTTAAGGCTTCGTTAACCCTCTTCGGCGCAGGGTTGGGGGGCTGGAGAGTCCCCGGGGGCCCGAAGGGCAATGTCGCCGCCGCCGAGCCTTGCCCGCGCCCTGCCCTGGCCGGTCCCCTCGGGCCGGCGGCCGCGGCCCGGCGCCGCCGCGCCGAGGCGGACCCGCCCGGAAAGGTCGCCGATCGGGGCGCTGCTGGTGGCGCGCGGAGCGCTCGATCCCGGGGATCTTGCGCGCGCGCT
This sequence comes from uncultured Paracoccaceae bacterium, assembly GCA_937944395.1. Lineage (GTDB taxonomy): Bacteria > Pseudomonadota > Alphaproteobacteria > Rhodobacterales > Rhodobacteraceae > CALDYW01. The sequence goes on along the minus strand of CALDYW010000086.1, from coordinate 27,862 downwards.
TGCCCTGCAGGCGCGCGAGGACGTGCGGCTGGGCGAGATCCTCCTGACCCACGGCCTGGTCTCGGAAACCGAACTGGTCGCCGCGCTGGCCGATCAGTGGAATGCGCGCATCGTCGATCTGGCGGCCGCACCCCCCGACCCCCGCCTGATCGACCGCCTCGGGCCGGAAACCTGTCTCGGCCTGCGGCTCGTGCCCTGGCGCCGCATCGGCGCGGCGACGGTTGTGGCCACCGCACGGCCCGAGGAGTTCGCGCGCCACCGACCCGAGATCGAGGCGCGGCTCGGCCCGGTGCTCATGGCCGTCGCGCCCGAGCGCGACGTGCTGGCCGCGCTCGTGTCGCTGCGCTCGCGCCGGCTGGCGCGCCGAGCCGAAACCCGTGTTCCCGAGGCGGAGAGCTGCCGTCTGTGGGACGGACGCCGCTTCCGTCGCCGCATCCTCGCCACCCTCGGGCTGGCGGCGGCGGGGCTTGCCCTCGCCCCGGCGGCGACCTTCGCCCTGCTCACGTTCGTGGCGCTGCTCGCCATGGCGGGCAACACGGCGCTGCGGGTCGGCGCGATCGTCGCCCACGGCCGCCGGCGCCGCGCGGCCGCACGGGCCAGAACCCCGACCGGGCCGCCGCCGGCGATTGCCCGGCTGCCGATGGTCTCGCTGCTCGTTCCGCTCTATCGCGAGACCGAGATCGCGGGGCGCCTGGTCCGGCGCCTCGGGCGCCTGTCCTACCCGCGCGAGTTGCTGGACATCTGCCTTGTCACCGAGGAGGACGACACGACGACGCGCGAGGCCCTGGCCGCGGCTCGGCTGCCGCGCTGGCTGCGGGTCATCGTCGTGCCCGCGGGCGGCCTGCGCACCAAGCCCCGCGCCATGAACTATGCGCTCGACTTCTGCCGGGGCTCGATCATCGGTATCTACGATGCCGAGGACGCCCCCGAACCCGACCAGATCCACCGCATCGTCCGACGCTTCCACGAGCGCGGGCCCGAGGTCGCCTGTCTGCAGGGCGTGCTCGATTTCTACAACGCGCGATCGAACTGGATGGCGCGGGCCTTCGCACTGGAATATGCTGCCTGGTTCCGCGTGATCCTGCCCGGACTCGAGCACATGGGCCTCGCGGTTCCGCTGGGCGGCACCACCGTGTTCCTGCGCCGCGCCGCGCTCGAGGCGCTGGGCGGCTGGGACGCCCACAACGTCACCGAGGACGCCGACCTCGGAATCCGCCTCGCCCGGCACGGCTACCGGACCGAGGTGGTGCCGACCGTCACCGGCGAGGAGGCGAACGCCCGACCCTGGCCATGGATCCGGCAACGCTCGCGCTGGCTCAAGGGCTACGCGATGACCTGGGCGGTCCACATGCGTGACCCGCGCCGGCTGTGGCGCGAGCTCGGGCCGCGCAGGTTCCTCGGCGTGCAGGTGCTGTTCGGCGGCACGCTCGCCTCGTTCCTGCTTGCACCGGTGCTGTGGTCATACTGGCTCGTGGTGCTCGACCTGCCGCACCCCCTCGGCAACGGGGCGATGCCGGGCTGGGCCGCCGCGGGTCTCGCCGGGCTCTTCATCCTCGCCTGGGCGGTCAATCTCGCGGTCCTGCTGATCGGCGCCTCGGCGCCCGAGCACCGCCACCTGCGCCCCTGGGCGGCCACCCTCGGGCTCTATTTCCCGCTTGCGACCCTCGCCGCGATACGCGGCATCGTCGAGATGGTCGCGCGCCCGTTCCACTGGGACAAGACGCAGCACGGGCTCGACGATGCCGATGCGCCCGAGGGGCTCGCACCTTCCGTCCCGCGGGGGTGGGCCGTGGCCGGCCCGGCCGATGCCGCGGCGCTCAGTCCGGCTGCGACAGCGCGAGCGAATCGCGCTTGAGCCGCGTCTCGAAGGCGCGGCTGATGTGCGCCTTCAGCGCCTCGGACGCCGCGGCAGCGTCCTGCGCCGCGATCGCCGCCACGATCGCCTCGTGTTCGGCCAGCGCCCGCTCGCCCCGGCCCTCCACCGCCAGCGAGGTGGTGGCCAGAAGCGCCATGTGCCGGTGCACGAGATCGAGCTGCTGCACCAGGAACCGATTGTGCGACGCCAGATGGATCTGCTTGTGGAACCTCCGGTTGGCACGGCTCATCGCCGCCGGGTCGCCCAGCAGCGCCCGGTCCTCGGCGACCATCTCGCGCAGCACGTTCACCTCCTCGGGCGTCGCATGCCGCGCCGCGAGCCGGGCCGCCAGCCCCTCGAGTTCCGCCCGGACGACGTAGAGCTCGGCCAGCTGGTTGTGGTCGAGCGAGGCGACGATCAGGCTGCGCCCGTCGCGCCGCAGGACCGACTGCGTCTCGAGCCGCTGCAGCGCCTCGCGCACCGGGGTCCGGCTCACCCCCAGCCGCTCGGCAAGCTCGCTCTCGACCAGACGGTCGCCCGGGCGGTACTGGCCGGCGTCGATCGCCTCGAGGATCAGCGCGTAGGCGTCCTTCTGTTGCGGGCGATGGTCCATCGGCGGCGGGCCTCCTCTCGCAGCCCTGCGGGCAGCAGGCGCGACCCGCAGGCTAGACCCGCGCCCCGGCGCGGGCAAGCGCGCGCCGGCTTGCCGACCGCTTCCCGCCGGCCTAGGTCGGGGTCATGGTTGCAGCGCAGTTCCGCCACGTCGAGACCTGGGTCTTCGACCTCGACAACACCCTCTATCCGCCCGCGGCGCGGCTTTTCGACCAGATCGAGGCGCGGATGACCGCCTGGGTGATGCGGGCGCTGGGCGTTCCCCGCGACGAGGCCGACCGCCTCCGCCGCCGCTACTGGGCGACCTACGGCACCACGCTGTCCGGCCTGATGGCCGAGCACGGCGTCGATCCCCACCCCTATCTGGCCGAAGTGCACGACATCGCCCTCGACGCGCTGGTGCCCGACCGCGCCCTGCGCGCGGCGCTGGCGGCACTGCCCGGCCGGCGGATCGTCCACACCAATGCCTGCGCCGCCTACGCGCGGCGCGTGCTCGCGGCGCGCGGGCTCGACGGGCTGTTCGACGCCGTCTACGGGGTCGAGCACACCGGCTTCCGCCCCAAGCCCGAGCGCGCCGCCTTCGAGGCGGTCGCCGCACGCGACGGGTTGGTGCCGGCGCGCGCGGCGATGTTCGAGGACGACCCGCGCAACCTCGTCCAGCCGCACGCGCTCGGCATGCGCACCGTGCTTGTGGCGCCCGAACCCGCCCCCGCCCCGCACATCCATCACCATACCGACGATCTCGCAGGCTTCGTCGCGCGGCTTGCGGCCGGGGAGTGACGGCGCCAAGCGCCGGCTGCCGGGCCGCCCGCCCGCTGTCCCCGCTTCCGCGGCGACATCCCCCGCGGCGAGGCGCGGCCCGGCCGTCGGGGGCAAGGCCGCCGGTCGCGCCCGCCCTGCCCCTGTCCGCGACGCCCTGCCGCTTGTGCCCCATCCCTGCCCGGCCTAGGTCGCCTACCGGATCGGGCCAAAGGGGGGCGGCGATGCGGGCCGAGCGGGTGGACGTCCTGGTGTCGGGCGGCGGCGTTGCCGGGCTGGCTGCCGCCGCGGCCTTCGGCTCGGCGGGCTTCGCGGTGCTCTGCGTCGATCCCGCCCCGCCGGTGACCGCGCGCGAGGCCGAGGGCGCCGACCTGCGCACCACCGCCTTCCTGCAGCCCGCCCGCGAGGTGCTCGCCCGCTCCGGGCTGTGGGAGCGGCTTGCGCCCGAGGCCGAGCCGCTCAGGATCATGCGCATCGTCGAGGAGTCCGGCCCCGGCCGGCTGACCGCGCACGACTTCGACTCGGCCGAGCTCTCCGACGAACCCTTCGGCTGGAACCTGCCGAACTGGCTCTTGCGCCGCGAGATGGCGGCGCGGCTGGCCGACCTGCCCGCCGTCTCCTTCCGCCCCGGCCTTGCCACCCGCGCCATCCTGCCGCGCGATGCCGAGGCGCTCGTCACCCTCAGCGACGGCAGCCGCATCGCCGCGCGTCTCGTCGTCGCCGCCGACGGGCGCGGCTCGACGCTCCGCGAGGCGCTGGGCATCGGCGTGATCACGCTGCGCTACGGGCAGAAAGCGCTCGCCTTCGCCGTCACCCATCCGATCCCGCACGACGGCGTCTCGACCGAGATCCACCGCTCCGGCGGGCCGTTCACCCTGGTTCCCCTGCCCGACTGGCAGGGGCGCCCGTCATCGGCCGTGGTCTGGATGGAGCGCGGCCCCGAAGCGCTGCGGCTCGCCCAGCTGCCCGAGGATGCCTTCGAGGCCGCGGCCAGCGACCGGTCCTGCCACCTGTTCGGGCCGCTCACGCTGGCCTCGCGGCTGACCCTCTGGCCGATCATCAGCCAGATCGCCCGGCGGTTCCACGGGCCCCGCACCGCGCTGATGGCCGAGGCCGCCCATGTCGTGCCGCCGATCGGGGCGCAGGGGCTGAACATGAGCCTCGCCGACCTCGCCTGTCTGCTGGACCTTGCCGAGGCCGACCGCGCCGGCCTCGGAAACCCCGCGATGCTTGCCGCCTACGACCGGCGCCGGCGGCCCGAGGCGGCCGCGCGGCTGGCCGGGATCGACCTGCTGAACCGCGCCTCCATGGCCGGTGCCGCGCCCCTGCGCGACCTGCGCGGCCGGGCGCTCGGGCTGCTGCACGGCGCAAGGCCGGTGCGGCGGGCGCTGATGCGCGCCGGGCTCGGCGCCGTCGCGGCGCCGGCCGCCCGGTCGGCGGCTCCGGTCAGTTCCAGCAGCTGACCAGAACCGTCACCGCCATCGCCCGGGCGGTGATGTCCTCGGGCGCCAGCGCCCCCTCCGCCGCGGCAGCGGCCGGCCGCGCGATCCGGTTGGCGGCGAGGAACCCGGCAGCCGCCCCGGCCTTCAGCGCGAAGCGCACGCCCGGCGGCAGCACCCGGCCGGCCGCACCGGTGCCGTCCGCCGGCAGCAGCACGCCCGCCACCCGGCCCGCCGGGTCGAACACCGGCCCGCCGGTCTCGCCCGGCTCGGCCGCAACCGACAGCCGGATCAGGTCGGCCTCGCCGCCGAGGCCGGCGAGATCCTCGACCCGGCCGAAGCTGACCGTGGCGACCGGCAGCGCCGGGCCGAAGGGAAATCCGCCCACCGCCGCGCGCGCCCCGATCCGCGGCTCGTCCCCGGCGAACTCGGCCACGCCCCGGGGCGCGACCGCCGATCGCGGCCGCAACAGCGCCAGCCGCCCGTCGGTCGCCGCCACCGTCGCCTCGTGCACATCGTCCAGCGTGATCCGCGCGCAGCCCTCGACCGCCTCGGCCACCGTCAGCGCCGCGCCGCGGGCATCGACCCAGAGGCCCGAGCGGGTGCGCTCGGCCTGGCGCACCTCGAGCCCGGCGAGAAGGTCGCGCCGCTCGGTCGCGCCGGCGGACCCCAGCGTCGGGTCGAGCGCGGGGCCGGTCGAGCGCAGACTGTCGCGCATGATCGCCACGACGCGCTCCATCCGCGCCCGGTCGGCGGGGCGCCAGACCAGGGTGAAGCCCTTGATCATCCCGCCCTCGAGCCGGGCATAGGTGTGGCTTTCCAACTGCTCGGACCGGCCGGTGAGGGTGAAGCTGTTGCCCTGCCGCTCGCGGAAGCCTTCGATCGGCACGATCTCGAGCGTCTGCATCAGCTCGTAGAGGCCGGCCAGCGTGGCCGCCGTCCCCTCCTGGCTGATCAGCAGCACGCGGACGCCCGATCCGTCGCGCTCGTCGTAGCGAACGAACGGGGGGGCGTAGTCGGCGAAGGTGACCAGCTCGACCGGCATGGTGATGGTGATGCCCGCCCGCTCCTCGACCAGCTCGCCGAGGCCGAGGCTCGCGCGGTCGGCGGCGTAGGCCGCCAGCAGCTCGGCGCGCTGGCGCGCGGTCAGCACGCCAGTCGGCGGATGGCCGTTCGCCGTCTGCCAGGCTTCCATCGCCGCGCGGGTGCCGCGGCCGAAGGCGCCGTCGATCGCCGCCCCGTAATGGCCGAACCATTGCAGGGCGACCTGCAGCGCGCGGCGCTCGTCGGCCGAAAGCAGCTCCTCGCCGCGCCGCGCTTCGGCCGGCGTCTCGTCGGGCTCGGGCGCGGACGGGGGCTCGGGTTGCGCGGTCGCCGCGGGACCGGCCGCGGCCGCGGCTTCGTTGACCGCGGCAGCGGGCCCGGGATCGGGCGGGTCTCCGGCCGGGACTTCGGGGGCTGCCGACGCCGCCGCCTCGGAAGCTGCGGGTCCGTCGGGTCCCGCCGGCCAGAACCGCGCCCGGTACTGCCCGCCGTCGGCCACGAAGCTGTCGCCGGGGATCAGCCGCTCGGAACGCAGCGCGAACAGCCGGTCGGCCGCGGTGCCCGGATCGTAGGGCCCGAGGGAGACGGCATACCAGCCCGAGGGCAGACGGAACCCGTGCACGTCGGGAAAGACCGATGCCCAGGCGCGCGCACGCTCCTCGGCCCGGGCGAGCGTCGGCAGCGCCTCGATCTGCACCCAGGCATCCTGCGCACGCGCCGCCCCCGCCAGAGCCGCGACCGACACGATCACCGCCGCGAAAAACGCGAGGACTGCCTGCTTCATGGTCTCATGCCCGTGTTGCGGGGCCGTGCGCCCCGTCCTGCCCGCCGGCGAACCTAGCAGAACCGGCACGCCGAGGTCACCCCCCCCCGCGATGCGCGCGGCGCGCGCGGGGCGCGATTGACCGCCGCCGGCGGGTTGCCTAAGGATGCCGGGCCGCACGCGCCGCGGTGCCCTCTGCCCGAGCCAGCCGAGCCCGCATGACCGCCGATCCCGCCCCCGCCGCCCCGGTGCCCCGGAGCTTCCAGGAGATCGTGCAGCGCCTCCAGTCCTACTGGGGCGCGACCGGCTGCGCCCTGCTCCAGCCCTACGACATGGAGGTGGGGGCCGGCACCTTCCATCCGGCAACCACGCTGCGCGCGCTCGGGCCCCGTCCCTGGGCCGCGGCCTATGTCCAGCCCTCGCGCCGGCCGACCGACGGGCGCTATGGCGAGAACCCGAACCGGCTGCAGCACTACTACCAGTTCCAGGTCATCATCAAACCCTCGCCGCCTGACCTGCAGGAGCTCTACCTCGGCTCGCTCGCCGCCATCGGGATCGACCTCGGGCTTCACGACATCCGCTTCGTCGAGGACGACTGGGAAAGCCCGACGCTCGGCGCCTGGGGGCTCGGCTGGGAAGTCTGGTGCGACGGCATGGAAGTGTCGCAGTACACCTATTTCCAGCAGGTCGGCGGGCACGACTGCCGCCCGGTCCCCGGCGAGATCACCTACGGGCTCGAGCGGCTGGCGATGTACGTTCTCGGGATCGATCACGTCATGGACCTGCCGTTCAACGACCCTGCGGCGCCGATCCCGCTGACCTACGGCGACGTGTTCCGCCAGACCGAGCGCGAGTATTCCCGCCACAATTTCGACGGGGCCGACACCGAGAAGCTTCTGCGCCACTTCGCCGATGCCGAAGCGGAATGCATGCGCCTGCTGTCCTTCGACCCGCTCGATCCCAGGACCGGCACGGCGAACGTCATGGTGCATCCGGCCTACGACCAGTGCATCAAGGCCAGCCACCTGTTCAACCTGCTCGACGCGCGCGGCGTGATCTCGGCGACCGAACGGCAGGCCTACATCGGCCGGGTCCGGGCACTGGCCCATGCCTGCGCCGATGCCTTCGTGCTGACCGGGGCGGGCGGCGCCGGGGCACCGGCCGACCGCCCGTGAACGGCCGCATCGTGGCAGGGGGCATCCTGGGCATCGCCGCGGTCGCCGGGGCGGCGATCTACTATCTTCAGGTCTACGCCTTCTACACCCCGGTCGCCGCGGTGTCCGAACTGCGGCTGACCACCCTGGGCGGCGAGGTCGAGGCACTTCCGGTCGAGGGGTTCCGCGGCATCGACGCCGACAGCTCGCCGCTGCGCTTCCGCGCCTGCTTCACCACGACCCTGTCGCTGGCCACCCTGACCGAGAGCTTCCAGATCGCCGCCGACGCCGTGCCGCTGAACGGGCCCGGCTGGTTCGACTGCTACGACGCGGCCGCGGTCGGCGCCGCGCTCGAGTCGGGCGATGCGGTGGCCTTCGTCGGCGAGCGCGAGGTCCGCCCGGGCGTGGACCGGATCGTGGCCATCGCGCGCGACGGGCGCGGCTGGGTCTGGCATCAGCTCGCCCCCGAGGCACGGGACGCCGCGCGATGACCGGCGGGACGGTGTCGCTCGACGCCTTCCAGACCGCGACGCTCGGGCTTCTGGTCTTTCTCGTGGGCGCCGGCGTGACCCGCCGCCTTCCCGCCCTGCGCGCGTTCAACATTCCCGAGCCGGTCACCGGCGGGCTGATCGCGGCGGCGGTGCTGCTTGCGATCCGGGTCGCGGGCGGACCGGGGGTGACCTTCGATCTGGTGCTGCGCGACTATCTTGTGGTGCTGTTCTTCGCCGGCATCGGGCTCAACGCGCGGCTCTCCGACCTCGCCCGCGGCGGGCGTCGGCTGGCCGTTCTGGTCGGGCTCACCACGCTTCTGATCCTGATGCAGAACCTTGCCGCCCTGGCCATCGCCCCGGCGTTCGGACTTCCGGCGTCGGCGGCGGTCCTGCTGGGGTCCGCCAGCCTGATCGGCGGGCACGGCACCACCATCGCCTGGTCGACCGAGGTCGAGCGCATCACGGGAACGGCGGGCCTCGCGGAACTCGGGGTCGCCACGGCGACTCTCGGCCTCGTCGTCGCGGCGCTGACGGGCGGGCCGCTCGCGCGCTTCCTGATCGACCGGCACCGGCTGACGCCGGCCGAGGACGACGAACAGCCGGTGGGTGTCGCCTATGGCGACGAGGCGCAGCGGCCGATCACCGCGCTCGGCCTGATGCATGCGCTGTTCGTGCTGCATCTGGTGATCCTGGTCGGCATGGGCCTGCACGAGGCGATCAGGTCGGCGGGCCTCTTTCTGCCCCTGTTCGTGCCCTGCATGCTGGTCGCGATCGCGGGATCGAACCTCTACCCCCTGGTGCTGCCCGACGCCCCGCGTGTCGCCCGCAGTCCGGCGCTGGCGCTGGTCACCGACCTCGCGCTCGGGGCGTTCCTTGCGATGTCGCTGATGTCGATGGACGTTGCCGCGCTGTCCGGCACCGGGGCGCTGGTGGCGGTGTCGCTGGTGATCCAGACGCTGCTCGCCCTCGCCTTCATCCTGTTCCTGGTGTTCCGCCTGCTCGGGCGCGACTACACCGCGGCGGTCCTCTCGGCGGGGTTCGCCGGCTTCTCGCTGGGCGCGACGCCCACCGCCATCGCCAACATGACCGCCGTCACCAAGCGCCACGGTCCTGCCCCCATCGCCTTCGTCGTCCTGCCCCTGGTCTCGGCCTTCTTCGTCGATCTGGCCAACGCCGCCGTGATCCAGGGCTTCCTCGGAGCCTTCGGACGCTGATGCCCGACCTTCTGATCGAACTCCTTTCCGAAGAGATTCCGGCGCGGATGCAGCCCCGCGCGCGCGACGACCTGCGCCGCCTCGTCACCGAGGGGCTGGTCGGGGCCGGCCTGACCTATGCCCATGCCGCGGCCTTCTCGACGCCGCGGCGGCTGACCCTTGCCGTCGAGGGGCTGGCCGCGACCTCGCCGGCCCTTCGCGAAGAGCGCAAGGGCCCCCGCGCCGACGCGCCGGCGGCCGCGATCGAGGGCTTCCTGCGCGCGACCGGCCTGCCCCGCGAGGCGCTCGAGGTCCGCGAGGCGGGCAAGGCCGGGCCGACCCTGTTTGCCGTGGTCGAGCGACCGGGCCGACCCGCCGCGACCATCGTCGCCGAGGTGCTCGAGCGCACGATCCGCAGCTTTCCCTGGCCGAAGTCCATGCGCTGGGGGTCGGGTTCCCTGCGCTGGGTGCGGCCGCTGCGGTCGATCCTGTGCCTGCTGTCCACCGAGGCGGGCACGGAAATCGTTCCGCTCGAGGTGGAGGGCATCGGTGCCGGCGACCTGACCGAGGGGCACCGCTTCCACGCCCCCGGGCGCATCCGGGTGACAGGCTTTGCCGACTATGCCGCGAAACTCGCGCGCGCGCGGGTCATGCTCGACCCCGCCGCCCGCGAGGCCGCGATCCGGCACGAGGCGGCGCAGCTGGCGTTCGCGCGCGGGCTCGAACCGGTGGAGGACCCCGGCCTCGTCACCGAGATCGCCGGCCTCGTCGAATGGCCGGTGGTGCTGGCCGGGGCCATCGCGCCGCGGTTTCTCGACCTGCCCTCCGAGGTGCTGCAGACCTCGATGCGCGCGCACCAGAAGTTCCTCTCCCTGCGCAATCCCGTCACAGGCCGGATCGAGGGCTTCGTGACCGTTGCCGGACGCGAGACCGCCGACCGCGGCGCGACGATCCTGGCCGGCAACGAACGTGTCCTGACGGCCCGGCTGTCGGATGCCGTCTTCTTCTGGGAAAACGACCTGCGCCGGGTGCGCGAGGCGGGGCTCGAGGGCATGGCGGCGGGCCTGTCGGCGGTGACCTTCCACGGCCGGCTCGGCACCCAGGCCGCGCGGGTGGCCCGCATCGAGGCGCTGGCGCGCAGGCTCGCGCCGATGGTCGGTGCGCCCCCCGACCTCGCGGCCGAGGCCGCGCGGGTCTGCAAGGCCGACCTGCGCTCGGAGATGGTGGGCGAGTTTCCGGAACTGCAGGGCATCATGGGCGCCCACTACGCCCGCGCCGCCGGCCTGCCCGAGACGGTGGCGGCCGCCTGCCGCGAGCACTACCAGCCGCTCGGGCCCTCGGACGCCGTGCCGACCGAACCCGTCTCGGTCGCGGTGGCGCTGGCCGACAAGCTCGACACGCTGGCCGGCTTCTGGGCGATCGACGAGAAGCCCACGGGGTCGAAGGATCCCTTCGCGTTGCGAAGGGCGGCGCTGGGGGTGATCCGGCTGACGACGCAGAACGGTCTGCGCCTGTCCCTCGCGGTTCTGATCCTTGCTGCCCTGCGTGCCGTCGAGGCGGACCGGCGCGAGGCCCAGCGCCGGCGCCTCGATCAGGAGAGCGCCGACCGCGAACGCAAGATGGCCGACCGGACCGAAGCCGACCCGGCGGAACCCGCGGCCCGCGCTGTCGAGATCGACGCGAGGCGCGCCGAGCAGGGCCGGCTCCTCGAGCGCATGGACCGCGAGGCGCGGCCCGAGGCGGCGACCGCTTCCGACCTCGTCGCCTTCCTTCACGACCGCCTCAAGGTGCACCTGCGCGACGAGGGCATCCGCCACGATGTCATCGACGCCGTGCTGCACATGCCCGGCAACGACGACCTCACCCTGCTGGTCGCCCGGGCCCGGGCGCTCGCAGCCTTCCTCAAGACCGACGACGGCGAGAACCTCGTCCGCGGCTTCCGCCGCGCCAACAACATCCTCACCCAGGCGGAAACGAAGGACGGGGTCGAATATTGCTTCGGCCCCGACCCGAAATTCGCCGAGGCGCCCGAGGAGGCCGCGCTCTTCGCCGCCCTCGATGCCGCCGAGGCCGCCATCGCCCCGGCGATGCAGGCCGAGGACTTCGCCGCCGCGCTGTCCGCCATGGCCGCGCTGCGCGGGCCCATCGACGCCTTCTTCGAGGCGGTGCAGGTCAACACCGACAACGCGGTGATCCGCCGCAACCGGCTGAACCTCCTCCACCGCATCCGGCAGACCTGCGGCGCGGTCGCCGACCTCGGCCGGCTCGAAGGATGACCCTGCCGCCGCCTGCCGCGCCGCCGCGGCCGGGCGCACATGCCGCGCTTGTCTCGAGGGCGCACTGCCGTATCCTGTGGCTGCGAAGGAGCGTGCCGCAGTGCAGAAACACCTCGACCTCACCGCCTTCCTCGAGATCACCGCGACGGCGCCGATCGCCGCCGCCACCCACGGCGGCCGCGCCAAGTGCCTGCAGCGGCTGATCCGGCTCGACCTGCCGGTGCCGGCGACCGTGGCCCTGTCGTTCGACACGGTGCGCGCGCTGGCCTCCGGGCAGCGCCTTGACACCGGGCGGCTGATGGCGGCCTTCGGCGAGGGCGCGCTGGTCTCGGTGCGCCCGTCCTCGGCCGACCCCGACTGGGGCGGGCCCGGCGCGATCCTGAACATCGGCATGAACGACGCGCGCCACGCCGCGCTGACCATCAGCCACGGCGCCGCCGTGGCGGATGCGCTCTACCTGCGCTTCATCCGCGCCTATGCGTCGAATGTGGCGCGGCTCGACGCCGACATGCTGCCGGGCGGCGAGGCCAGCGCCGAGACCCTGGCCGCCGCACTGGCCGCCTATCAGGCCGAGACCGACGAACCCTTTCCCCAGGATCCGGCGGTGCAGCTGGCCGAGGTGCTGCGCTCGATGGCCCGCGCCTGGGAAGGCACCACCGCGCGGCTGCTGCGCCAGGCGCGGGGCGCGCCCGCCGATGCCGGGCTCGGCCTTGTCGTCCAGCGCATGGCGCTGGGGCTCGGGCCGGGGGTCAGCGGCTCGGGGGTGATCCAGTTCGTCGATTCCATCACCGGGCGGCCGCAGATCACCGGCCGCTACCGGGCGCAGGCACAGGGCCGCGAGGCGATGGAGAACGGCGAGGGGACGCTCTTCCTGATCCGCGACCCGCGCGGGCCCTCGCTCGAGGACGTGGCGCCCGAGGCCTTCGCCGCGCTCGTCGCCCATGGCCAGTCCTGCCGGCGGAACCTGCGCGAGGAGATGCAGATCGAGTTCACGCTCGAGGACGGCCGGCTGTGGATTCTCGATGCGGTGCGGGTGCAGCGGTCGTCGCGGGCGGCGGTGCGGATCGCCGTGGCGCTGGCCGAGGACGGGATCATCACGCCCGACGAGGCGGTGCTGCGGGTCGAGCCGCGGGCGCTGCCCGAGCTTCTCCACCCCCAGGTCGATCCCGCCGCCGCGCGCGACCCCTTCGCCCGCGGGATCCCCGCCAGCCCCGGCGCCGCCACCGGGCGGCTGGTGTTCTCGGCGGCCGCGGCCCAGGCGAGCGCGGCGCGGGGCGAGGCCTGCATCCTCGTCCGGCGCGAGACCAGCCCCGAGGACATCCGCGGCATGCATGCCGCCGCCGCGGTGCTGACCGAACGCGGCGGCATCACCAGCCACGCCGCGGTGATCGCCCGCGGCCTCGGCCTGCCCTGTGTGGTCGGCGCGACGGGCATGCAGATCGACAGCCGCAACCGGACGCTCAGGGCCGCCGACGGCCGCCTGTTCCGCGAGGGCGACACGATCACGGTGGACGGCACCACGGGCGAGGCGCTGGCCGGCGCGCCGCGGATGCTCGAGCCCGCGCTCGACGAGGCCTTCCAGGCGCTGCTCGGCTGGGCCGACGCGGCGCGCGACATCGGCGTGCGCGCGAATGCCGACACGCCGGCCGACGCACGCATGGCGCGCGCCTTCGCCGCCGAAGGGATCGGGCTCTGCCGCACCGAGCACATGTTCTTCGAGGACGACCGGCTGACGGTGATGCGCGAGATGATCTTCGCGCGCACCGCCGACGACCGGCGCGCCGCGCTCGACCGGCTGCTGCCGATGCAGCGGGCGGATTTCGTCGAACTGTTCCGGATCATGGGCGGCCAGCCGGTGTGCATCCGGCTGTTCGATCCGCCGCTGCACGAGTTCCTGCCGACTTCGCGCGAGGGGCTGCGCGAACTTGCCGACGCGCTCGACCTGCCGCTGTCGGATGTCACCCGCCGGGTCGAGGCCCTGTCGGAATTCAACCCGATGCTCGGTCTGCGCGGGGTCCGTCTGGGGATCGCCATGCCCGAAATCTACGACATGCAGGCCCGCGCGATCTTCGAGGCGGCGCTCGAGGCGTCGCGCTCGGGCGCACCCGTGGTGCCCGAGATCATGGTGCCGCTGGTCTCGGCACGGCGCGAGGTGGAACTGGTCAAGACCCGGATCGACGCCGTTGCGGCAGCGGTGCGCACCCGCACCGGACAGGACTTCGCCTACCGTTTCGGCGTGATGGTGGAAACCCCGCGCGCCTGCCTGCGCGCGCACGAGATCGTCCAGCATGCGGCCTTCCTGTCGTTCGGCACCAACGACCTGACCCAGATGACCTATGGGCTCAGCCGCGACGACGCCGGCAAGTTCATGGGCACCTACGTCAGCCAGGGGGTCTTTCCCGAGGATCCCTTCCATATCCTCGATCCCGACGGGGTCGGCGAACTGCTGAAGATCGGCGCCGAGCGCGGCCGCCGCGGCCGGCCCGAGGTGACGCTGTCGATCTGCGGCGAACACGGGGGCAACCCGGAAAGCATCGACTTCTGCCGCAGTGCCGGAATGGACTATGTCTCGTGCTCGCCCTTCCGGGTGCCGGTCGCGCGGATGGCGGCGGCGCACCTCGCCCTGCGGGATCGGTCCCGGGCCCGGGACCCCGTCGAATCGGGGCGCTGAACGGACCTCCCGGGCCCGCTTCGGCCGGAAACCGCCGATAGCTGTTGCAAGGGCGCAACAGTCCTCTTGAGCCTCCGGCGACCTCGGCTTAGGCCGCCGGCCGTGCGGCGCAGCCGTCTTCCCGGCCGCCGGACGGATGGCAACACGCAGGACGCCCCCTTGAAGATACTCGGACTTCTGGCGACGCTGGCCGCCTTCGGCCCGGCCCCGGCCGATGCCGGCACCTCGCTTCGGGATATCCCGCCGCCCGGATCCGTGCGTCTCTGGCCGGGGCCGGAAGGGGCGGCCGACCTGGGCATCCTGACCCCGGCGTCTCTGGCCGCGCGCCCCGAGGCCACGGGCGACGACGACTGGCGCTGTCTGACCGAGGCGATCTATCACGAGGCCCGCGGCGAACCCCTCGAGGGCCAGATCGCCGTCGCCGAGGTGGTGCTGAACCGCCGCGACAGCGGCGTGTTCCCGGCAAGCGTCTGCGCCGTCGTGCGCCAGGGCGCGCACTCGGGATCCTGCCAGTTCAGCTTCGCCTGCGACCGCCCCGGGCGGATCGGCGAGCGCGAGGCCTTCGTGCTGGCCGGCAAGATCGCCCGCGCGATGCTGGATGGCGCGCCGCGCCGGCTGACCCGGGGCGCGACCCATTTCCATGTCCGCCGGGCCCGCCCGGACTGGGCGCGGCGCTTCGAGCGCACCGCCGAGATCGGCGCGCACGTGTTCTACCGGGCGGGCGGGATCGCGGGGTCCCGCTGAACCCCGCGCCACGGGCTGTCGCCGCGCGCCGGCCGTGCTATGCAGGGTCCGGGGACCGATCGAGGGGAACGACCGCGATGAGCCGCAAGCTCTTCGGCACCGATGGCGTTCGGGGCCGCGCCAACACCCATCCGATGACCGCCGAACTGGCGCTGCGGCTCGGCGCCGCCGCCGGGGCCTACTTCCGCCGCCGCGGCGCCGACGGCCACAGGGTGGTCATCGGCAAGGACACCCGCCTGTCGGGCTACATGCTCGAGACGGCGCTGACCGCCGGCCTCACCTCGACGGGCATGAACGTGCTCCTGCTCGGGCCGGTGCCGACGCCGGCCGTCGGGTTCCTCACCCGGTCGATGCGCGCCGACCTCGGCATCATGATCTCGGCCAGCCACAACCCGGCCGAGGACAACGGCATCAAGTTCTTCGGCCCCGACGGCTTCAAGCTGTCGGACGAGGCCGAGGCCGAGATCGAGGCGATCCTGGCCGGCGCGATCACGCCGGCCGAACCCGCCGCGATCGGCCGCGCCAAGCGGATCGAGGACGGTCGCGGGCGCTACGTGGAATACGCCAAGACCACCTTTCCCGCCCGCGGCGGACTGCGCGGCCTCAAGGTGGTGATCGACTGCGCCAACGGCGCGGCCTACCGCGCGGCGCCCGAGGTTCTGTGGGAACTGGGCGCCGAGGTGATTGCCGTCGGCGTCGCCCCGAACGGGCACAACATCAACCTCGGCTGCGGCTCGACCGACACGCGCGCAGCCGCCGAGACGGTGGTGGCGCATGGCGCCGACGTCGGCATCAGCCTCGACGGCGACGCCGACCGGGTGATGATCCTCGACGAGACCGGCAGGGTGGCCGACGGCGACCAGATCATGGCGCTGTTCGCCCGCCGCTGGGCCGAGGCCGGGCGGCTGCGCGGCGGGGCGCTGGTGGCCACGGTGATGTCGAACCTCGGGCTCGAGCGGTTCCTGAACGCGCGCGGACTGCGGCTCGAGCGCACCCCGGTCGGCGACCGCTATGTGGTGGAACGGATGCGGGAAGGGGGCTGGAACCTCGGCGGCGAGCAGTCGGGCCACATCGTGATGACCGACCATGCGACCACCGGCGACGGGCTCATCGCCGCTTTGCAGTTCCTCGCCGCGATGGTCGAGGAAGGGGCGCCGGCGTCGCGCCTGGTCAGGAACTTCCAGCCGGTGCCGCAACTTCTGAGGAACGTGCGCTACGAGCGCGGGCGCGAGCCGCTGGCGGCCGACACCGTCCGCCGCGCCATCGCCGAGGCCGAGGGGCGCATCGCCGGCGCCGGACGCCTGCTGATCCGCAAGTCGGGCACGGAACCGCTCGTGCGGGTGATGGGCGAATGCGAGGACGCCGCGCTTCTGGCCGAGGTGCTCGACGGGATCGTCGCGGCCGTCGAACGCGCGCGCTGACGGCCGGTCCGGGCCCGCGCTCAGGCGGGGACGGAGGGGGCGGGGCCCGCGCCGAGGTCGAGGAACTCGTCGATGAACAGCGCCACGAACTCGGTGCGGGTCGCCACTCCGGATTTGCGGAAGATCGTCGAAAGCTGCGCCTTGACCGTTCCCTCGCGCACGCCGCGGGCCTCGGCGATCTCGGCGATCTTCAGGCCGCGGAGGGTCAGCAGGGCGACGTCGCGCTCGGCCGGCGTCAGGCCCCAGGCCGTGAAGCGCTTGTGCATCAGCCCGTCGAAGGCGCCGCGCAGGGCAAGAAGGCGCGCGCGGTCGGCCTGCGCGCCGGCCGCGAGGCTGCGGACCTCGGCCCGCAGCCGCACGAAGGCCACGGCCGGACCGGTCCAGGCGGCGAACTCCGCGACGAGGTGCAACCCGGCCGGCAGCGTGAGGCTTGCCGGAAGGGACAGGGCAACCTCGAGCTCGGCGCCGAGATCGAAGCCCAGCACGATCCCGCAGAGAAACAGGAACCGGTAGGCGCGGATCAGCGCCCGCGACTGGCGGCCCTGTTCGGGTCTGCCGAGCTCCCGGGATGTGTCTGCCTGCGCCATGCAGTCCTGTCTCCCCCCGGTTCGTGCCTCCGGCCGATCATAAACCAAAGTGCACTCTCCGCGCCCGCAACGATTGCGAGGGCGACTTCGGGCGTGACGGCAGCGGCCCCGGAGTGTCAGCATCGGCGGACGGGAAGGGCCGCGCCGGCGGGTGCCCATCAGCCGGCGCGCAAGGATCAGACGAACCGAAACGACTTCGGGAGGACTTTGGGGGGAGAGCCATGATCCATGAATCGAGCCATCTCCGGCGCCGGCGGCCGGCCCGGTTGCTGCCGCTGACCACGGTTGCGGCGTCCCTGCTCGCGGTCGCAGGTGTCCCGGCCGAAGAGCACGTCGCGACGTTCGAGCACGGGGCCCATCAGCAGCAGTTCGTCCATGGCGCGCCGCAGGAGCCGTCGCTCGAGTGGACGATCGCCGCCGGCGGGCGCATCTACGACACGTGGTGGGACGCCCTCGACCGGCCGAAACCCGAGACGACGAACCCCGCCTATCCGACGGCGGTCAACGACAAGCAGAGCGGGCCCAACACCTGGCGCTGCAAGGAGTGCCACGGCTGGGATTATCTCGGCGCCGAGGGCCTCTACAGCAAGGGCAGCCACTACACCGGCATCAAGGGCGTGATGGGCGCCGCCGGGCGACCGGGCGAGGAGATCGCCGCCATCCTGCGCGATGCGAACCATCCCTACACGCCCGAGATGATCTCGGACGAGGAGATGCTTCGCGTGGCAACCTTCATCAGCCTCGGGCTGACCGACATGCGCGCGTTCATCGACTACGAGACGCGCACGGTGAAGCCCGATGCGGGCGACATCGATCGCGGGCGCGCCCTCTTCCAGACCATCTGCGCGGCCTGCCACGGCTTCGACGGCCGCGCCATGGACTGGGGCGAGGGCGACGACCACGCCTTCGTCGGCACCGAGGCGTCGGCCCTGCCCGACGAGGTCTACAACAAGATCTCGAACGCCCATCCGGGCGCGGCCATGGTGAACCTGCGCGCGCTGAGCGAGTTCGACCGGATCAGCGTTCTGGCTTATGCCGCGCGCCTTCCGGTCGGACTTGACGACTGAGCCCGGACCGGGGCGGCGCCGGACGGGGCGCGACGTCCGCCGCCGCGCGCGGCCCCGCTGCCCGATGCCCTGCCGGGGGCTGTCGGCCGGGCGTCCGGCCTCGCAACGGGGGCGCCGGCCCGGTCGCCCGGCGCCCGTTGTGCCGCGCCCCTGGTGCGGCGCCCCCCGCCCCTCGCGCGGCGCCGCTCGTGCTGGGTTCCGGGTGCGGTGCCCCCGCCCGGGGCGCCCCTCGTGGCGCGCCTCTTGCGGCGGCGGTCAGCCCGTCGCCTGCGCCGCGACGCTGCGCAGGGCCACCGACAGGTCGTGCCAGGCGGTGCGCGCCATCGAGCGGAAGACCAGGATCTCGAAGGCCTCGGGCCCCGCGCGCAGGAGACCGCAGGTCATGTGGAACAGCTGCGTGCGCGCCATCGCCCCCTCGCCGAAGGCCGCCGGCCTGAGGTCGATCGGGACCAGACGCGCCAGCGCCTCGGCTGCGCCCGGACCCTCGAGCCGCAGGCAGGCCCAGCCGTCGCTGAGGTCGGTGACGGCCGCATGGGCGGCGACCGACTCGGGCGGCCCGGCGCCGATCAGCAGCCAGGCGCCGCGCCCCCAGAAGGCGATCCGCCCGCCCCCGGGCAAGGCGGCAATCCGGTTCGGCGGGGGCAGTCCCTCGAGGCCGAGCAGCGCGGCCGCCTCGCCGGCCCGGCCGTTCCAGGGCGCCAGCAGGACGAGCGGCCCCAAGTCGGCCTCGGTCAGCACCATGCCGCCCGCCGAGACCGGCTCGAAGCCCGACAGCGGGGATTTCGCGATCAGCCTAGGCACGCATCCGCCCTCCCTCGGGATCGAAGAACACCGGATCGCAGACCTCGCAGAGCGTCTCGACCTTGCGCAGGTGATCGACCGCGCGCACCTTCTGCCCGTGCCGGGCCCGTCCGTCCACAAGGAAGCCCAGCCCGAGATAGGTGCCGAGCGTCGGCGACCAGCAGACCGAGGTGACATAGCCGCGGTCGTTGTCGCTGACCGCCTTCGCGCCTTCCTCGAACAGATGCGCGCCCGCCGTCACCCTCTGGTCGGCCACCACCGGCCGCAGGCCGACGAGCTGCTCGCGTTCCGGGCCGCTCAGCCCCGGGCGCGCCGCCATCGCCTTGCCGATGCAGTCCTTGCCCCGGGCGATCATCCGCTCCATGCCGATGTCGAAGGCGGTGGTGCGGCCGTGGATCTCGGCATGGGTGATGAAGCCCTTCTCGATCCGCATCACCCCCATCGCCTCCATCCCGTAGGGCCCGCCGCCGAGGCTTTCGGCCTGCGCCAGCAGCAGCCGGTAGAGGCTTTCGCCGTAGCGGGCGGGCACCGCCACCTCATAGCCGAGCTCGCCCGAGAACGAGATGCGGAACAGCCGGCCGGGCAGGCCCGCGACCTGCCGCTCGCCGCAGGCCATGAAGGGGAAGTCGCCCTCGCCCAGAGGGTCGTCGAGCACCGAGTTCAGAAGCACCCGCGCCTTCGGCCCCGCGACCGCGAACTGCGCCCAGTGCTCGGTGACCGAGACGAAGCGCACGTCGAGATGCGGGGCAAGCCCCTGATGCACCCAGTCGAGATGCCGCATCACCAGTGCCGCGGCGGCGGTGGTGGTGGTCATCAGATAGTGCTGCTCGCCCAGCCGCGCGGTGGTGCCGTCGTCCATCACATGGCCGTCCTCGCGCAGCATCAGGCCGTAGCGCACCCGCCCGACCGGCAGCGTCGAGAAGGTGTTGCAATAGACGAGGTCGAGCAGCTTCGCCGCGTCGGGCCCCTTGATGTCGATCTTGCCCAGCGTCGAGACATCGGCCACCCCCACCGCCGTGCGCACCATGCGCACCTCGCGGTCGCAGGACTCGCGCCAGGTGGTCTCGCCCGGCTTCGGGAAGTAGGAGGGGCGATACCACAGCCCGGCCTCGACCATCGGCGCGCCGCGCTCGACGCTGGCCTGATGCGAGGTGGTGAAGCGCTGCGGCATGAAGCCCTTGCCGCTTGCGCCCGCCCCCATCGCGGCGATCGGCACCGGCACGAAGGGCGGGCGGAAGGTGGTGGTGCCGGTCTCGGGGATGCCGCGCCCGGTGGCGTCGGCGAGCACGGCCAGCGCGGCGACGTTCGAGTTCTTGCCCTGGTCGGGCGCCATGCCCTGGGTGGTGTAGCGCTTCATGTGCTCGACGCTGCGGAAGCCTTCCTGCGCGGCGAGCTTCACGTCCTTCGTCGTCACGTCGTTCTGGAAGTCGAGCCAGGCCCGGCGCTTGCCCGGCACCTGCCAGAGCGGGACGATCCGGAACGGGTCGTCCTCGGCCGCGGGCGGCGCGATCGGCGGCATCGCCCGGCCCAGCGCCTCGAGCGCCTCGGCCGCCGCCCGCAGCCCGTCGCGCAGGCAGCCCGCGGTCGAGAAGATGCCGCGCGCAGCCCCCGCGGGGATCAGGCCGGGCACCGCGTTCGGCGCATCGGCCGGGGCGGGGACGAAGGCGGCCAGCCCCTCGTCCCAGACCGGGCGGCCGTTCATGTGGCAGGTCAGGTGCACCGTCGGGTTCCAGCCGCCCGAGACCGCCAGGCAGTCGGTCCAGATCGACCGTTCGCCGCCCGGAAGGCGGATCGTGATCCGGTCGAGCCCGTGGCGCCCGTGGGTGGCGACGACGCGGCCGCCGGCGAAGACCGGGAAGTCGCCCGGAACCTCCACCCCCTCGCGCGCATCGATCACCCCGGCCACCCTCACCCCGGCCTCGGCAAGGTCGCGCGCCGTGCGGTGGGCGCTGTCGTTGTTGCCGAAGACGGTGACCGCCTTGCCCGGCGCGACACCGTAGCGGTTGAGGTAGGTGCGCACCGCCGCGGCCGACATGATGCCGGGCCGGTCGTTGTCGGGGAAGGCGACCGGGCGTTCGAGCGCGCCTGCGGCGAGGATCGCGCGCTTCGCCACGATCCGCCAGAAGGTGTCCACGGGCGCGTCGGGATGGGGCTGCGCGCGGTGCCGGCCGACCCGTTCGAGCGCGCCGAAGGTGCCCTGGTCGTAGGCGCCGGTGACGGTGGTGCGGGTCATCACCCGCACGTTCGGCATCGCCCGCAGGCGCGCGACCGTCTCGGCCGCCCAGACCCGGCCGGGCATGCCGCCCACCTCGAAGGTCTCGCCGTTCAGCCGCCCGCCGGGCAGGAAGTCCTCGTCGGCGAGGATCACGTCGGCCCCGGCCTCGGCCGCGGCCAGCGCCGCCATCAGGCCCGTCGGCCCGGCGCCGATCACCAGGATGTCGCAGAAGGCCCAGGCGCGGTCGTTGCGGCTGCGGTCGTGCGCGCCCGACAGCGCGCCGAGGCCCGCGGCACGGCGGATCGCGGGCTCGTAGAGCCGCTCCCAGAAGCTGCGCGGCCACATGAAGGTCTTGTAGTAGAAGCCCGCACCGAAGAAGGGCGCGAGCAGATCGTTCACCGCCATCAGGTCGCGCCGCAGCGAGGGCCAGCGGTTCTGGCTCTCGGCGACAAGCCCGTCGTGGAGCTCCTGCACCGTGGCGCGGACGTTCGGCACCCGGTCGCCGGCCTGCGCGACGGTGACCAGCGCGTTCGGCTCCTCGGAACCGGCGCCGAAGATGCCGCGCGGGCGGTGGTACTTGAACGACCGCGCCACCAGCCGCACCCCGTTGGCCAGAAGCGCCGAGGCCAGCGTGTCGCCCTCGGCGCCGCGATAGCTCTCGCCGTCGAAGCGGAAGGCGAGCGGCCGCTCGCGGTTGACGATCCCGCGCCCCTCGATCCTCATCGCGCCACCTCCGCCGCGAGCTCGACCCCGTGGATTTCGTGGGTGACGGTGTTGCGGTGCACGACGATCCAGGTGGCGCAGGGCTCGTGATACCACAGGTCGCGCGTATCGCCGGCGGGATTGTCGCGCAGGTGCAGGTAGTCGTGCCAGACCTCGAGCGGCGCCTCGGGCGCCGGGCGGTCGAGCATGCAGGCCGCGCCCTGGTAGTAGAACTCGCGCCGGTCGCGCACGCCGCAGAGCGGGCAGGTGATGCGCATCGCCGTCCTCCCCTCAGTGCAGGTTGTGCTGGCTGCCGGTGCCTTCCTCGTCCATCAGCCCGCGGCCGGTCAGGAACCGGTCCAGCCGGTAGCGCGCCGCCACCGGGTGGGGGTTGCCGGTGGCGATCAGATGGGCGAAGCACCAGCCCGAGCCCGGCACCGCCTTGAACCCGCCGTAGCACCAGCCGCAGTCGATGAAGAGCCCCTCGATCGGGGTCTTGTCGATGATCGGCGAGCCGTCGGGCGTCATGTCCATGATCCCGCCCCAGGTCCGCAGGACGCGCGCCTGCCCGATCACCGGCATCAGCGTCATCGCCGCCTCCATGACGTGCTCGGCCATCGGCAGGTTCCCGCGCGCCGCGTAGGAGGCGTAGAAGTCGAGGTCGCCGCCGAACACCAGGCCGCCCTTGTCGGACTGGCTGATGTAGAAATGCCCCATGCCGAAGCTGACGACATGGTGGATCACGGGCTTCAGCCCCTCGGTGACGAAGGCCTGCAGGACATGGCTCTCGATCGGCAGCTTCAGCCCCGCCATTGCCGCCACCTGCCCCGACCGGCCGGCCACGACGATGCCCACCTTCTTCGCCCGGATCGCCCCGCGGCTGGTCTGCACGCCGCGCACCCGGCAGCCCTCGATGTCGAAGCCGGTGACCTCGCAGTTCTGGATCAGGTCCACCCCGCGCCGGTCGGCGCCGCGGGCATAGCCCCAGGCCACCGCATCGTGCCGCGCCGTGCCGCCGCGCGGGTGGTAGAGCCCGCCATAGACCGGGAAGCGGATGTTGTCGAAGTCGAGATAGGGAAGCTGCTCGCGCACCCCCTCGCGGTCCAGAAGGATCGCGTCGTCGCCGCGGTTCACCATCGAGTTGCCGCGGTAGACGAAGGCATCGCGCTGGCCGTCGGAGTGGAACAGGTTGATCAGCCCGCGCTGGCTGTGCATCACGTTGTAATTGAGCTCGGACTCGAGGCTCTCCCACAGCTTCAGCGAATGGCTGTAGAATTCCGAGTTGCCCGGCAGCCGGTAGTTGGCCCGCACGATCGTGGTGTTGCGCCCGACGCTGCCGCCGCCGAGATAGCCCTTCTCGAGCACCGCGACGTTGGTGATGCCGTGGTTCTTCGCAAGATAATAGGCCGTGGACAGGCCGTGCCCGCCGCCGCCGACGATCACCACGTCGTATTCGGGCCTGGGATCCGGCTCGCGCCACACGGGCTTCCAGCCGGTGTTTCCGCGCAGGCCCTCGACGAAGATCCGCAGTCCCGAGTAACGCATCGTCCCGGCCCTCCCGACCGATGCCATAGAGAACTCCGTGCGCAAGGGCAATGCACCGCCCGGGCGCGACAGCCCCCGTCGCGGACGCGACAGGCGCACCGACCATGCCGCCGGCCGCGCCGCGGCAGAATCGCGCCGGCCGCGACGGCGGGATCGCGCGAACCCCGGGCGGTCGGAACAGCGTGACGGCGTCGCGCAGGATGCCGGGGCCGGTCATCCCCTCGACGGTCACCGCGCGGGCGCCGACATCGAAGGTGCAACCGGAGGCCACCAGAGGAGGGGCAAGGCATCGCCGATCAGGAAGTCGTTGCCCGAGCCCCTTCGGGCCGGTCGCCTCCCGCTGCTCCGGCCATGTCGTCGTGTCGCCGCCGCCGCCGCCATCCGCGGTGTCGCTGCCGCCGAGGCCGAGGATGCTGTCGTTCGGAAGGCCCGGCAGCACCCCCGGGCGGGGTGATCCCGGCGCCGACGCCCGAGGGGGTGATCGGGTCGTGGCCCGCGGTGCCGAGGATGACCATGCGCCGATCCCGATTGCGGCCGAACGTACGGCCGGCAAGCCGTGCGGCCGGCAAGCCGTGCGGCCCTGTGTCGCCGGTTCCCGTGCCTGCACGCGCCGCGCGCCGGGCCCGGGAAGTCCGTCCGTCGCCCGCGATCGTTGCGCCGGTCGCGTCGGACAGCGCGACACCGCCTTGGCGAAGGAGCGCACCACGCTTCGAGGGATACCGCAAGGCGGCTTCGGCCGACCCTGCGGCGACCGGCAGCACCCGGCGCCGCCGTGTGCCCTCGGCCGTCGGCCGGCGGCCCTCGCGCCGGGCGCGTCAGAAGAAGGCGATGTCGTTCACAAGGATGTCGGGGTCCGTGACCCCCGCGACGGTCAGGATGTCGCCGTTGCCGAAGTCGAACACCGTGTTGCCGTTCACCACGGTTGCGAACCGGTTCACCACCTGCTGCGGGTTCAGTCCGCCGCCCCAGAGCGCCGTCTCGAGCGCCAGGCGGTCGATGTCGTTCTCGAAGTCGCTGATCCTGTCCGACCCGGACCCGGACCCGAACACGAAGACATCCCGGTTCGCGCCGCCGGTCAGGGTGTCGTTGCCGGTGCCGCCGACCAGCGTGTCGTTGCCGGCGTCGCCCCGCAGCAGGTCGTTGCCGGCCCCGCCGATCACGAGGTCGGCCTGGTCGCCGCCGTTCAGCGTGTCGTTGCCGTCCTCTCCGTCCATCTGGTCGGCACCGCCGCCACCGCGGATCAGGTCGTTGCCCGCACCGCCGGAGATCCGGTCGTCGTTGCCGCCGCCGTCGATGGTGTCGTCGCCGCTCTCGCCGGTGATCGAGTCGTTGCCGAAACCGCCGATCAGCTGGTCGTCGCCGTCCCCGCCCAAGATCTGGTCGTCGTTGGACTGGCCGCTCAGCGTGTCGTTGCCGGCGCCGCCCTGCAGGGTATCGTTGCCGAAGTTGCCGAAGAGCCGGTCGTTGCCCGCGCCGCCGTCGATGAGGTCGGAGTCGGTCTGTCCGTTCAGCGCGTCGTCGCCGTCTCCGCCGATCAGGGTGTCTGCACCCGATCCGCCGAGCAGGCTGTCGTCGCCGAGGCCGCCGTACAGACGATCGGCGTCCAGACCGCCGTTCAGCGTGTCGTTCCCGGTGCCCCCGATCAACGTGTCCCGGCCGGCCGCCCCCGACATCGAGTCGTTGCCGCCACCATCGGAGTCGACATCCCACAGGTAGTCGTCGCCCCCTCCGCCGAGCAGCGTGTCGTGCCCCGTGCCGCCGGCCAGCCGGTCGTCGCCCCAGCCGCCGTCGAGCCGGTCGTTCCCGCTCTCGCCCCTCAGATCGTCGTTGCCCAGACCGCCGGTCAGACGGTCGTCGCCGCCCTCGCCGAAGATCGTGTCGTTGCCGGCCCCGCCATCGACGGTGTCGTTGCCGTCGCCGGCGTCGTCTCCCGGACCCGAGTCGCCGAAATCGTCGTCGGCGAAGATGCGGTCGTCGCCCGCCTCGCCCTGGATCAGGTCGGCCCCCGTTCCGCCGCGCAGCACGTCGTTGCCGTTTCCGCCGCGCAGCGTGTCGAGGCCCGATCCGCCGTCGAGGTAATCGTCGTCGTCGCCGCCCAGGATGAAGTCGTTGCCCTCCCCGCCAAAGAGCGAGTCGCGCCCGGCGTCGCCGCGGATGTTGTCGTTGCCCTCGCCGCCGTCGAGCGTGTCGTGGCCCGCGTCGCCCTGCAGCCGGTCGTTGCCGTCATCGCCATAGCCCAGATCGTTGCCCTCGAGGCCGGACAGCAGATCGTTTCCCGAACCGCCCCGCATGGTGTCGTCGCCGTCGCCGCCGACCAGGCTGTCGTTGCCGCCGCCACCGTCGAGGTCGTCGTTCCCGCCCATGCCGAGGATCGAGTCGGCGGCCGCGCCCGGCAGGGCGCCGGGCGGGTCCCGGCTTACCGACGGGCTGACCAGGCCCGGGGTGATCGTCTCGTTCCCGTTGGTGCCGACGAAGACGGCCATGATGCTCTCCTGCGCGATGCGCTGTCGGGTGTTGCCGGCGCCGCCGGCACGCGCCCCGGCCGCGACGACAGGAAGACCGGGCTTCTCCGCCTCAAGGATAGACGGGCGAACGCGGCCCGGCGCAAGACGGTCCGGCGGATTGCGGCGGGCGTGCGGGGCGCATCCGCCCTCGGCGGCGGTTCCCGGCCGGGGCCCGGCAGGGTTGACGCGCCGCTGCCGCACCCGCCGGCGACGCGCTCCCGCTCGCCTCCGCGGAGCCCGGCCGGGGTGGTGCGTCTGCCTCGCGGACCGCGGCGACCCGGCCGGCCGCCCCGGCCGACCCCGTCGCGCGTGCCGCCGCGCGCGGTCGGTCAGGCACCGAAGCGCGGCTCGGGAATGCCGCGCACCCCGAGATCCCGGATCGCGAACAGCGCGCCGCGCTGCACGCCGTCGCCGGGGTAGCGCGGCAGCGGCTGCTTCGCCATCGAGGTGACGTAGAGCACGTCGAGGTCGGGGCCGCCGAACATCACGCTTGTCACCTTCTTCACCGGCATCTCGATCACCCGGTCGCGGCTGCCGTCGGGCGCGTAGCGCACGATCAGCCCGTCAAAGACCTGGGCATTCCAGAGGTATCCCTCGGCATCCACGGTCGAGCCGTCGGCCGCTCCGGTCGGCCCGCGTTCGAGGGTGACGAAGGTGCGCCGGTTGGCAAGGGTGCCCGTGGCGATGTCGTAGTCGTAGGCCCAGATCTCGCCCGACCAGCTGTCGGCGAAGTAGAAGATGCGGTCGTCGGGGCTCCAGCAGGGGCCGTTCGAGCAGATGATCCCGGTCCCGACCCGGGTCAGCGAGAAGTCGGGGTCAAGCCGGTAGAGCGCGCCCTTCGGCCCCGCCTCCATGCTGTCCATGGTGCCGGCGAAGAACCTCCCGGCACGATCGACCTTGCCGTCGTTGATCCAGGTCTCGGGCGTGTCGGGCTCGATGTCGTGCAGGGGCTCGAAGTCGCCGGTGCGGAAGTCGAGCGCCGAGAACCCCTTGGCGAGCGAGCAGATGGCGCCCTGCCCGTCCTTGCGCAGCGCGATCGAGCCCACGCGCGAGGGCGTGTCCCAGGCCCGGAGTTCCCTTCCGTCTGCGGTGGCGCGGAAGACGCGGCATCCGCTGGCGTCGATCCAGTAGAGCCGCTGCTGCCCGACGTCCCAGAGCGGGCCCTCGCCGAGGCTCGTCTTGATGTCGAGCACGATGTCGATCTGCATCCCCGTCTCCCCCCTTCCCCTCTCCCGCCGTTCAGAAGTCCACCTGATCGCCGCCCTTGAGTTCGAGGATTTCGCGGGCCTCGTCGGGGGTGGCGATCTCGAGACCGAGCCCCTCGACGATGCCGCGCACCATGCGCACCTGCTGGGCGTTCGATTCCGCCAGCCGCCCGGGTCCGGCCCAGAGCGAATCCTCGAGGCCGACGCGCACGTTGCCGCCCATCGCCGCGGCCATGGCGGCGATCGGCATCTGGTTGCGTCCCGCCCCCAGCACCGACCAGCGGTAGGCCGGGCCGAACAGCCGGTCGGCGGTGCGGCGCATGTGCGCAACGTCCTCGGGGTGCGGACCGATGCCGCCGAGGATACCGAACACCGACTGCACGAACAGGGGCGGCGTCACCAGCCCGCGGTCGAGGAAATGGGCGAGGTTGTAGAGATGCGAGATGTCGTAGCACTCGAACTCGAACCGCGTGCCGGCGTCGCCCAGGGTGCGCAGGACGTATTCGATGTCCTGGAAGCTGTTGCGGAACACCAGGTCGCGGCTGTCCTCGAGATGCCGGCGCTCCCAGTCGTGGCGGAACTCGCGGAAGCGCTCGAGCATCGGGAACAGGCCGAAGTTCATCGAGCCCATGTTGAGCGAGGCGACCTCGGGGCGGAACCGGGCGGCGGGTGCGACGCGCTCCTCGACCCGCATCCAGGGCGAGCCGCCGGTGGTCAGGTTGATGACCGCGTCGCAGCGCTGCTTGATGACCTTCAGGAAGGGCGCGAAGGCCTCGGGCCTCTGGTCGGGCTGGCCGGTCGCGGGGTCGCGGGC
>CALDYW010000085.1 GCA_937944395.1 uncultured Paracoccaceae bacterium | reverse complement strand
GCAAGCGCCAGCACGGCAGCCGCGCCGGAGACGACATAGGCGGCCGCGGCCAGCGCCATCGAGGCCCCGAGGACGAGGCTGATTCCGAAGGCCAGCGCCCCGACGATCGCACCGGCGAGGAGATAGACGGCGATCATGGCGCCAGACGCCCGGTCCGGCCGGGGTCGATCCGCAGCCCGATGCGGGGCGCGACCGGCGCGCGCAGGCCACGCCGGCCACGCCGGCCGATCCCGGCCGCGCCGGCCGCGCCGGCCGGGATCGGCCGGGCACGGCGACCTGCGTGCTGCCCCCGCGGCATCCGCCCCTCAGCTCCTGCGGTCCGGGCGGCGGTCTTCGACCTGCGTATCGCCGGCCGCGACGATCCGGGCAAGTTCGGCATCCAGCGCGTCGAGCAGACTGTCGAGGGCTCTGCGTTTGTCCCCCGCCCGGCCTGGATCGGTCGCGATCTCATGACAGATCTCCTCGGTCTTCGCGGCGAGGGCGTCCAGCTGCGGCAGGTCGAGCGTGCCCGCGGTGCCCGCAATCTTGTGCGCAAGCCCCCCGATCTGCCTGGCCGCGCATGCGCCGGCCGCGCCGGCAGCGGTGGCCGCCGCGGTCGCGCGCAGCGCGCGCAGTTCGGCCAGCCGTTCGGCGGTGAGCGCGCGGAACGTCGGCATGAACCTTGCGATCCACTCGTCGGTCAACCCTGTCGTCATCGCCCTGCGGACCTCGCCGTATCCAGCCCCTCTCTCCTGGCCGGCCCCCGGTGGCAGCTACAGATGTTCCGTGGTCGATGCCCGCTGGATCGCCCGTTCGATCAACCTCTGGGCGGAACTGACCATGAACACGCTGGTTTTCTCGACCGGTCCCACCTTGACCACCGGCAGCTTGACCCCGAGCGGTTCGTAGAGCCCCTCGTAGGCCGAGACCTGCTGCGCGATGGCAACCTCGATCTCCGCCGGATCGATCCCCTGCGACCGGTCGAGGATTGCCACGAACATCCCGCTCCCCGCATGGGCGAGCTTGTAGCGATACTGCTTCAGCGCTGCCGCGATCGCATCGCCCACGTCGCAAAGATAGTCGAGATAGGCAAGGCGGTCGAGACGGGCAAAGGCGCGCGATGCGCCCAGCACGCGGAACCCGACGACCGCGGAGGAGAACAGCCGCAGCCGGCTCAGGGTCAGCAGGTAGTTCTCGAGGGCCTGATAGTCGATGACCGTGTCGCAATCCCTCAGCTCGACCGGATCGTCGAACTCGAACTGCAACCACGGCGAGTTCGCGATCGAACTCACCTCGGCCTGCAACGACCGGGCGCGCACCCGCTCGGAGAGCAGACGCTCGATCATGCCGAGGCGGGCGCCGAGCTCGATCCGGTCGAGCGGCTTGGTCAGGTAGTCCGTGGCCCCGGCGTCGAAGGCGTTCTCGACATAGTGCCGGCTCTTCATCGTCGTGACCATCACGATCGGCGTCTCGCGATGGTGGCGCAGCGCGCGGATGCGACGGCAGGCCTCGATCCCGTCCATGCCGGGCATCTGGATGTCGAGCAGCACGCAATCGACGGCAGTTGCCGGATCGCCGAGAAGCTTCAACCCCTCGGCCCCCGACCCTGCGGTGAGCGGAGGCCGGTAGCCGAGGTCCTGCATCATGGCGCCGAGGACGAGCAGGAATGCCGCATCGTCGTCTATCGCAAGAAACCTGCGTTCGGCCGGCATCCGCCCTTCCCTCATGAAAAGCCTAAACTTCAAGAAAAAGTCGCCGGTGAATCAAGCGCGATTGAGACGCAAATCTGGCAATTCCCGGCCAATCCACGGCCGTGGTTCCGCAAAAGGCCCTGACCGGCGCCGCGGCAGTTCCGTCGCTGTGGTGCAGGGTCTGTTCCCCGGCGGTGTTCTGGAACGCGCCGGCGGCGTGATGGCCCCCTTTCCCGGCAACCTCATGCCAGGCGAACGATCTCGGCGGTTCCGATGGCGTCGGAGCGGTTGAGACGGGCGCTGCGGATCGGGATTTCGGCGCTGCGGATCTCCTGCGGCGATGCGTTCCCCGAAGGCTTCGATGCACCGCATCTTCGTGTCGATCCGGGGCCCGACACGGGATCCGGCCTGCCACCTGGGCCTGCGAAAGCCTGCGCCCGCCCGTCCGCACCCCTCAACCGCTGCCCCGCGCCCGGCACAGCGGCGACAGCGGGCGCGGGACCGGCTGGTCCGGGGATGGGGGACCTGCGACAGCCGACCGGTTCGTGCGACCGGGGCGCCTCAGAAGGGCATCTCCGGCGTCTGCAGGGTCATGCCGCCGTCGGCCTCGGCCGGCGCCGGCCGCAGGCGCAGCACCTCGAGGCTGGCGGCGAGGTCGGCCCGGGGGATGTCGCGGGCGATGACGACGATGCGGCTGGTGGTGTCGCCCTGCGCCGCGTCCTTTAGCGGCACGGGCGGGTCGAAGACGTGCTGCACCCCGTGAAAGACGAAGGGCGTGGGCGCGCCCTCGATGTGCACGATCCCCTTGACGCGCAACAGGTCCGGCCCGCGCAGCGCCACGAG
>CALDYW010000084.1 GCA_937944395.1 uncultured Paracoccaceae bacterium | reverse complement strand
CGCTGACCGGCGCCGGCCTGCCCCCCGCCGGGCAGGGGCGGATCCTGGTGATCGCCTGCGGCGCGCTGGCCCGCGAGATCCTCGCGCTCGTCGCCGCGAACGGCTGGGACCATATCGACCTCCAGTGCCTTCCGGCGATCCTGCACAACCGCCCCGAGCGGATTGCGCCGGCGGTCGAGGCGGCGGTGGCCGAGGCGCGGGCACGCGGGGTCGGCCGCGTGGCGGTGGCCTATGGCGACTGCGGCACCGGCGGCGGCCTGGCCGCGCTCTGCGACCGGCTGGGGGTCGAGATGCTGCCCGGCGCGCATTGCTACGCCTTCTTCGAGGGCGTCGACTCCTTCGCCGCGCGCGAGGAGATGACCGCCTTCTACCTGACCGACTTCCTCGCCCGCCAGTTCGATGCCTTCGTCTGGGAACCGCTCGGCCTCGACCGGCACCCGGAGCTGCGCGACACCTACTTCGGCCATTACGACCGGCTGGTGTATCTGGCGCAGACCGACGACCCGGCGCTGACCGCCCGCGCCGAGGACTGCGCCCGGCGGCTCGGGCTCGCCTTCGAGCGGCGCTTCACCGGCTATGGCGATCTCGAACCCGTCCTGGCGCGCTGGGCGGCGGGCTGACACTCTGCCTTCCGCGGCGGCCGCCCCGGGATACGGAGGTCAAGCAGCAGGGGCGTCAAGCAGCAGGGGCGCCCGCAGGACGGACGCCCCCCAACTCAAGAGCCGCCGAAGCGGCGGCTGCGGGCCGCGTCAGGCGGCCTCGGTGATGAACTTCACCGCGTCGCCGAAGGTCTGGATCGTCTCGGCCGCGTCGTCGGGGATCTCGATTCCGAACTCCTCCTCGAACGCCATCACCAGCTCGACCGTGTCGAGGCTGTCCGCGCCGAGATCGTCGATGAACGAGGCGTTCTCGGTCACCTTGTCCTCCTCGACGCCGAGGTGTTCGACGACAATCTTCTTCACGCGCTCGGCGATGTCGCTCATGGTCCGTCCTCATCTCACGCGGAGCCTGCCGCCCCGTCCGGTTTGTCCCCTGTTCCGCCGGGGCGGGCCGCGTGCCCGCAGATGATCCCCCCGGAAGATCGCTGCCGGCTATAGCACATGCGCGCCCCTTGGCAATCGCTTCCGCGCGTCGTTCCGGCCGGCGCACAGCCCGGCGGCGGGCCGGGCGCCGCCCTCAGAGCATGGCCATTCCGCCGTTCACGTGCAAGGTCGCACCCGTGACGTAGGCCGCCGCGGGGCTGGCCAGATAGAGCACCGCGGCCGCCACGTCGGCCGGCGATCCCATCCGGCCGGCCGGGATCCGCGCCAGGATCCGCTCCTTCTGCGCCTCGGTCAGCCGGTCGGTCATCGCGGTTGCGATGAACCCCGGGGCGACGCAGTTCACGGTGATGCCGCGCCCCGCCACTTCGGCCGCAAGGCTTTTCGACAGGCCCACGAGCCCGGCCTTCGCGGCGGCGTAGTTCGCCTGCCCGGGGTTGCCGGTGGCGCCCACGACCGATGTCACGGTGACGATCCTGCCCCAGCGCGCCTTGGTCATCGGCCGCAGCGCTCCGCGCGCCAGCCGGAAGGCCGCGGTCAGGTTGACGTCGATCACCGCCTGCCAGTCGGCATCCGACATCCGCAGCGCCAGCCCGTCGCGGGTGATGCCGGCGTTGTTCACCAGGATGTCGAGCCCGCCCAGCGCCTCGGCGGCGCGGCCGGGCAGCGCCTCGACCGCGGCGGCGTCGGCGAGGTCGCAGGGCAGCACGCAGGCGCCCGCGCCGAGTTCGGCGGCCAGTGCCGAAAGCGGCGCCTCGCGCGTGCCCGACAGACCGACCCGCGCCCCGGCGCCGTGCAGCGCGCGCGCGATCGCCATGCCGATGCCGCCGGATGCGCCCGTCACCAGCGCCGCCCGGCCCGTCAGGTCGAACATCCCCGCCAATCCCGCCGCGTCCGCCATGCCTGCCCCTCCACTGTTGCCGCCCTGCCCCGTTGTTGCCGCCCCTGCCCCGTCGCCGCGGCCGCCACCGTGCCGCTCGACCCTGCCCGGCCGCGCGGTCACCGCAGTGCCGGCCGGCACGGGCGCCGCCGACGGCCTCAGCCGGCTGCCGCCGCAGCCGCCGCCGCCGCCCGCACCTCGGCCGCGGTGCCGACGCTGCGGGTCTGCGCCTCGGGGACGATCCGGCGGATCATCCCGGTGAGCGCCTTTCCCGCGCCGAGCTCCCAGAACTCGGTCACGCCCCGGGCCGCCATCCAGGCCACCGACTCGCGCCAGCGCACCCGTCCGGTGACCTGGTCGACCAGCAGCGCGCGGATCACTCCGGGCTCGTCCACGGCACGGGCGAGCACATTCGCCACCAGCGGCGGGCGCGGCGGGGCGAGGTCGGTGTGGCTCAGCGCCTCGGCCATCGCCCGCGCCGCCGGTTCCATCAGGGAACAGTGGAACGGCGCCGAGACCGGCAGCAGGAGTGCCCGCTTGGCGCCGCGTGCGCGTGCGAGCTCGGCCGCGCGCTCGACCGCGGCGCGATGGCCCGAGACCACCGCCTGCGCGGGGTCGTTGTCGTTGGCCACCTCGCAGACCGCATCCGCCCCCGCCGCCTCGGCGGCGATCTCGGCCACCGCCTCGGCCGCGAGCCCGAGGATCGCCGCCATCGCTCCCTCGCCCACCGGCACCGCGTCCTGCATCGCCTGCCCGCGCAGCCGCAAAAGCCGCGCGGCGTCGGCCAGCGCAAGGGATCCGGCGGCGCAGAGGGCGGAATACTCGCCGAGCGAGTGCCCGGCCACGAAGTCAGCCGTTGCGATGCCTGCGCCCTCGGCCTCGAGCGCGGCCATCGAGGTCGCCATCAGCGCCGGCTGGGCATTGGCGGTCAGCATCAGCGTCGCCGGGTCGCCCTCCCAGATCAGCGCCGAGAGCTTCTCCCCGAGGGCCTCGTCCACCGCCTCGAACACCGCCCGCGCGGACGGGTAGCTTTCGGCCAGATCGCGGCCCATCCCGATGGTCTGGGCCCCCTGCCCCGGAAACACGAAGGCGCGCATCCTCTCCTCCCGCTTTCGCCCGGCATAGCGGGGGTTCGGCCGGGCGCCAAGGGCCGAAGCGCGGCCGGCGGTCGCGGCTTGCATCGGGAACCGGGGCGTGTATAAGCGCGCATCCCTCCGCAACCCACGTGATCCGGCGCAGCCTCTCGTGGACGGGCCGCGGAGGCGAGGTCGGCCCGTCCTTTGAAGTGCGCCCGTCAGGACTGGAAACCGCATGCCGCTTTACGAGCATGTCTTCATCGCGCGTCAGGATCTGTCGAACGCGCAGGCCGAGGCCCTCATCGAACATTTCGGGACCGTGCTGGCCGACAACGGCGGCCGGGTGCTCGAGCACGAGTACTGGGGCGTCAAGACCATGGCCTACAAGATCAACAAGAACCGCAAGGGGCATTACGCCTTCCTGCGCTCGGATGCCCCGGCCCCTGCGGTGCAGGAGATGGAGCGGCTGATGCGGCTGCACGAGGACGTCATGCGCGTGCTGACCGTCAGGGTCGAGGCGCACGAAGAGGGCCCCTCGATCCAGATGCAGAAGCGCGACGACCGCGACGACCGCGGCCCGCGCGGCGACCGCGGACCCCGCCCCGACCGCGGCCCGCGCGACGACCGCGGCCCGCGCGACGACCGCGGACCCCGCCCCGACCGCGGCGATCGCCCGCCGCGCGACGACCGCGCACCGCGCCCCGACCGCGCACCGCGCTTCTGACCGGGCACAGAGACAGGGAAACAGCTCATCATGGCCACGAAGCCCTTCTTCCGCCGCCGCAAGGTCTGTCCGTTCTCGGGCGAGAACGCGCCGAGGATCGACTACAAGGACGTGCGGCTGCTGCAGCGCTACATCTCGGAGCGCGGCAAGATCGTGCCGTCGCGAATCACCGCCGTCTCCGCCAAGAAGCAGCGCGAGCTTGCCCGCGCGATCAAGCGGGCGCGGTTCCTCGCGCTTCTGCCCTATGTCGTGAAATGAGGGGGAGGACGCGATGCAAGTGATCCTGCTCGAACGGGTCGCCAAGCTCGGCCAGATGGGCGAGGTGGTGACGGTCCGCGACGGTTACGCGCGCAACTTCCTGCTGCCGCAGGGCAAGGCGCTGCGTGCCAGCGAGGCGAACATCCGCCGCTTCGAGGTCGAGAAGGCCCAGCTCGAGGCGCGCAACCTCGAGACCCGCAGAGAGGCCGAGGCCCTGGCCGCGCGGCTCGACGGGCAGAGCTTCGTGGTGATCCGCTCGGCTTCGGATACCGGGGCGCTCTACGGCTCGGTGACGACGCGGGACGCGGCCGAGGCCGCCACCGCCGCGGGCTTCACGCTCGACAGGCGCCAGGTTGCGCTCGACCGGCCGATCAAGGAACTCGGGCTGCATACCGTCACCGTGACCCTGCACCCGGAAGTCGCGGTGAAGATCACCCTGAACGTCGCGCGCTCGCCCGAGGAGGCCGCCGTGCAGGCCTCGGGCAAGTCGATCCAGGAACTGGCGGCCGAGGCCGAGGCCGCGGCCGAGTTCGAGATCGCCGAACTGTTCGACGACATCGGCGGCGCGCAGTCCGACGAGGCTTGAGCGCGCAGCCGGCGCGCCAGGCCGGCGGGCTGACCGGCCGAGGCGCCGGTCGCGCCGCCTGATGCCGGTGCGCCGGTGCCCGGGGTGCCGGTGAAACGGGCGAGAGCCGGAACGCCCGGTTGCGGCGGCAGCGGGCGCGGAAGACGTCCAGGGAAGTGGGCTCAGGGCGCGGTGACCCATTCCGCCGCGCCGCCCGGGCAGAGCGGGCGGAAGTAGGCAACCGCCCTGCCCTCTGGCGCGGCGGTCGCGCCGGGCTCCCAGGGGGCGATGCCGTGCAGCAGATGGCGGTGCAGGATCACCGCCGCGCCGGGCGCCAGCGGCACAGGCAGGCGGCGGCAGCGGGCGAGCGCCTCGGCGCGGGCTTCGCGATAGGCCGCGGTCACGTCGGCCGCGGTCCAGGTCGCGGGCGGCGTCGCGGCGAGGGCCGCGCGCAGGGCAGCGCCGAGCCGCCGGTGGCTGCCCTCCCAGACCACCAGCGGGCTCGCCCCGGGGTCGGCGGCGGTCAGTCCGATGCCGAGGACGAAGGCATGCGGCTCGGCCACCCGGCGGCGGCCGGCGGCATCGGCCAGCAGCCCGTCAAGATGCGCCGCGTCGCGGTCGCGGCGGAAGCGATGGGCGGCCTCGCCCTCGTCCGCGTCGCGCCCCGGATACCCCGGCCGCAGCACCGAGACCTGACCGGCGTGCCAGCCCCCGGCCAGCGCTGCCGGCCAGAGACTGCGCGCGAGCGCGACCGCCCGGCCGGCGAGCGGCGGCCCGCCGGGCCGGCGGCCGGCGGG
>CALDYW010000083.1 GCA_937944395.1 uncultured Paracoccaceae bacterium | reverse complement strand
GCAACGGAACGGGGCGCAGGGGCGGGCTCGGGGCCGGGCTGACGGTCGTCTGCGGGTCGCGGGGCGGCGACCAGCAGGTGCCGCGCCACCTCGGCCGCGAGCGGCGCCCCGGCCTCGCGCGCCACCAGCGCAAGCATCAGGTCGAGCGTTGCCGTGCCGCCGGCCGAGAACAGGCGCCCGCCGCCGAGCGACCAGAGCGTGTCGGCCGGGCGCACCTCGGGGTGGCGCTCGGCGAAGCCCTCGCGGTTGTACCAGTGCACCGGCACCCTGCGATCGGGGCGATCGGGCAGGAGCCCGGCGGCGGCGAGGATCTCGGCCCCGGTCTCGATCGCCCCGATCTCGGCGCCGCGCCGGGCCTGGCGGCGCAGCCAGGGCAGCAGGCGCCGATCGGCGGCCGCGGCGCGGGCCTCGAAACTTGCGATCACCAGCACGGTGTCGAAGGCGTCGTCGGGGCCGAGCGGCGCATCGACCGCCTGCATCGCCCCCGTCGAGGCCGACACCGCCAGCCCGTCGGCCGACAGCGTCCGCCACTCGAACAGCCGCCGCCCGGCGAGCCAGTTGGTGACGAACAGCGGTTCGGTGACCAGCGCCAGCCCGAGCGCGGGAAAGCCCGGCACAAGCAGAAGGCCGAGGCGGCGCGGGCGCGGGCTTTCGTCGGGCATCGGATCGGGGCGCAGTCCTGACCCGATCGGACAGATTCTGGCGGTTTCTGTCAAGTCTGGCCGCAACCGGCTGCAGCTCTCGCCGATGACCTTGATCGTCCGGCCGCCTGTCCGGCATCCTCTGACGCCTCGTGCCAGATCGGATGTCGCTTCCGGTCATATACGGTTGCGATTCGCCCCTAGCCTCGGGCCCGCACGGCGCAGGATGCGCGCGCGGCGAAGGCAGCGGAGGGAGCGAGCGAGCGATGGGCGAGCCGAGACTGACCTGGAACCCCGACAACCCCGAGACCGGCCCCTCGATGCCGGCCGCCTTCTTCTACGACCCCGGCGTGTTCGAGGAGGAGAAGGAGCGGATCTTCCGCCGCTGCTGGCACGTCGTCGGCCATGTCAACGAGTTCGACGAGCCGGGAAAATACGTGGTTCAGGACATCCTGGAGCAGTCGGTGATCGTCATCGCCGGGCAGGACGGCGCCATCCGCGCCTTCCACAACGTCTGCCGCCATCGCGGCAACCGGCTGATCACCGGACGGCGCGGAAAGGCCGGCGCGGTGATCCGCTGCGCCTATCATTCCTGGTGCTACGAGCAGACCGGCGCGCTGCGCGCCGCGCCCCGGACCGAACACCTGAAGGACTTCCGCCGCGAGGACTGGGGGCTCAGGCCGGTGCGGATGGAGATCTTCGCCGGCTGGGTGTTCGTCACGCTCGACGACACGATCGCCCCGCTGGCCGAGATCGCGCCGGGCGCCGAGGCCGAGATGCGCCGCTTCTTCCCCGACCTCGACAATCTGGAACTGGTCGAGGAGACCGATGTCGAGGTGGCCGCGAACTGGAAGGTGATCCAGGAGAACTCGATCGAGGGCTATCACTTCGACCTCTCGGGGCCGGTGCACAAGGAACTCGCCGCGCTGATCGACTTCGCGGGCTACCGGCTGACCCCGCACGGCCAGTGGTGGACCTACATCGGCCCGCCCAACACCGGGGCGACCCATGCCTACGGCGTGCCGCTCGCGGGCGCCACCTGGCAGACCGACTGGTTCTTCAACATCGGCATCTTCCCCAACACCACCTTCTACACCTTCCCCTACACCGACATGGTGGGCACCTTCATCATGATCCCGACGGGGCCCGAGACCTCGATCCTGCGCTTCGGCTACTACGCGCCGAAGGGCCGGCCGGTGCCCGAGGTGACGAAGGCGGCGATCGCGTGGATGAACACCCAGCTCGGCCCCGAGGACATCGAGCTCAACGTCACCAACCAGAAGGGGCTGCACTCGCTGGGCTTCGGCTCGGGGCGCTACCTGATCGACCCCGAGCGGCCGAACCAGAGCGAGCATCTGGTGCACCACTTCCACAAGCTCTGCTACGAAGCCATCCGGGCATGACCGCACCGGACTGGGATTACGTCATCGCCGGGGGCGGGTCGGCGGGCTGCGTGCTTGCCGCCCGCCTCAGCGAGGATCCGCAGGTGCGGGTGCTTCTGGTCGAGGCCGGACCCGAGGATCGTTCGCCCTGGCTGGCGATGCCGGCGGGCATCGCGAGGGTGGTCTGGGGCACGCGCTTCTCCTGGGCCTTCACCTCCGAGCCCGAGCCCTTCCTCGGCAACCGGGTGCTCGGCCATCCGCGCGGGCGGGTGCTCGGGGGCTCGTCCTCGATCAACGGCATGATGTGGGTGCGCGGCCATCCGCGCGACTTCGACGGCTGGGCGCAGCGCGGCGCGCGCGGCTGGAGCTTTGCCGAGGTGCTGCCCTATTTCCGCCGGTCGGAGACGGCACCGGGGGGCGGCGACGCGCTGCGGGGCGGCGAGGGGCCGATCCGGGTGAGCCGGGCCGATCTTGCGGCCTCGGCCCTGGCCGAAGCCTTCGTCGCGGCCGGCGTCGAGGCCGGCTATCCGCGCACGGAGGACTTCAACGGCGCCGCGCAGGAAGGCTTCGGCCCCTACGAGCAGAGCATCGACCGCGGCCGCCGGCGCAGCACGGCGCGGGCCTACCTCGCCCCGGCCCGGGGGCGGGCGAACCTGACGGTGCTGACCGGGGCGCTGGCGCTCGGGGTCGAGATCGCGCGCGGGCGTGCGACCGCGCTCCGCTTCGCGCGCCAGGGCCGGGTCGAGACGGCGCGGGCGGCGCGCGAGGTGATCCTGGCCGCCGGCGCGATCGGCTCGCCGCATCTTCTCCAGCTGTCGGGGATCGGCGCGCCGGAGCGGCTCGAGGCGGCGGGCCTGCCGGTGGTCCATCCGCTGCCGGCGGTGGGCGAGAACCTCAACGACCATCCCGACATCGTGATCCAGCACGACTGCCTGCGCCCGGTCAGCGTCTGGCCGGCGACGCGCCCGCCGCGCAGCTGGCTTGCCGGGGTGCAATGGGCGCTGTCCGGCACCGGCCCGGCGGCGACCAACCATTTCGAGGCCGGCGCCTTCATCCGCAGCCGGGCGGGCGTCGAGCATCCCGACCTGCAGTTCACCTTCATGCCGCTCGCGGTGGTGCCGGGGACCACCCGGATCCACCCGGGGCACGCCTTCCAGGTGCACATCGACCTGATGCGCCCGAAGAGCCGCGGCCATGTCCGCGCGCGCTCGGCCGACCCGCGCGAGCCGCCGGCGATCCTGTTCAACTACCTCGCCCATCCCGACGACCGGGCCGACTTCCGCCTGGGCGTGCGGCTCCTGCGCGAGGTGCTGGCGCAGCCGGCGCTGCGCCCCTTCGCCGGGCGCGAACTCTACCCCGGGCCCGAGGTGCGGGAGGATGCCGCACTCGACGCCTGGCTCATGCAGGCGGTCGAGACCTGCTATCACCCGGTCGGCACCTGCCGGATGGGTGCAGCCGGCGCCGCCGATGCGGTGGTGGATCCCGAGTGCCGGGTGCAGGGGCTCGAGGGGCTGCGCGTCGTCGATGCCTCGGTGATGCCCGAGATCGTCAGCGGCAACACCAATGCGGCGACGATCATGATCGCCGAGAAGGCCGCCGACATGATAAGAGGTCGGGATCCGCTGCCGCGCGCCGAGCCGCGGACCGGGATCAACCCCGATTGGGAAAGGGCCCAGAGATGACGACCCAGGAACCGCTTGACGCCGCCGCCGCGCTGCCCGACGCGGCCACCCTGCAGCAGATGCGCGCCGATCTCGCCGCCGCCTTCCGCTGGTTCGCGCGCCTCGGCATGCACGAGGGCGTGGCCAACCACTTCAGCCTGGCGGTCAGCCCCTCGGGCCGGAAGTTCCTGATGAACCCCTGCGGGCGGCACTTCGCCCGCATCCGCGCCTCGGACCTGATCCTGCTTGACGCCGACGACCGCGGCACGCTCGACCGCCCCGATGCGCCCGACCCGACCGCCTGGCACATCCACGGCCGCATCCACGCGCGCCTGCCGCACGCCCGCTGCGTGATGCACCTGCACCCGAAGAACGCCACCGCGCTGGCCGCGCTGGCCGACAGTTCGATGCCGCCGATCGACCAGAACACCATGCGCTTCTGGAACCGGGTCGCGATCGACGAGGGCTTCGGCGGCATGGGCCTGTCGGACGCCGAGGGCGACCGGCTGGCGGCCTGCCTCGGCGACCGGCCGGTCCTCATGATGGGCAACCACGGGGTTCTGGTGGCGGCGCCGACGGTGGCGCTGGCGCTTGACGAGATGTACTATTTCGAGCGTGCCGCCGAGACGGTGATGACCGCCTATGCCACCGGCCGGCCGCTGCGGATCGCGCCGCCGGACGTGGCCGAGACGACGATGCGGCAGTGGCTGGACTATCGCTGGTCGGCCGAACTGCACCTGCGCGAGGTGCGGGCGATCCTCGA
>CALDYW010000082.1 GCA_937944395.1 uncultured Paracoccaceae bacterium | reverse complement strand
GCGCTGCCCCCGACCGAGCCTGCAGCCTTCGGCCCCGCGCTCGACGACCTCGCGGCCCTGGGCGTCGCGCTGGACGAGGCGGCCGAGCTGGCCCGGCGCATCGCCGCGATGGACCTCGACCGGGCGACCTTCGAGGCGGCGCTGGCCGCGCTGATCGCCGCCGCGGGCGAACCGTCGCGGCCGGCGGCGGCGGCGTGGGATGCGCTGGCCGCCCGCGCGGCCGCCGCGGTCGCCGCCGCCGCCGAGGCGGCAAAGACGAGGGCCCGCGCGGCCGAGGCCGAGCGGTCGGCGCAGGCGGTCGAGGATCGTGCGGCGGGCGCGCAGGCGGCGGTTGGCGCGGTCGTCGCGGCGCTCGGCGCGACCGATGCGGGTGCCGCGGCGGAGCTTCTGGAGCGGATCGCCGCGCGCGATGCCGCGCGGGCCGAGGCCGGGCGCCTTGCCGCCGACCTTGCGCAGGCGCTGAGCCTGACCGACCCGGCTGCGGCCGAGACGGAGGTCGGCGGCTGGACCCCCGATGCGCTGGAGGCCGCCCGCGCCGCCGCGGCCCTGGCCGAGAGGGCGGCCGAGGCGGCGCATCACGCTGCGCGCGATGCGCTGGTGCAGGCGCAAGGGGCGCTCGATGCAGTCGGGGGCGACGACCGGGTCGCGCGCCTCGTCACCGCCCGCGCGGCCGTCGAGGCGGCGATGGCCGACGCGCTGCGGCGGTGGTTCGCGCTGTCGCTCGGCCTCGATGCGGTCGAGGCCGGTCTGGCGGCCTACCGCGACCGGCACCGCAGCGGGATGCTGCGGGCGGCCTCGGCGGCCTTCGCCGCGCTGACTTGCGGCGACTGGGAAGGGGTGGCGGCCGAGCCGGCGCGCGACGGCGACCGGCTGGTGGCGATCCGCCGCGGCGGCGCGGCGCGGCCGGCCGAGGCGCTGTCGAAAGGCACGCGCATGCAGCTTTACCTTGCGCTCAGGGTGGCCGCCTGGCACGATCTGGTCCGGACCCGCCCGCCGATGCCCTTCATCGGCGACGACATCCTCGAGACCTTTGACGACCGTCGCGCCGCCGCCGCCTTCGAGGCCTTCGGCGGCATGGCGCGATCAGGGCA
The DNA here is from genome assembly GCA_937944395.1 of uncultured Paracoccaceae bacterium. Lineage (GTDB taxonomy): Bacteria > Pseudomonadota > Alphaproteobacteria > Rhodobacterales > Rhodobacteraceae > CALDYW01. The sequence continues at coordinate 4,601 of CALDYW010000082.1, read as the reverse complement.
GGTGATCTACCTCACCCACCATGACCACCTGATCCCGATTGCGCGCGCGGCCTGCCCGGCGGTGCAGGTGCACCCGCTCTGACTTCCTGCCGCCGCCCGCCCGGAGGAGGGCGGGCGGCGGCGTTCCGGTCACATCGCGGGCAGGAGGACCGCGTCGATGACGTGGATCACCCCGTTCGACTGGCGGACGTCGGCGATGGTGACGTTGGCGACGTTGCCCTGCCCGTCCTCGATCATCACCTTGCCGTCCCTGGTCATGACCGTCAGGTCGCAGCCGCCGACGGTGGCCAGCGTGAACTTGCCGCCGCCGTCCATCGCCATCTTCATCATGTCGGCCGCCGTCGCGTTGGCCGCGGCGACGTGGCAGGTCAGGATCTGCGTCAGCTTCGCCTTGTTCTCGGGCTTCAGCAGCGTCTCGACGGTGCCGGCGGGCAGTTTGGCGAAGGCGGCGTTGGTGGGGGCCAGCACGGTGAAGGGGCCGGGTCCCTGCAGCGTCTCGACCAGACCGGCGGCCTGCACCGCGGCCACCAGCGTGGTGTGGTCGGCCGAGTTCACGGCGTTCTCGACGATGTTGCGCGTCACCAGCATCGGCGCACCGCCGACCATCGGGTTCTCGGCGGCGGGGGCGGCGGCGGTCAGCGCGGCGGCGAAGGCGGCGGCGGCGGCAAGGGTTGTCGCGTGGCGGATCATGAAGCGGCTCCGTTTCCGGTCGGGGGGCGGGACCATCCCGCGCCCTCTGCTGACAGCAACGACGCGGCGGGGCGGAAGTTTCGCGTGTCCCCCGCGCCTCACGCAGGCGTGACCGGAAGGATCAGAGGTCGGCGAAACCCGCCGCGATGACCGGCCCCGTCGGCAGGCCCGAGGGCGAGCCGCCCTCGGGTTCGAGGCTCACGGCGAACAGAAGGCCCGCCGGGTCGTCCCAGGCCACGGTCAGCCCGCCCGCGCCGAGGAGGCCGACCGAAACCGGCGGCCGTCCCGGCGCGATCGCCCAGAGCTGATGGGTGCGGCCGGCGGCGGGCGCGGGTCCGCCCGTGCGGATTGCGGTCAGGGTCCGGCTGCCCCGGTCCCAGGCGACGGCGAACACCGCGCCCGACGCACCGGCGACGCGGGCGACCGGCTGCGGCGCCGGGACGGGGCCGGTCGGCGGGCCCTCGATCGTCAGCCAGACGGCCGCCGCGGCTGCCAGCAGCGTGGCAAGGCCGCCCGCCAGCCATCCGCGCCACTCGCCGCGGCGGGCGCGCGGCGCGGGCGCGCCGAAGAGGCGCGCCTCGATCCGGGGCATCAGGTCCGGCGCGGGTGCGGGCGGCGTCGTGTCGTCGAGCGGCGCCAGCCGTGCGGCCCAGTCCTCGACCGCCGCGGCGAAGGCGGGATCGGCGGCGCGGCGTGCCTCGGCCTCGGCCCGCGCGGCGGCGTCGAGCACGCCCAGGGCATATTCCGCCGCCAGCAGGTCGGCCTCGTCAGGCGGCAGGGCAGGCGGCGTCAGCGGGGGCGGGCGCGTCATGGCGAGAGGCACCCCCGCAGGGCGATCAGGCTGCGCCGCAGCCAGGTGCGCATGGTGTTTAGCGGCACGCGGTGCCGGTCGGCCAGTTCCTGGTAGCTGAGCCCCAGAAGGTAGGCCCCGCGCACTGCCGCCGCGCGGGCGGGGTCAAGGGTCTTCATGCAGTCTTCCAGCCGCGCGAGGTCGCCCTTCACCACGGCCGCCGCCTCGGCCCCCGGCGCGGGGTCGGCCACTGCCTCGAGCTCTTCCACGGCGGCCGCCGGGCGGTCGGGGCGCGTGCGCAGCCGATCGATGGCGCGGTTGCGGGCGATCGCGATCAGCCAGGTCATGCCGCGGCCCTTCGCGGGGTCGAACCGCGCGGCATTCGTCCATGCGCGTGTGAAGGTGTCCTGCAGCACGTCTTCCGCCTCGCCCCGGTCCCCCAGCATACGCAGGGCCACGCCGAAGAGTTTCGGCGCCGCAGCGGCATAGAGAGCGCGGAAGGCCGCCCGGTCGCCCGCCGCGACGCGGACCAGGAGCTGCGCCACGGGATCGTCCGCCGCCCCCGCGCCCGGCGGGGCGGGGCGGGCGGCGCCGGTCGTGGCGGGCAGCTCGGTCATCTTGGGGTGCCTAGCCCGCACCCCGGCGGTCCGTCAACGATCACCTGCGCGCCGCCGGTGGGCATGGTGGGCCGACCGGACCCGCGTCGGGGGCGCAGACGGCAGGGCCGCACCGGTCGGTGCGCCCTGCCGCGGCCCGTCTGCCGGGCGCGCCGGCGCGCGCGCGGGTGTCGCCAGCGGGCGAGGCGATTCTTCCACCGTGACGTCGGCGCGCCGGCGCGCGCACGAGTGCCGCTCCTTGCGCCGCCCCTGCGGGTCAGCGGTCCGTGTCGCGCCGCCGCCGCCGGCCTTCGGCCTGGGCGTTGAACGAAGGCGTGGGCAGCGCCACCACCCGGGCGAGTTCGGGGAAGGGGTCGGTCGCATGGGGCAGGGCGTTCGCGGCCACGAAATGCGCCTGGAACCGCGGGGCCAAGGCGGTTTCCACCTTGTGGATCGCGCGCACCGTCCGTTCGATGTCTGCGCGCGCGGCAATGCTGGCCAGCGCCAGCCGCGCGCCCGTTCCCGCCGCGTTCCCCGCCGAGGTCACCCGGTCGAGCGGCGCATCGGGAATCATGCCCAGCACCATCGCGTGCTTCGGGCTGATGTGCGCGCCGAAGGCGCCCGCCAGCACGATCCGGTCAACCCGGTCGATGCCGCGTTCGTCCATCAAGAGCCGCGCCCCGGCATAGAGCGCCGATTTCGCGAGCTGGATCGCCCGCACGTCGGCCTGCGTGACACGGATGCGCGGGCCGCCCGCGGCGGTGCCGTCGTGGAGCAGGTAGGCGAAGGTGCGCCCCTCAGGCTCGCACCGGGGGGTGCCGGTCTGGTCCGGGCCGCCGATCAGACCCGAGGCGTCGACAATGCCCGCCATCCGCATCTCGGCCACCGCCTCGATGATCCCCGACCCGCAGATGCCTGTGACGCCGGTTGCGGCGGTGGCGGCGGCGAAACCGGGATCGTCCGACCACAGCTCGCAGCCGATGACGCGGAACCGGGGCTCCTTGGTCGCGGGGTCGATCTGCACCCGCTCGATCGCGCCGGGCGCGGCGCGCTGGCCCGCGCTGATCTGCGCGCCCTCGAAGGCGGGACCGGTGGGCGAGGAACAGGCCAGCACCCCGTCCCGGTTGCCCAGCAGGATCTCCGCATTGGTCCCGACATCGACGATCAGCACGATGTCGTCCGACCGGTCGGGCGCCTCGGCCAGCGCGACCGCCGCGGCATCGGCCCCCACATGCCCCGCGATCAGCGGCAGGAGATAGACCTGCGCCTCGGCCGCCAGCGCCGTCAGCCCGAGGTCGCGCGCCGGCAGCGACAGGCTGTCGGATGTGGCCAGCGCGAAGGGCGCCTGCCCGAGTTCCGTCGGGTCGATCCCCAGCAGGAGGTGGTGCATCACCGGGTTGCAGACGATCACCGCCTCGTAGAGCCGGGCGGGGTCCACGCCCGCCTGCCGGGCGAGGTCGGCGGCCAGCGTGTTCAGCGCCGCGCGCACCGCCGCCGTCATCTCGGCGTCGCCGCCGGGGTTCATCATCGCATAGCTCACGCGGCTCATCAGATCCTCGCCGAAGCGGATCTGGGGGTTCATCACCCCGCCCGAGGCCAGCACCCGCCCGTCGGCCAGCGATTGCAGGTGCGCCGCGATGGTGGTGGACCCGAGGTCGATGGCAAGTCCGTAAAGCCCGCCCTCGTCATAGCCCGGATGCACGTCGAGGATCCGCGCCGGCCCCCCGCGGTGGTCGCGGTGCATGATGCAGGTCGCGGCCCACCCGCCCGCGCGCAGGACGGGTTGCAACCGGCGCAGCACCCCGAGCCCGGCCGTCACCGGCGCGATGCCCCATTGCGCCTCCAGCGCCGCGGCAAGGCGCTGCAGGTCGCCTGCGGGGTGGTCCATGTCGGGTTCGTCCACGGTGACGTAGACGGGCCGGGTCGCGGGATCCATCGCCACCGCGCGGCCGTCGGCGGCCTTGCGGATCACCTGCCGGTGCAGCTGGCTTTCAGGCGGCACGTCGATCACGCAGTCGCCCATGATCCGCGCCTGGCAGCCCAGCCTGCGCCCCTCGGCAAGCCCCCGGATGTCCTTGTAGCGCTGTTCGACCGCGTTCCACGGGCTGAGCGCATCGGCCGCCGCCGTCACACCATGCTTGGCGAATTCGCCGAAGGCGGGCGTGACCTGGCATTTCGAGCAGATGCCGCGCCCGCCGCAGACGCTGTCGAGATCGACGCCAAGCTGCCGCGCAGCGGTCAGCACGGGCGTGCCGCGGGCGACCCGCCCGCGCTTGCCCGAGGGGGTGAAGATCACCAGCGCGTCGCCCTTGGCGTCGGCACCGGCGTCTGCGGCGGCTTCGGCTGCGGGCCGGGGGCGGTCGGGGGCGTTCATGGCGGCGGTCCTGCGCGGCGTTCCGCCCTGTCATATGGCGCGGGCGCGCGGGCGCAAGGCCGCGCGGCGGCATGCTGCGGCCCGTTTGCGGCGTGCGGTCCGTCGCCGCCGTCCCGTAGCGCAGGTCGGCCCGCCCGGGCGGCCGAGATGC
>CALDYW010000081.1 GCA_937944395.1 uncultured Paracoccaceae bacterium | reverse complement strand
GATCGCGGTGGCCGAACCCGTGGTGGTCGGGGCGAGGTTCAGCATCGCCGACCGCGCGCGGCGGAGGTCGCGGTGCGGCGCGTCGATCACCACGTTGGTGTTGGTCGGGTCGTGGATGGTGGTGATCTGGCCGTGGCGGATGCCGATCGCCTCGTGCAGCACCTTCACCACCGGGGCGAGGCAGTTGGTGGTGCAGGAGGCGGCCGTGAGCAGGCGCTGCGAGCCGTCGTAGCGGTCGTCGTTCACGCCGACGACGATGTTGAACGCCGAGCCGTCCTTCACCGGCGCGGCGACGATCACGCGCTGCACGCCGCGCTCGAGATAGGCTTCGAGATCGGCGCGTGTGAGGAACTTGCCGGTGCACTCCAGCACGACGTCGCAGCCGAGCTCGCCCCAGGGCACGTCGCGCGGATGCGCGGCCGCGGAAAAGCCGATGCGATGGCTGCCGATCGCGATCGCGTCGCCATCCGCCGCGATCGGCGCGCGCCAGCGGCCCTGGATCGAGTCGAACTCGAGCAGATGCGCGGTCGCCGCCGCCCCGCCCTTCAGCTCGTTGACGTGGACGACCTCGAGCCGGTTCGCCGCGCGCGGATCGCCCTCGACCCGCGCGACCCCGCCCAGCGCGGCGCGCAGGGTCAGCCGCCCGATCCGTCCCATCCCGTTGATGCCGACACGCATCGATCAGACTCCCAGCATGGCGAGGTGCGGTTCGCGCGGCAGGAGCCCGATCGCATCGAGGCTGCGTTGCAGGCCCAGCCGGTCGAGGCTCCGGTGCGGCAGCGTGACGAAGACGCCGATCCGCCGCGCGAGCAGGCGGTAGACGTCGGAGAGCGCGCGGCCGCGCTCGGCCGGGCCTGCCGCAGCCGTCGGATCGGGCACGCCCCAATGCGCCGCCAGCGGCTGGCCCGGCCAGGAGGGGCAGATCTCGCCGGCGGCGGCGTCGCAGACGGTGATGACGAAGTCGAGCGCCGGCGCGCCCGGGCGGGCGAACTCGTCCCACGACTTCGGGCGCAGCCCCGCGACCGGGTATTCGAGCCGCCGAAGGAGATCCAGCGTCTCCGGCGCGACCCGGCCGTCCGGATGGCTGCCGGCGGAGAAGGCCCGGAACCGGCCCGCCCCTTCGCGGTTGAGGATCGCCTCCGCCATGATCGAGCGGTGGCTGTTGCGGGTGCAGAGGAACAGCACGGTGTAGGCGCGGGCGGCTGCCGGTAGGGGGGCCCGGACGGAGAGGTGTCCATCGCAGGACGCCGCGTCGCCCTCGCAACTCGCCTCGGCGAGGAAGCCGGCCAGCCCGCGCACGGCCTCGCGCTCGGCCGCATAGCGGATCGCCCTGCCCGCCCGCGCCGCACGGAGCAGGCCGGCACTTTCCATCTCGCGGAGGTGGAACGACAGGCTGGAGGGGGCGACGCCGAGGGCGGCCGCGATCTCGCCCGCCGGCAGCCCGCCGGGGCCCGCGCCGACCAGCAGACGGATCAGCGCCACCCGGGTCGGGTGGGCGAGGGCGGCGAAGCGCGCGGCGAGCTCGCTGAATTCCATAGTCAACAAAATATCGAAGCGTCACGCCGCGGGCAAGGTGGTCGGCGCCGCCAACGGCCGGTTCAGCGTGCGGCGGTGGCGAGCCAGTCCGCGATGGCGGCGTCGGGATCGGCGAAGCGCGGCTGCCAGGAGCAGGTCTGGCGGATCCGGTCGAGCGCGAGGGGCGGGCGAACGACAGGATACCGTGCCGGCACCGTCGGTTCCTCACCGTCGCCGGCGAAGCGCCAGCGGAAGCCGGGCAGCGCGCGGGCCAGGGCCTCGCACATCGCGACCGGCGTCACCGACCGGCCGCTGCCGAGGTTGCAGACCGGATGGGGGAAGGCAGGGGCGGCCAACAGCGCCGCCAGACCCTCGCCGGCATCGCGGGCATAGATCCAGTCGATCCGGGCACGGTCGCGGTAGAGCGGCGGCAGGACCACCTCCGTCCCGGGGCCCGCCTGCGCCAGGATCGCGTGCAGCGGCGAGAGCGTGTCCCGCAGGCCGGTGTCGTGCTCCCACGGGCCCCAGACGCTGCCGAGCCGGACGGCAACCGCGGGAATGCCGTGCACGGCGGCGAGCCGCAGCCCTGCCCTCTCCGCGGCGAGCTTGGTGATCGCGTACAGGTTCTCGGGCGCCGCCGGGGTCATGACCTCGTCCACCGTCGGCGCCGGCGGCGGGTTCGAGCCGTAGACCGAGACGGAGGAGAGCACGACCACCCGCCGCGCCCCGTGCCGCGCGGCGGCCGCCAGCGCCTCGATCGTGCCGCCGAGATTGACGCGCGCGACCAGGCCGGGATCGGTCCGCTCGCGGGCGTCGCCCGCCGTCACCGCCGCCATCTGCGCGAGCGCCGCGCCCGGACCCGCGACCGCGAACGCGCGGTCGAGGGACGCTGCCTCGGTGACGTCGCCGACCAGCGGCACCAACCGGCCCGGCAGGGCGCGGAACAGCGCCGCGGCCGCCTCCGGCGGCGGACGCAGATCAAGCCCGATCACGGTCTCGCCGCGCGCCAGCAGCGCCTCGACGAGGTTGAGCCCGACGAAGCCTGAGGCTCCCGTGACCAGCACCGTCATCGGAACGACACCACCTCGCCGGTCCGCGACTCGGCGGGCAGGCAGAGCGCGACGATCGCCGGCGCGACATCCGCGGGCTGCGGGATCGTCGCGGGGTCCTCGCCGGGCATGGCGGCGGCGCGCATCCGTGTCGCCACCGGGCCGGGATTGAACGCGTTCACCTTCACGGGCGTGATCGCGAGTTCCGCCGCCCAGGTCTTCACGAGGTGGTCGAGCGCGGCCTTGCTCGCGCCATAGGGGCCCCAGTACGCCCGGGGCTTTGTCGCCGCGCCGGAGCTGACGAACACGGCGCGGCCGGCATCGGAGGCGCGCAGCAGGGGCTCGGTGGTGCGCATCAGGTGCCAGTTC
>CALDYW010000080.1 GCA_937944395.1 uncultured Paracoccaceae bacterium | reverse complement strand
AGGCCGCCCATGCCCCCTCGGTGCGGCCGACTTCGCCCGAATCGGTCGCCCCGATCTCGATCAGGCCCAGCAGCGCCTCGGCCCGGTCGTCGTCCAGCACGGTGAAGAAGTCCGAGCGGAAGTCCGCCGCCTCGTCCTCGCCCAGTGCGGGGCAGTGCACCATGATGCCGGTGTTGGCCCAGACGATCTCCTCCTCGGCGAAGCGCAGCGTGACCACCTCGGCCGGGCCCCCGACGCGGACCGGATGGATGCCGCGGAAACCCTGCAGCGCGCGGCCGGGGACGAGCGTCAGCGGCGTGCCCAGGATCTCCTCGGCGAAGGGGGTCTCGAGCATCACGTGCTGGTCGGGCAGCAGCATCATCGGCGCGCAGTTCATCAGCGCCCCGCCCGGCACGCGCAGGACGCCGCGCAACCCCTCGGGTCCGCGCGGGCCGCGGTAGAAGGTGCGGTCCACCCGCAGCACCGGGCGCAGGCCGCCGTCGCGGGTATGCACGAGGTCGCCCGCCATCAGCCGCTCGACCGCCCGCCAGCCGGTCGCGGTCTCGATCCGGGTGCCGGCCATGAGGCCGCGGGGGGCGCGTCCGGCGGCGGGATGGGTGCTGTCGATCAGGATGCGCTGGGCGCGGGTGAAGGCGGCGGCATTCTGGTAGAGCATGGCGTGGTCTCCCCTGTGGTCTTGTGTGGCGGCGTGATCTGCCGATGCCCGCTGCGGGCGACGGGACGAGTTGGCGCCGGAATTGCGCCATCTTTCGGACACATTCCGGGCCGGTTCGGGGCATCCTTGCGCCCGGGTGGAGGGTCGTCGGGAACCGCCGGAACCGTCCCCGGGCGGGCATCGGGATTCATGCGATGTTCACCGGTTCCGAGGCCGCCGCCGGACGGTCGCTCCGGCCGCGGACGGGCGGCGACTCAGGGATCGAAGCGGTAGCCGAAGCGGGCGATGTCGGCGGCGCAGTCCTCGGCGACGATCGCGGCGGTCAAGTCATCGTAGGCAGCCCGCCAGTCGGCCGGCCGGTCGCTCGCATTCGCCCGCGGCAGCGGCGTCACGCGAAATCCCAGATGCGCCTCGAAAGGCGCAAGGTCGGCCTCGGCCTGCTCGATCCGGGCGAAGAGATCGCAGCGCTCGGCGCCGTCGGGGCCGCGGACGTAACTGCCGTAGGGATGGGCGCGCAACCCCGCGCGGATCATCGGATGCGCGACGAAGGCGGGGAAGGGCAGCGCCTGCGCCAGCCTTACCACCGGATGGGCGAAGCGCTGCCCCCGCGCCCAGGCCCAGTAGCTCAGCGCCCGGTCCCAGGGGTTGCGCACGAGCGTCAGCACGAAGAAGCGCGCGATCTCGTCGTCGGCCAGAAGGCCGCGGATGTCGGCAAGCGTCGAATGCTTCCACAGCCGCCCCGCAGCCCGCAGGCCCCCGAGCCGCCCGCGCCGCCGCCGCGCCTTGGGCGTGTCGCCGATCAGGATGTCGTCGGCCATCGCCCGCGCCTCGAGCGCGAGCGACAGCGCCGTGCCCCCCGTCTTCGGGATGTGGACGAAGACGAACCGCCGCCCGCGCGAGACGATCATGCCCGCGCCGGCGCCCCTGCCCGCGCGCCCCCGAGCAGGATCACCGCCCCCGCGAGCACGATCAGCGCCATCCCGGCGGTTGCCACGGGGGCGATGCGGTCACCCCAGATCAGCCAGCCGAAGAGCGCCGAGAACGGCAGGAAGGCGAACTCGAACACCGACACCGGCGCCGCCGGCGCGATCTGGTAGGCGCGCACCATCAGGCTGACGCCGACGAGCGAGGCCGCCGCCTGCATCGCGGTCCAGAACAGGAAGCTGCCCGAGGGCCGGACCGGCCCGCGCAGCAGGAACCCCTCGGCCCCCTCGGGCACCGGCTGCGGCCAGAGCGCCAGCACCGCCATGCCGGCAAGGCCGACGAGCCCGATCGCAAGGAAGAAGCCCAGCGTCAGCGTCACCGCCGACTCGCCTTTGCACCACTCCCGTGTGGCAAGGTTTCCGAGCCCGTAGAGCGCACCGGCCGCCACCGGCAGGAGCGCCGCCGGCGACAGCCCGCCCGGCCCCTCGGGGGCGACCACGAGCAGCGCGCCGGAGAAGCCCGCGGCAATGGCGGCCCAGCCCGTCGCACCCACCCGGTGGCCGTAGGCGAAGCGGCCGATCAGAGCCACGAAGATCGGCGCGGTGAACAGGCCCGCCGCCGCCACCGCCACCGGCAGGAAGGCGAGGCTGCCGAAGTAGGTCAGGATCGCCCCGGCATGGATCAGGCTGCGCAGGGCCACCGCGCGCGGCCTCCGAGGCCTGAGGCGCAGCCCGAGCACCGGCGCCGCCAGCGCCGCGAGCCCGAGCGCGATCGCGGTGCGGGTCGCGTGGAACTGCCACAGCCCGCCCTCGGCCGCGATCAGCCGCACGTAATTGTCCACCCAGCCCAGCATCGCGGCATAGACCAGGATCAGGCCCAGCGCGGCCAGGGTCCGGTTCGGGGCGGCATCGGGCATCGGCGCATCCTGCGGGGCCTGTCTGCCGCCTTAGCCCGGCCGCCCCCGCCGCCACAAGCGCCCCCGGGGCTTTTCCCCGTCGCAATCCGCTGTAAGATGCGCGCGCAAGATTGTTGCGCAGATGCTCGCCCTCGGGGCACGACGGAAGGAGGATCGGTTGGGCTGGCTTGCCGACGAGACGGGGCTCGGGAAATGCGCGGCCAACCATGTGCCGCTGACCCCCCTGTCGCATCTCGCCCGCGCCGCCGACGTCTTCGCCGGTCACGAGGCTGTGGTCTATGGCCCGATCCGGCGCAGCTATGCCGACTATCACGCCCGCGTCTCGCGCCTTGCCTCGGGCCTCGCCCGGCTCGGGGTGAAGCCCGGCGACGTGGTGGCGACGCTTTTGCCCAACGTGCCCGCCCAGGCCGAGGCGCATTTCGGCGTGCCGGCCTGCGGCGCGGTGCTGAACACGATCAACACCCGGCTCGATGCCGGAACCGTCGCCTGGATCCTCGACCACGGGGGCGCGAAGGTTCTGCTCTGCGATCCGCAGTTCCTGCCGCTCGCAGCCGAGGCGATGGAGCTGATGGAGGGCACGGCCCCGTCCGTCGTCGAGGTGGCCGATGATGTGGCCGGCGTCCACGCCACCGGTGCCTACCCCGGATACGAGGCCCTGCTGGCCGCGGGCGATCCGGCCTTCCCCTGGATCATGCCCGAAGACGAATGGGAGAGCCTCGCGCTGAACTACACCTCGGGCACCACCGGCCGGCCGAAGGGCGTGGTCTATCACCACCGCGGCGCCTATCTGATGACCTTCGGCACCGTCGTCTCCTGGCGGATGACGCTGCATCCGCGCTACCTGACCATCGTGCCGCTGTTTCACTGCAACGGCTGGAACCACACCTGGATGATGCCGCTGGTCGGCGGCACGCTGATCTGCTGCCGCGAGATCCGGGCGAGGGCGATCTTCGATCTGATCGCCGACGAGGGCGTGACCCATTTCGGCGCCGCGCCGATCGTGCTCAACACCCTCGTCAACGCCCGCCCCGACGAGCGCCGCAGCTTCCCCCAGAGGGTCGAGGTGTTCACCGCCGGCGCGCCCCCGCCCGCGGCGACGCTGGCCGCGATCGAGCCGCTCGGCTTCAACGTCACCCAGGTCTACGGCCTGACCGAGACCTACGGCCACGTCACCGAATGCCTGTGGCGCGCGGCCGACTGGGACGGGCTGCCGGCGGCGGAGCGCGCCGCGGTGAAGGCGCGCACCGGCGTGCCGATGCCGATGATGGAGGACATCCGCGTGCGCGATCCGGCGACGCTCGAGCCCGTCCCGCGCGATGGTCGCACCCAGGGCGAGATCCTCATCCGCGGCAATGCGGTGATGAAGGGCTACTACCGCAACCCCGAGGCGACGGCGGCCGCCTTCGCCGGCGGCTTCTTCCGCTCGGGCGATGTCGCCTTCGCCCACGAAGACGGCTGGATCAAGATCACCGACCGGTCGAAGGACATCATCATCTCGGGCGGCGAGAACATCAGCTCGGTCGAGGTCGAGGGCGTGCTGATGCACCATCCCGCGGTGCTGCTCTGCGCCGTAGTGGCCAAGCCGGACGAGAAATGGGGCGAGGTGCCCTGCGCCTTCGTCGAGCTGAAGGATGGCGCGACCGCGACCGAGGACGAGCTGATCGCCTTTGCCCGCGCCCGCCTCGCCGGGTTCAAGACGCCCAAGCGGGTGATCTTCCGCGAATTGCCGAAGACCTCGACCGGCAAGATCCAGAAGTTCGAGCTGCGGGCGCTGGCGCGCGGCCTCTGAGCGGGGCGGTGGACGCACGCGGCGCCGGCGCGTATGCTCCGCCCCCAGCGAGAGGCGTGAGCAGGCCCCCGACACGGTGACGGCGCTCAAGGAATATGCGCGGCTGGAGGCCCCGGGCGTCTGGCGCGAAAGCCCGGCCATACAGCGCCGCGACGTGTTCGTGTCCTTCGGGGATGCCACGCTGGTGATTTCCGACGCGGCCGGCCGGCCGCTCGCGCACTGGTCGCTGGCAGCGGTCGAACGCGCCAATCCCGGCGAGCGGCCCGCGGTCTATGTTCCCGGGGCGGATGCCACCGAGACCCTCGAGATCGACGAGGCGATGATGGTGGAGGCGATCGAGCGGGTGCGTCTGGCCGTGGCCCGGCGGCGGCCGCAGCCGGGGCGGCTGCGCGGCGGGCTGCTCGCCGGCGCGCTGGCGCTGGTGCTCGGGCTGCTGGTGCTGGTGATGCCGGGCGCGCTCGTCCGCCACACCGCCGGCGCGGTGCCGCCGGGCGCGCGCGCCGAGATCGGCCGCCAGCTGCTGGCCGAGATCGGGCGATCGGCCGGCCCGCCCTGCACGGCCGAGCCCGGCGCCGGCGCGCTGGCGCGGCTGTCGGAACGGCTATTCGGGCCCGGTGGCGCGCGCCTTGTGGTGCTGCCCGAAGGGCCCGTGTCCACGGCGCATCTGCCCGGCGGCGTGATCCTGGCGAACCGGCGGCTGATCGAGGATCAGCCTGCGCCCGACGTGCTGGCGGGCTTCGCGCTGGCCGAGGCGGCACGCGCCGCGCTGGCCGACCCCCTGGTGCGCGTGCTCGAGGATGCAGGCACGATCGCGACCTTCCGCCTGCTGACCACCGGCGCGCTGCCGCAGGGCGCGCTCGCCCGCCACGCGGGCCGGCTGATGACCCGGGTGCCCGAGCCCGTGCCGGCCGAGGTGCTGATCCCGCGCTTCACGGCGGCGCACCTGCCGGCGGCGCCCTATGCCTATGCCATCGACCCGAGCGGCGAGAGCGTGCTCGACCTGATCGAGACCGATGCGCTGCGCCGCGAGGCCCCGGCGCCGCTCCTGTCCGACGACGACTGGGTGCGGCTTCAGGGCATCTGCGGCGAGTGACCCGCGCGGCGCCGGCGGTCAGTTGCGGGCGAAGGCGTCGGCAAAGCCTGCCGCCCGCGCCAGCGCCACAGCCTGTGCCTGCGCACCCGGATCGGCGAAGGGGCCGGCCAGCACCACCGTCAGCGCCCGCCCGTTCCGGCTGAGCGCCTGGGTGGCGGCACCGAGCCCCTGCGCCCGGAGCCTTGCGATGGCCGCGCGCGCGTTCGCCGGATCGCCGTAGGTGCCGACCTGCACCCAGAGGCGCCCGACGGCGGCCGGCGCCGGGGCCGACGCGGCAGCCGGCGCGTTGCGGGTCGAGACCCGCGCCGTCGCCTGCCCGCCCGCGGCGGCGGCCTGACCCTTCGCCTCGGCGACCAGCTGCATCGGCGTGTCCCGGGTCCAGATCTGCGCCATCTGCGCATCTCCCTCGGCGGTGCGGGGCCCGCGGTTCGGGTTCAGCCGGTCGTCGGTCCAGGCGGCGCGGTAGCCGGGCGGGGGCGCGAAGCTCTCGGCGGCTGCGGCGGTTCCGCCCCGCCCGGCCCGGGCCGACCCGTCGCGCGGCGGCAGCGGTCCGGGGACGATGTAGTCGGCCGCCGATCCGGCATGAACGATCAGCGGCAGGTCGCGGACCGACCCGGCGGCGGCCGGCGCCGCG
>CALDYW010000079.1 GCA_937944395.1 uncultured Paracoccaceae bacterium | reverse complement strand
CCGCCGACGCGACCGCGCCCAGCAGCGGGGTCACAGGAATCCGCATGTCCGTCCTCCCTGATCGCGCCCGGTCGGGCGCGGCGGCCGTTCCGTCCGACAGGACAAAAACGTTTTTGCCCGCAACTTTCTTATCGGAGGCCGCGGCGGATCGAGTCAACCGCTTTCCGCTTCGGAAGCCCGCGCGAGGGCGGGCGAGTCCGCGTGGTTCTTGACGTTTGTCCAAAAACGATTTTGTCTGTGCCCTCTCCGGGAGATGTCGGGAGACTGGCACGCGGGGACGGAAGGCCGGCGCCGGCGAATCGGGCCGGCCAGCGCAGGGAGGCTTCCGACGCCGTGAACGCGGGCGAGGGGCGGCGAGCGGGGCGGCGGCCGGGCATCCGGTCGGTCGCGGCGGCAGCGGGCGTATCGGTCTCGACCGTCAGTCGCGCGCTCAACGGCTATGCCGACGTGAACCCCGACACCCGCCGGCGCATCGCCGCGGCCGCCGAGGCCCTGGGCTACCAGCCCTCCTTCGCCGCGGCGATGCTCAGGCGGAACGAGACCCGCACCGTCACCTTCATGGTCTCGAAGCCCTGGACCAAGTTCGTCGATCCGTTCTTCCTGGGCGTGCTCGACGGGGTGGAGCTTGCGCTTTCGGCGCAGGGTTACGACCTGCAGGTGGTGATGGCGCGCGACTACGACCGCGAGAGCGAGGTGATCCGCCGCGCGGTCGAGCGCAACCGGTCGGACGCGCTGCTGTTCGGCCGCACCCGACCCGAGGACGAGCGCATCGACTGGCTGGAGGCGCGCGGCTTCCCCTTCGCCACCATCGGCCAGACCCTGCGCAACAGCCATTCCTGGATCGACCGCGACCACGTCCTGATCGGCCGGACGGCGGTGGAACGGCTGGCCGCGCTCGGGCACCGGCGCATCGGGCTGCTGATGACGCCGCTGCGCTACACCTATTCGCACCATACCCGCGAGGGCTACCGGGCCGGGCTCGCCGCTGCCGGCCTTGCGCACGATCCCGCGCTCGAGGTCGAATGCTTCCTGTCGCGGCGCACCGGCGAGGAGGCGGTGACCATGCTCTGGACCGCCGGCCGGCCGCCCTCGGCTCTCGTCTGCGGCAACGACATGATCGCGCTGTCGGCGATGGAGGGGCTGCAGCGGCTCGGCCTGGTTCCCGGCCGCGATGTCGCGCTGATCGGCTGCGACGACATGCCGCTCGCCGCCCATGTCCGCCCCGCGCTCACGACCTTCAGCCAGGATCTCGACGCGCTGGGGATCCGGCTCGCGCGGATCCTGCTGCAGCGCCTCGGCGGCGACCCGACGCCCGTGCACGAACTGATCCAGAGCCGGCTCGTGGCGCGCGAGAGCGACTGCCCCGCGCGTCTGCCGGACTGAGGCCGAGCGGACGGGGAGGGACGACAGCTCGGATGCGGTGGTGCTGGGCGCGGAGCCCTCGGGCGCGGCTGTGGCGCTCGAGCACGCGCTGGCAGGCCGGTCTGTCACCCTGCTCGGACAGGGCGACCGGGTGCCGGCCGAGCCCTTCGACGGCGCCCGGCCGGTGTGGGAACTGACCCGGCTCGCGAACTGACACCCCGATCCGGCCGTCCGCGGCCGGCCCGAGGACTGTCCGAACGCGGTCGCGGGTTCCGACATCAACCCGCTGATGTTCGCCGGAGTCGGCGGCGCCGCTCTGATCTACGGCTCTACGGCGCGCACTGGGGGCGCTTCATGCCCCCGGACTTCCGGGTGCCCAGCCTCGACGGTGCGGCCGAGGACTGGCCCTTCGGCTGCGACGACCCTGCCCCCTTCCACGCCCGTGTCGAGGGGCGGATGGGGGTGTCGGGTCTGTCCGGCAATCCCGCCTGTCCCGACGGCGCACCCTGCCCGCTGCCGCCGCTGCCGGTCGGCCGGGTGGGCCTGGTCGCGGCACGGCGGGTGGACCGGCTGGGCCGGCACTGGCGGCCGGGGTCGAACGCGATCCCCTCGCGCCCCTGGCCGGGGCTGCAGCCCGGCGTGCTGCGCGGCACCTGCGGCACCGGATGTTCGGACGGTGCCATGGCCGCACCCGACCGCACCCACTGGCCCAAGGCGATCCGCCGCGGGCTGCGGCTCGGGACCGGCGCCCGGGCGGCCGGGGTCACCACCGATGCACGAAGCCGTGCCACCGGCGCGGTCTGGATCGACCGGCAGGGACGCCGACCCACGCGCGCGGGGACGCGACGATCCCCTGCGCGAACGGGATCGGCACGCCGCGGATCCCCATGATGTCGGGGCCCGGCAACCGCCCGGGCCGAGCGCGGAGGCGAAGGCGATGGCGGCCCGGGTCGCCGCCCGCGGCCCGATCTGGCGCAGCCCGGGCGGCTGTAAGGTTCGCGGGGGCCCCTCGGCCCCCCGCCGGCACCGGCCGCAGCCCTTCGCCGCCGGGAGCATCAGCGCAACGCCGCAGCCCGCGGGGGCGCAGGGCGCGGCCTCGGCGCAGCTGCCGGGGTCGATGGACTGCACCGTCCGGCCCGGCCTTTGGGGCAGCAGGAAGGCCGCGACCGCGCAGCTGGCGGTCAGCCCCTGAAGGGTGGCCCCGGCGACGAAGCCCGCCGCCGCAAGGGTCACGCGGCAGGAGGTTCCGTCGTCCCCGGCCGCGTCGAGACCGACCGGCATGCGCGCGGGCCGCGGAGAAGGCCCCGGGCCCCGCTTCGGCATTCTGCTGCAGCACGCGGGTGGAGACCGGCCGGGCGCGTGCGGCGCAGAGGCCGGCGCGCTGGCCGGCCGACAGCTCGGCGACCTGCTCGACCGGGTTGATCGCAAGGCGCTGCGGATCGAGCGGGCTTTCGGCCGCGGACGGCGCCGCGACGACACGCGCAGCGGCGAGGACGGGCGCGAGGGGCCGGTTGCGCCTGGGCGGGCGGTGCGGCACCCCGATCGTGCGGTCCGGCATGGCGCGCCCTGACGCCGCGCAATCGCCTTTCGTCGGGCCCACCGGCCCGGGATCCGGGCGCAGGGTCGACTGCGCCGATGATCCGGGAGGAGAGCTCGCGGATCAGCTTGCCCCGGATCGCGGGGCCGAAGTCGGCCTAGCCGTCCGCTTCCTCGACGACGGCACCCGGTCCCTTGCTGACCCGGCCGGCGTCACAGCGGATCTGCGCGCCGCCGCGATCCGGGTCGAGCGCGTGGAACGGCGGCAGTCCCGCGCCGATCACCAGGCCGTTGATGGGGACACCATCGAGGCGCGGGTCGAACCGTGCCGACCCGGGGGGCGGCAGGTCGTTGTTCTGGCCATCGCCCGCGCACCGCGTCGTCGCGGAAGGCGCCGGCAAGGCCCCGCACCTGCAGCGCGCATTGCTGCCGATCGACCGCGGCCGACACGTCGGGGGCCAGCCCGAGCGCCTGCCGGCAGGCGGCTGCCGCGGACAGGGCGGAGAGCGCCGCAGCCACCGCAGCGGCGAGGGCGGTGCGCGCGGCCGGGCCTACCAATGTCCCGTGTTGGGCATCGAGGCCCAGGGCTCCGCCTTGGGCAGCGCCTCGCCCATCTGAAGCAGTTCCACCGAGATGTTGTCGGGCGAGCGCACGAAGGCCATGCGTCCGTCGCGCGGAGGCCGGTTGATCGTGACCCCGTTCGCCATCAGGTGCGCGCACATGTCGTAGATGTTCTCGACCGCATAGGCGAGGTGGCCGAAGTGCCGGCTGTCCGAGGGCAGGCCGGGGTCGCCGTCCCAGTTGTAGGTCAGTTCGATCGGACAGTCGGGCTGTCCCGGCGGGGCGAGGAACACCAGCGTGTAGCGCCCGCCGTCGCTGTCGTAGCGGCGGGTCTCCTGCAGCCCGAGCAGCTTGTAGAAGGCGACCGACTTCTCGAGGTCCTTCACCCGGACCATCGTGTGAAGATAGCGAACCTGCATCCCACGGTCTCCTCCGCCCGTCTCCGGCGAAGCTAGCGCAGGGCGGCGGCAGGGCCAAGCCGCAGGGCGTCAGAAACTCGACTGGATGCCCAGGTGCAGCGACAGCGACCGGGTGTCGTAGAGCGCGACCGACGAGCGGTTGCGCCGGGCATCGATCTGCACCCGCGGCACGAAGCCCATCACGTCGAGTTCCCGGAAGACCATGCGGATGCCGAGGTCGGTGCCGATGTCCTCGCGCGGGTCCGCGGCGAACAGCGGCCGGTCGTAGTCGCGCAGCTCGAGCCGCGTGATCAGCGTCGTCTCGGCGCCGGCCACCGGCTGCGCCAGCGTCCAGCCGAGGCCGAGCCGCACCGAACGCTGCGCGATCGCCGCCGAGCGCGAGTCGGTGCGGCCGAAGGCAAGATCGACCTCGAGCGCCCCGCCGCGGGGCAGGGCATGGACCAGACGGCTTCCGAAGGTCAGCACGTCGGCCGAGCGCAAGGCGTGGTCCAGCCGGTCCTGCCGCTCGACCTCGACCCGCACTCCCGCCCGCGTCGCCGGGCCGAGTGCCAGGTCGGCGCTGGCCGACAGCCGCGCGGCATCCATGAACGGCACGCCGCCCGACCATTCCCGGCCGGCCTCGGCCTGCAGCCCCAGGCGCAGCCGACCGCCGGACAGGCTGTGCGACAGGCCGAGCGACACCGCAACCTCGCTGTCGCCGTAGTCCGACCCGCGGGCCGAAGGCACCTTCCGGCGCGCCTCGGGGCCGAGCGCGACGGCGGTGGCCGACAGCGCCAGGCCCGCGCGCAGCGCCGTGGCCGGCGAGATGTCGAGCGTGTAGCCCAGATCGGCGCCGGCCGAGGCGATCACCCCCGGCAAGGGCACGGCGTCGGGATTGACGAACTCGAACCCGCCGATCACCAGCGTCGTGCTGGTGGGTCCGCCATTCACGTTGTCGGACGGCGTCAGGCCGAAGCTCAGCTGCACCGACAGGGGGTTGCGGGCGCGCACGTAACGGAAGTCGCGGATCGCGATGCGGCGGGCCTGCTCGTCCGGGGCGGCATGGGCGGCCCGGCGCAGCCAGAGCTGCGCCTCGGTGCGCCGCCCGTCCGAGGACAGCGCCTGCGCGGTCGCCAATGCCGCGGCGAACCGGTCCTGCCCGTTTCCGGCCAGCCGGAAGGCGCGGCGCCCGGCCGCGGCCGCCGCGCGGTGCGCGCCGAGATCGCGCTCGACCCGCGACAGCACGATCAGCGCGGTCACGTCGCCGGGATCGCGCTCGAGCAGGGCAAGCGCGATCGCGCGGGCCGCCAGAAGCTGGCCGTCCCGCGCAAGCCGGATCGCCAGCGCGCGCGCCGAAGGCGGGTCGAGCCGTGTCTCGGCCGATGCCGGCGCCGCCGGCACCGCTGCCGCCAGCGCGACCGCCCCGGCAAGCAGCGCCGCGGCAAGGAACGTGCGCCACGGGCGGGCGCCGGGGGCGCCGCGCGGATGCGGCAAGGATCGGTGTCGCTGCGTCCCTATCTACCGCACTCGCCCTAGTTCCGGATCGCGATGAACACGCCGGTCTCGCGCACGGTTCCGGAGTCCGGGTCGCTGCCGGTCGTGCCGGTCAGGATCACGATGCCCGCCACCTCCTTGCCGTCCGGTCCGGCAAAGACACCCGCCCAGTCGCCCGTGGTGATGGCCTCCGAATCGGCGAAGCTGATGCCGCTTGCCGCCGAGGGGCGGATGGTCTGGTTCGCGAAGTCGATTTCGGCCGTGGCAAGCGAGATGTAGTCGTCGAGAACGCCGAGGAGGTTGCCGTCGGAATCAAACAGCATCCGGTTGACGATGACCCCCTCGACCGCACCGACCACGTCGAAGTCCCTGATGTCCACGTCGAGCTGCGCCTGCCCGGTGATGTACTGCGCGCCATCCACGGCGCCGTCGCGGCTGAGATCGAACACCCGCACCGCGGCATACTCGCCGGTATAGACGTATTCGCCCTCGTTCGGCATCCGCACCCGCGCGTTGCTGCGCTGGGCCGTCACCCCGCCGAAGCCGAACCTCACATAGTCGGGAGAGGCCGCCGCACCGGCCTGGGCGAAGCCGCTGTCCGACCGCCGGAACACCGCGTAGTACTGGCGCCGGCCGGTGGTCAGCGTCTGGCGGCTCTCGTAGCGGCCGAAGCCGTTCGGCAGCGTTCCCGCCCGGCCATAGCGGCCGTCGGGTCCGTCGAAGGGGATGTTGTTGATGATGATCTCGTCGGTCGCCGCGTCGTAGCGCAGGCTGTTCATGCTGAGGTCCGGATCGAGCCCGAAGCCGTAGATCGCCCCGGGTCGCGTGTCCTCGCCGGTCCCCGGGTTCTCGGGACCGGGATGGCGCGGATCGGTCAGGGGATTGGTGCCCTCTCCGCAGGCGGCAACGGCAAGGGTCGCGCAGAGCGCGAGGACGGGACGGTTCATCGGCAAGCCTGCTCGTTCTGCCTCTTTTCTCGAAGGTTTCCGCCTGCACCCCGCAAAGTCAACGCCGGCCGCGCGAAATCCCCGCGGCGCGGCAGTCCGGGCACAGCGCCCTGCCCTGCCCGGACGGCCTGTTGCGTTCGGTGCGCCGCAGACCCCAAGATGTGGCGGGGCGGAATCGCCCGAGGGGAGAGCTTGCCGATGCCGCTGACACCCGATCAGGAGGCCGAGATCGCCGCCCAGCGCGCCGCACCCCGTCCGACGCTGCGCGCCGTGGCCGAGGGGCTCGAGGCGCGCCTGCATCAGGCGGTGCCGGTGCTCGACCACGGCTTCGTGCGGGTGATCGACTACATGGGCGATGACGCGGCGATCGTGCAGGCGGCGCGGGTCAGCTACGGCCGCGGCACCCGGGCGGTGCAGGACGATGCGGGACTGATCCGCTACCTGATGCGGCACTGGCACTCGACGCCTTTCGAGATGTGCGAGATCAAGCTGCACGTGAAGCTTCCCGTCTTCGTCGCGCGGCAGTGGATCCGGCACCGGACCGCCAGCGTGAACGAGGTTTCGGCGCGCTACTCGATCCTCGACCGCGAGTTCTACATTCCCGCGCCCGAGCATCTGGCGGCCCAGTCCGCCACCAATGCCCAGGGCCGCGGCGCGGCTCTCGCCGATGCCGAGGCCGAACGGGTGCGCGCGATCCTGCGCGGCGATGCCGAGCGCGCCTACGACCACTACGAGGCGATGCTGTCCCGCGACGGGCAGCAGGGGCTCGCGCGCGAGCTCGCCCGGATGAACCTGCCGATGAACGTCTACACCCAGTGGTACTGGAAGGTGGATCTGCACAACCTCTTCCATTTCCTGCGGCTGCGCGCCGACGCCCATGCCCAGTTCGAGATCCGCGCCTATGCCGAGGCCATCGCCGGGCTGGTGCGGGACTGGGTGCCGCTCGCCTTCGCCGCCTTCGAGGACTACCGCCTGAACGCGGTGCAGCTCTCCGCCCGTGCCGTCGCGGTGCTGAAGCGCCGGCTCGCCGGCGAGACCGTCACCTTCGAGGACAGCGGCATGAGCCGGGGCGAATGGCGCGAGTTCACCGCCGTCTGGGGCTGACCGGCCCGGCCGGAACCGGCGACGGCGCGCGCGGGCTCGGGTCCGTGCGGCGCAGGCCCCATGTCCGGTCCGGAAATATCCTCGGGGGGTG